>CAJCID010000238.1 GCA_903970305.1 Rhodospirillales bacterium | reverse complement strand
CGAGCTCGCCGGTGGCTACGCGTTGATGCGCGCGCTCATCGCTCGCGGAGTCATCGGCGATTTTCGCGCACCCAATCTGTTGCGCTTTGGATTCACCCCGCTCTACACGCGCTTTGCCGATGTCTGGGACGCCGTCCAGATCCTCTTTGAACTTCTCGAGACGCGGGCGTGGGATCGGATCGAGTATCACGAGAAGGCAGCGGTCACATGAGCACCGACCCGGCAAAGGAAGGCGCGAAGACCGACTTCACCGATCAGATGGACTACGGCGACTATCTGGATCTGGAGCGCGTGCTCGATGCCCAGCATCTGCGCTCGGGCGATCACAACGAGATGCTCTTCATCATCCAGCATCAGACGAGCGAGCTCTGGATGAAACTCATGCTGCATGAACTAAGGGCCGCGCGCGGGGCCATCGCCACCGACGATCTGTCCCCCGCCTTCAAGATGCTCGCACGGGTGTCACGCATCATGGAACAGTTGGTGCACAGCTGGGACGTCCTGTCCACGCTCACTCCACCCGAGTACAGCAAGATGCGCCCCTATCTCGGATCGTCCTCGGGCTTCCAGTCCTGGCAGTATCGGGAGGTGGAGTTCCTGCTGGGCAACAAGAATGCCGCAATGCTCAAGCCCCACGCGCACCGGCCCGAACTCACCGTGTACTTAAAGGATGCCTTTGAATCGCCCTCGCTCTACGATGAGGCCTTGCGCCTCCTCGCCCGGCGCGGCTTTGTGCTCGACCGCTGTGAACGTGACTGGTCCGAGCCGTACGCCTTTAGCGAACAGGTCGAGGCGGCCTGGCTTTGCGTCTACCGCGACCCGGATCGGTACTGGGCCCTCTATGAGCTCGCCGAGGAGTTGATCGACCTCGAGGATGCATTTCGGCAGTGGCGCTTTCGCCACGTGACCACCGTCGAGCGCATCATCGGGTTCAAGCGCGGCACAGGCGGAACAGGCGGGGTGTCCTATCTGCGCAAGATGCTCGATGTGGTGCTGTTTCCCGAACTCTGGAAGGTGCGGACCGACCTGTGAAAACCCTCCAACCGGCCCATTGGGCCAAACCACGCGGCTATGCCAACGGCATCGCCGCCCGCGGCACGATCGTCTGCGTTGCCGGCCAGATCGGCTGGAACGCGGCCCAGGAGTTCGAGAGCGATCGCTTTCTCGATCAGGCGCGCCAGGCGCTCACGAATATCGTTCTGGTGCTCGAGGAGGCAGGGGCCAAGCCGCGCCATATCGCCCGCTTGACCTGGTATGTGCTCGATAAGCGGGAATACCTCGCGCTTGGACCGGAGTTGGGGCTGCTCTATCGCGAGATCATCGGCCGGCACTATCCGGCGATGACGGCAGTCCAGGTCAGCGCCCTGATCGAAGACCGGGCCCGTCTCGAGATCGAAGCAACCGCGGTCGTTCCGGACTAGAATAAGGATTCACAAGAGTAGCAATGTCGCGCTCCTGCCTGGCACAGCGCACAATCTACGGATCTCGCTCTCGCGAGCCAGCCGCCTTTCCAAACGGTCCCAAAGCCATGAACGCTCCCGATCAATCTGCCGCACTGAAGGCCCGCTTCAAGTGGGACGATCCGCTGTTGCTCGACCAGCAATTGAGCGAGGACGAACGCATGGTGCGCGATGCGGCCCAGGCCTACGCGAAAGATCGCCTTGCACCGCGCATCCTCGAGGCGTTCCGCCACGAAAAGACCGACCTGGCCATCTTTCCGGAGATGGGCGAGATCGGTCTTCTGGGTCCGACCATCCCCACGGAATATGGAGGACCGGGACTGAACTACGTCGCCTATGGTCTCATCGCCCGCGAAGTCGAATATGTCGACTCCGGCTACCGGTCGATGATGAGCGTGCAGTCGTCATTGGTCATGGTCCCCATCTTCGAGTTCGGTACCGAGGCGCAGCGTCAGAAATTTCTTCCCAAGCTGGCTGCAGGCCGGTGGATTGGCTGCTTTGGCTTGACCGAACCCAATCATGGCTCCGATCCAGGCTCGATGATCACGCGCGCCAGGAAAGTCCCGGGCGGCTATTCGCTCTCGGGCGCGAAGATGTGGATCACGAACTCGCCAGTGGCCGATGTCTTCGTCATCTGGGCCAAGGATGACGAGGGAGCGATTCGCGGTTTCATTCTCGAGAAGGGTATGAAGGGGCTGTCGGCACCGGCCGTGCATGGCAAGGTGGGCCTGCGCTCGTCCATCACCGGCGAGATCGTGATGGACAACGTCTTCTGTCCGGAGGAGAACGCCTTTCCCGAGGTTCGCGGTCTAAAGGGTCCCTTCACCTGTCTGAATTCGGCGCGCTACGGGATCGCCTGGGGTGCCCTGGGTGCGGCCGAGTTCTGCTGGCACACCGCACGCCAGTACGTGCTCGATCGCAAACAGTTTGGTCGCCCCCTGGCGGCCAACCAGCTGATTCAAAAGAAGCTCGCCGATATGCAGACCGAGATCACGCTCGGGCTGGCGGGCTGCCTGCGTCTGGGCCGCATGAAAGATGAGGGGAGCGCAGCACCTGAGATCACCTCGCTCATGAAGCGCAACTCCTGCGGCAAGTCGCTTGACGTGGCGCGCTTGGCGCGCGACATGCTGGGTGGCAACGGCATCTCCGACGAGTTCGGCGTGATCCGTCACCTCGTGAATCTCGAGGTGGTCAACACCTATGAAGGCACGCACGACATCCACGCGCTCATTCTCGGGCGCGCGCAGACGGGAATCCAGGCGTTCCAGTGACCAAGAGGTCCCGCCTTGGCGCGAGCGCGCGTCAGCCGACGAGGCCCTCTTGGCTGACTCGGGACTAGGCAGGCACCGCAGCGCGCATGGCAGCCGACCCGGCGCGAGCCCAAGCGGACCGATCCGCAGCCGCCGGTCCGCTCGTCCTTCTCGAGATCTTCCTCGTCTTTCTGAAGCTGGGCTTGACGTCCTTTGGCGGACCGATCGCGCACTTGGGGTATTTTCGTCACGAGTTCGTCGTCAGACGTCACTGGCTCGGGGAGGCAAGCTATGCGGCGATCGTCGCGATGTGCCACACCCTTCCCGGCCCGACGAGCACCCAGGTGGGCATGACGCTTGGACTGCGCCGGGCAGGATGGGCAGGATGCCTCGTGGCCTGGATTGCGTTTACCCTGCCTTCGGCCTTCATCATGATCAGCCTGGGATGCTGGACGGGGCAGGCGCGGCACAGCCTGAACGCCGACCTCATCCATGGCTTCTCCTTGGTCGCCGTCGTGATCGTGGCCCAGGCCCTCCTTGGAATGGCGACGAGCCTGTGCCCGGATGCGCCGCGCCGCCTCATTGCTCTGGCGGTGGCGAGCGCGGCCCTGTTCTGGACGAGCCCCGTCGCCGAGCTTGGCCTGATGCTCCTTTCAGGGGGACTGGGCTTTCTCGTTATTGCGCGTGAGCGCGCCCCGCAAACCGACCCACGACCAACCGGTCGGGCGAAAGCGGGCCTGTGGGCGATCGGATTGCTCGTTCTGCTTCTCGTCGTGCTGCCCATTGCGGCAGCGAGCTGGCCTGAAGCGGAGCTGCGCGAATTCAACACCTACTTCCGGATCGGGGCCTTGGTCTTTGGTGGGGGGCACGTCGTCCTTGCGCTGTTGCAGTCCTCGATCGTCCATGCGGGACTGGTGTCGGATGGCACATTGCTGGCCGGTTATGGGGCTGCGCAGGCGCTCCCTGGCCCCCTCTTCACGATCGCCGGCTATCTCGGCAGCGCCGCTCATGAGCCGCCGAACGGGGTCTGGGGAGGGCTCATCGCCGTCCTCGCCATATTTGCGCCGTCGTTCTTGCTGGTCCTTGCGGCACCCCCACTCTGGGACTTCCTGCAACGCGCAAGAGGCATGCATCGGGCGCTCGCCGGATTGAACGCGGGAGTCGTTGGCCTGCTCCTGGCCACTTGGATCAATCCGTTACTGGTGCAGTCGATCGGGCAGCCCTGGGATGGCGTCGTCGCCCTGTGTGGCGCGCTCGCCCTGATCGGCGGGAGGTGGCCGCCGCTGGCAATCGTCGTCCTCGTCGTCGCGGTCTGCCTCGCACGGGGCGCGCTTCTCGCTTAGCCTCGACGAGTTCAGCCTTGACCGGAGCCGGCTACCGCGCGCTCCAGACGGTCCCAGATCGCCTCCCAAGCCGGGCCTTTGGGCGGGGCTTCCAGCCAGATCTCGGCTGTCCGGGCCGCGTCGAACTGGCGCAGGACCGCGTAGAGTTCGCGCGCATAACCCAACGGATCGTGAGGCGCCGCGAGCCACGCCGGGTGAGCTTGCTTTTGGGGCAACGAATAAGACCAGACGGCGACATCTGCGGAGGCTCGGGCCAGATCGCCTGCAGCCACGAGGCGGAGCCTTGCCCGTGGCGCGTAGTGGGCGAGAAGGCCACCCGACACGCGCGGCCCGTGGGCGTGCTCACTGGCATGGCCGACCGCGGCGCCCAGGCAGCAGGCAATCTCGTCGAGGCTGATCGCGCCAGGCCGCAGAAGCACCGGACCTACGGAATCGAGCCTGGACAAATCGAGAATCGTGGATTCGATCCCCACCTCGGCCGGACCGCCGTCGAGGATCATCACCGACTCGCCAAACTCCTCCCGGACGTGGGCGGCGGTCGTCGGACTGATCCGTCCGAAGCGGTTCGCAGAAGGTGCGGCAAGACCCGCACCGGGCTGGCCCTGCTCAAATCCGGCCAGGAGCAGGCGCGCGACGGGATGCGCGGGACAACGCAGCGCGACCGTGTCCTGCCCACCGGTCACCTCCAGTGGCACATCGGCTCGGCGTCCTAGGACCAGGGTCAAGGGTCCGGGCCAATACTCTGCGATCAACCGCTCTGCGACCTGGGGCACGCTCTCGGCCCAGTAGCCAAGGCCAGAAGGCCCTGCCAGATGCACGATCAAGGGGTGATTGCGGGGTCGGTCCTTCTTCGCAAAGATGCGTGAAACCGCGGCCGGATTGCGCGCGTCCGCACCCAGACCGTAGACTGTTTCGGTGGGAAAGGCGACGAGTCCCCCCTCTTTGAGGCGCGCGACGGCCCTCTCTATTTCGGCAGCCGACGGGGTCGGCGCGGCTGGAGCTTCGCTGCGCATGCGGCGCGAGCCCTACCAGGGAGCAATGCCCAAGAGGGCAGCGATCGAGAGTGCCTCCTCCCTGGCCTTTGCCGGATCTTCGGCGACGACGGTCAGATGGCCCATCTTGCGGGCCGGTCGCGCTTCCCGCTTACCGTACAGATGGAGCCTCGCGCCGGGATAGCGGAGTACGGCCGCCCAGTCCGGCTCGCTTGGGCCCTTTCCCTCGCGGTCGAACCAGAGATCGCCCAAGAGATTCAGCATCACCGCGGCACTATGCTGGCGCGTGCTACCCAGGGGCAGTCCAGCGAGCGTACGGACCTGCTGCTCGAACTGACTGGAGGCGCAGGCATCGATGCTGTAATGACCGCTGTTGTGCGGTCTGGGCGCAATCTCGTTGACCAGCAGGGTTCCGTTCCTCTCCACGAAGAACTCCACACAGAGAACCCCGACGTACTCGAGGCGCATTGCCAGGTGCAAGGCGGCAGCGCGCGCCTTCTTGGCCAGTTCCGGGTCCACGCGTGGCCCGGGCACGGCCGAGACAGAGAGGATCCCGTTCACATGCGTGTTCTGGGAGATCGGATAGGACTCGGTACTGCCATCGGCGCTGCGCGCGACCACGACCGAGATCTCGAAGTCGAGATCAAGGCGCTTCTCGAGCACGCACGGCACGCCGCCAAGCTCCCGGAAGGCGCGCCGGGCGCTCTCTTCGCCTTCAACCCTGGCCTGCCCCTTGCCGTCGTAGCCGAAGCGGCGCGCCTTCAGAATGCCCGGCCAGATCGATTCGGTGAGCCCAGACAGGTCGCTTTCCTGATTGATGAGCGCATAGGGCGTGACCGGAAGGCCGCTGCCCTCTATGAAGCGCTTCTCCTCACCCCGATCCTGGGCCACAGCCACGCTGGCGGCAGTCGGACTGACCTCGATGTGCTCGGCAAGCCACATGAGGCTCGCCGCAGGGACGTTCTCGAACTCGGTCGTGACTGCAGCGCACAAGGCGCCCAGTCTCTCGAGCCCTCGTGGATCGTCATAGTCCGCGGTGATCTGCAGATCCGCGACCGCCGCTGCGGGCGCATCCGGTTCAGGCTCGAGGACGGCGACTCGATAGCCCAGGCTTTGCGCGGCCATGGCGAACATGCGGCCCAGCTGGCCACCGCCCAGAAGACCGAGCCAGGCGCCGGGAAGTATCGGGGAAGGCAACATGGGGTTGATCGGCGAGGCGGACGGCACCTGCCGGATCATTCGGGAAGCTTGGCCGAGCGTGCCGCAGCGGTCTGTTCCGCGCGAAATGCAGCGAGGCGCTCGCACAGTTCGCGATCATGGCGGGACAGGATCGCCACCGCGTGCAGTGCGGCATTGACAGCGCCGGCTTCGCCGATGGCAAACGTCGCCACCGGCACGCCCTTGGGCATCTGGACGATCGAGAGCAATGAGTCTTCGCCGCGCAGGTACTTCGAGGGGACCGGTACGCCCAGGACGGGAATCTGGGTCATCGAGGCCACCATACCGGGCAGGTGGGCGGCGCCACCCGCCCCGGCGATGATCGCCGCAAGGCCCCGCTGTCTGGCGGCAGCGGCATAGGCCAGCATGTCTTCGGGCATGCGATGCGCAGAAATGACCCTGGCCTCGCAGGGCACATCGAACTCACGCAAGGTCTCGACTGCATGGCGCATGACTTCCCAGTCGCTTGCACTACCCATGACCACGCCGACGACGGGATCGCGCTCACTCTGGTGCATCTTGGATGCGTCGGACATTGGGCTCTACTCGCTAAAGCGTCCATTTTAACTGAGCCTTGGTCCCCATCGGGAGGGCCCAGGTCGTTTCAGAGCGGACGGTCCGACTGCAGTTTCAGTTCGATCTTGCGGCGCTCTTGTTCTTCCTCGTCAAGCAAGGCTGCTGTCTGGATGATCTCGACCAGGAACAGGATCTCTGAATACGCCGACAGGGTGAAACCTTCCCGGGCACCCCCCCGGTCGTCATAGAGCAGCGATTCGAGGAAATCCCGGCAGCTGGGCAGTCCCCAAAGGCGCTGCAGCTTGCCCATGACCGCGGTGTACGACTCCAGGCCTCGCGCATCGTCGCTCAGCTGAGTATCCCAGGGCGGAACGCGCGCGTTAAAGAGCGCCCGGAACCCCTTGGCCAGATTCTCGTACTGATCGCGCCTTCCGGTCTTCAGATAGAGCTCGAAAAGGAGCAGCCACGCCTTCGGTACCGGTTTCTCGGTCTCGCGAATGTGGCGCGTCAACATACTGATGGCGACCGGGTAGTTCTCGAGAGTCACCATCAGCTCGGCCTGCTGGACGAGGTCGGCGACCTCCTCGACCTGGATATGGCTGGTGCTCTTGTAGAAGGGATTAAAGCCCGTCCGATAGACGCCGGCCGCATCTCCGCCGGCGCCGGTTTGCGAGGCGATCAGTGCCGATTGGGTATCGCCCGGCTCGGCCGTCCCCGTGCCCCAGTCGGTCGTATTCATCGTGATCGGTGGCAATTCGGCTTCGACCACGCGCGGCCGGGGTGCATCTCGTGCGCCCCGTGCCGCATCGGCCCCCTCCCATGCAGAGGCAGAGCGCCCCGACGCCTGGCGCCGCGTTGCACTGGCTCGGGCGCGTTCGAGCGCGCGTTCTTTGGCCCGGCTCGACTCGCGGCGTACGATGACGAGCAAGACGGCCAGAAAGAGCAGCACCAGAACAACTCCGGCGATGATGCCGATGATGGCGCCCATGGAAAGAGACTGGGAACTCATCGTCGACTCAGGGCCGGTGATCCTGGTCCGACGGGATCGCTTCTACCCATTGCATCTGATCTCGGTGGAGGGCGGTACAGCCGGAAAATTCGGCAAGGGCGCACACGTTGGGGTAAGGCAGGCCTCTCATCCTGGGATCAATTTATAAGGGTACTAAGGAGGCGCCGGGTCCGGACTCGCCAAGACCCGAATGATTCGGGATAACCACGGTCTTGTCAACGCGACACCCTCGCGCCCCACGCCTGAGCTGCAGCGGGGCCCAAAGCCCGTGAGCACCCTATCCGGTCAGGCGGCTCAGTGCCTCGCGATACTTCGCGGCGGTGCGCTCAACAATCTCTTCGGGCAGGTGCGGCGCCGGCGCAGTCTTGTTCCAGTTGATCGATTCGAGATAATCCCGCACGAACTGCTTGTCGAACGAGGGGGGATTGCTGCCCGGAGTGTACTCCTCGGCTGGCCAGAAGCGCGACGAATCGGCGGTGAGCACTTCGTCCATCAAGACGAGCCTGCCGCTGTCGTCCTGACCGAACTCAAACTTGGTGTCAGCAATCAGGATGCCGCGCGTGGCGGCATACTCGCTCGCCTGCCGGTATAACTCGAGGCTGACTTCGCGGACCTGTCGTGCCAACTCTGCTCCGATTGCGTGCGCCATCTGGTCCCAGGTGATGTTCTCGTCATGATGGCCCATCTCGGCCTTGGTCGCAGGCGTGAAGATGGGTTGGGGAAGCTTTTCGGCGTTGCGCAGACCCGCGGGCAGGGTTACGCCGCAGATCGCGCCCTGCGCCTGGTAGTCCTTCCATCCCGAACCCGCAAGATAGCCCCGTACCACCGCCTCGATCGGGATCGGCCGGAGCTTTTTCACCACGACGGCGCGACCGCGCACCTGCTCGATCTCATCGGAGGCGACGACCGATTCCGGGTTCACATCCGTCAGATGATTGGGGACGACGTGGGCGAGCCTTGCGAACCAGAAATTCGCCATGGCGTTCAGCACCACACCCTTACCCGGTATCGGCTCCTGCATGATCACATCAAAGGCGGACAGCCTGTCGCTGGTGACGATCAGCATGCGGTCGAGTCCGAGCGCATAGTTCTCGCGGACTTTGCCGCGCCCGATGAGCGGCAGGGAATGCAGGGACGACTCGAACAGGGTGGAGGTCATGGCAGGAAGGGACGGGGCCCGGCACAGCGCCGGGCAGAAGGCTTCAGGGGATCCGGTACGTCGGGCTCATTGCACGGTCTGGGAGAGCTCTCCCTTCTTGTAGCGCTCGGCGATCCGGCTAAGGCTCTGGGGCTTGATGCGCGAGGCCTGTCCGGCACAGCCGAACTGTTCGTAGCGCTCCTTGCAGATGGCCCTGGCCGCGGCCATCGCGGGCTTCAGAAAATCGCGCGGATCGAATTTCTCAGGGTTCTCGTGCAGGTATTTGCGTACCGCTGCAGTCATGGCCAGTCGGATGTCGGTATCGATATTGATCTTGCGCACCCCATACTTGATGCCCTCCTGGATTTCCTCCACGGGCACACCATAGGTCTCCTTCATCGCGCCGCCGTGGGCGCGAATCGTCTCAAGCAGATCCTGCGGTACCGAGGACGAGCCGTGCATGACCAGGTGCGTATTCGGGATCCGCGCGTGAATCGCCTTGATCCGATCGATGGCGAGGATGTCCCCGGTCGGCTTGCGTGTGAACTTGTAGGCCCCATGACTCGTTCCGATCGCGATCGCCAGCGCATCGACCTGGGTGTTCTTGACAAAATCGGCTGCCTGGTCCGGGTCGGTCAAGAGCTGATCACGCGTCATCGCCCCGTCTGCACCATGGCCGTCCTCCTTGTCGCCTTGCATCGTCTCCAGAGAGCCGAGGCAGCCGAGCTCACCTTCAACGGTCACGCCGATGGCGTGTGCGATGTCGACGACCTTGCGCGTCACACCGATGTTGTACTCATACTCGGCGATACTCTTGCCATCCTCCATCAACGAGCCGTCCATCATCACGCTGGAGAACCCCAGACGCATCGCCTGCACACAGACTGCCGGCGACTGACCATGATCCTGATGCATGACCACGGGGATATCAGGATAGGTCTCGACGGCCGCTTCGATAAGGTGTCGAAGGAACGCTTCACCTGCATACTTCCTGGCCCCGGCGGAGGCCTGCATGATGACGGGACTGTCCATCTCGGCGGCGGCGGCCATGATGGCCTGGACCTGCTCGAGATTGTTGACATTGAACGCCGGCAGGCCATAGCCGTGCTCGGCCGCGTGGTCCAACAATTGGCGCATGGATACGAGTGCCATCTGGTTCTCCTAGGTGATCGATTCGGTTCGATGCGGTGCACAGCCACGGCACAAGGCCAAGCTTCGGCTCGGTCCTGCCCGAGACGACAACGAGCAGTCGTGCCTCATCGCTCGCCGACCTTGACGATTTTCAGCGTATTGGTGCCACCCGGCTGTCCCATCGGTTCGCCCACGGTCAGCACGATCAGATCACCTTTTTGCACGACGCCGCGTTCGAGCAGCAGATCCTCAGCCGCGTTCAGCACCTTGTCGCGGTTATCGCGCTGCTCGAGTTCGAACGGCTGCACGTTACGGAATAAGGCCAGGCGGCGCAGGGTGGCCACGTTGGGCGTGAGGGCATAGATCGGTAGGTCGATGTTGTGCCGGCTCATCCAAAGCGCGGTCGAGCCGGAGTCGGTCAGGGAGGCGATTGCCTTGGCGCGCAGATGCCAGGCTGTAAACAGGGCGCCATTGGCGATCGACTGGTCCACACGGGTGAAGGTGCGGTTCAGAAAATCCTTGTCGATCGCCACTTCGTAGGATTTTTCAGCCTCCAGACAGATCGCCGACATCGCCTCGACCACCTCGACCGGGTAACGACCTGTGGCCGTCTCGGCCGAGAGCATGACCGCGTCGGTGCCATCGAGGACCGCGTTGGCCACGTCCGACACCTCAGCACGGGTCGGCACCGCGTTGACGATCATGGATTCCATCATCTGCGTGGCCGTGATCGTGAGTTTGTTCGCCTCGCGGGCCATCTTGATCATGCGCTTTTGCAGGGCCGGGACCGCGGCATTGCCGACCTCGACGGCCAGATCGCCGCGTGCGACCATGATCCCGTCGCTGGCTTCCAGGATCGCAGCGAGCTCCGGGATCGCCTCGGCACGCTCGATCTTGGCGATCATCATCGGCCGGTGCTTGGCGCTGGCCCCGGCGATGTTGGCCAGCTGGCGCGCCATCGTCATGTCGGTGGAGTTCTTCGGGAACGACACGGCGACGAAGTCGGCCTTCAATGCCATGGCGGTACGGATATCCTCCATATCCTTGGCGGTGAGCGCCGGAGCCGTCAGGCCCCCGCCCTGGCGGTTGATGCCCTTGTTGTTGGACAATTCACCACCAATACGCACGGTCGTGACGATCTTCTCGCCCTCGACCCGCTCGACCTTCAGGACAATCAGTCCGTCGTTGAGCAATAGGATGTCGCCGGGCCGCACGTCGCGGGGCAGCTCTTTATAGTCGAGGCCCACTTGTCCGACATTGCCGGGACTCTCCAGGGCCGCGTCGAGAGTGAACTCCGCACCCTTCTCCAATTCGACGCGGCCTGTTTCGAACTTGCCGATGCGGATCTTCGGACCCTGCAGATCGGCCATGATCGCCACCTCGCGCCCGGCCGTGCGCGCCACACGACGGATCAATTCAGAGCGTGCCAGATGGTCTGCGGCCGTGCCGTGGGAGAAGTTCAGACGGAACACATCGACCCCCGCACGCACCATCTGCTGCAGAACCTCAAACTCGCTCGAGGCAGGTCCGACTGTGGCGACGATCTTGGTGGCGCGTGTCATTGCTGCTCCAATCACTGCTTTGATGCGGACCCGCGAGGGTCACCCGGCGCGGGCTTGGAGGGCCGCCACCGCGGGTAGCGGGCGACCTTCGAGGAATTCCAGAAACGCACCGCCCCCGGTCGAGATATAGCTGACTTGCTCAGCGATTCCAAATTTGGTGATCGCCGCCAGTGTATCCCCACCACCGGCGATCGAGAATGCCTTCGAGCGGGCGATGGCCTGTGCGATCGCCCGCGTGCCTTCTGCAAACTGTTCGTATTCGAACACCCCCATGGGCCCGTTCCAGACGATGGTCCCAGCCGCCTCGATGAGCTCGGCCAGCGTGCGCGCGGTATCGGCTCCGATGTCAAGGATCATCTCGCCCGGGGCGACCTCGCTCGCCTTGACAGCGTGCGCCCGGGCGCTGGCGCTCAACTCCGTGGCGACGACGACATCGGTGGGCAAAGGGACGGTGGCTGCGCGGCTATGCATCAGGTCCATGACCGCCCGCGCCTCACCCACGAGGCCCGGCTCGGCGAGCGATTGGCCCACGGGCGATCCTGCGGCCAGCATGAAGGTGTTGGCAATGCCGCCGCCGACGATCAACTGATCCACCGAGGCCGCCAGGGAGCGCAGGATCGTCAGCTTGGTCGAGACCTTGGAGCCCGCGACGATGGCCAGCAGCGGCCGGCGCGGATTCGATAGCGCCCGACCGAGCGCATCGAGCTCCGCCGCGAGCAGCGGTCCGGCGCACGCGATCGGTGCATAGTGGGCCATCCCCACGGTCGTCGCCTCGGTCCGATGAGCTGCGCCGAAAGCGTCATTGACATAGATGTCGCACAGGGCCGCCATCTTGCGGGCAAGCGCATCGTCGTTCTTCTTCTCGCCCGGATTGATCCGGCAATTCTCCAGGAGCACGATCTCCCCCGGGGCGACGTGCACGCCATCGACCCAGTCGGTGATGAGCGGCACGGTCCGACCGAGCAGCCTCGACAAGCGCTCGGCCACGGGGGCGAGCGAATCCAGTGGGGTCGGCTTCCCTTCGACCGGCCGACCCAGGTGCGTGGCGACCATCAACGCCGCACCGGCCGCCAGGGCCGCCTCGAATGCAGGGAGCGACGCGCGAATGCGCGTGTCGTCGGTGATGCCTCCGCTCTCGTCCTGCGGAACGTTCAGATCGGCGCGGATGAAGACCCGCTTACCCTTCAGATCGAGGTCGGTCATGCGGAGAAATTTCATGTCGGAAACATCATGCCAATGACAGTTGAGGAGCAGGCGAGCCTTGCGGCCGTTCCGAGGCTTAGCGTGCCTGCATGAGGGCAACGGTCGTATCGAGCATGCGGCAGCTAAATCCCCATTCGTTGTCGTACCAGCTCGCCACCTTCACGAGCGAGCCCGAGACCTTGGTCAAGGTGGAATCAAAAGTCGAGGAGGCCGGGTTGTGATTGAAGTCGACCGAGACCAGGGGGACGCTGGTGTAGTCGAGAATACCCTTCAAGGCGCCTTCGGAGGCCTCCTTCATGATGAGGTTGATCTCATCGACCGTGGTGGGCCGGGCGGCGATGAAAGACAGATCGACCAGAGAGACATTGATCGTGGGCACGCGGATGGCGTAGCCATCGAGCTTGCCGTGAAGTTCGGGCATGACGAGGCCTATGGCGGCAGCCGCGCCGGTCTTGGTCGGGATCATGGACATCGTCGCCGAGCGCGCGCGGCGCAGGTCCTCGTGATAGACGTCGGTCAGAACCTGGTCGTTGGTGTAGGAATGGATCGTCGTCATGAGACCGTTGACCACGCCGATCTTCTGATGCAAGGGCATGACCAGAGGCGCCAGACAGTTGGTCGTACAGCTCGCGTTCGAGATGACGGTATCCGAGGCTTTGAGTACTTTGTGATTGACTCCGTAGACCACCGTGGCGTCGACATCCTTGCCTCCGGGAGCGGAGATCACCACCTTCTTCGCCCCACCGCGCACGTGTGCGAGTGCCTTCTCCTTGCTCGTAAAGAGGCCCGTGCACTCGAGCACGACGTCGACTCCGAGACTGCCCCAGGGAAGCTCTGCCGGGTTGCGCTGCGCCAATACCTTGATGGCATCACCGTTGACGACGATCGAATCGCCCTCGACCGCGACCGTGCCGGGGAACCGGCCGTGCACGGTGTCGTACTGGGTCAGATGAGCGTTGGTCTTCGGATCCCCGAGGTCATTGATCGCGACGATCTGCAAATCGTGCTTCTTACCCCCCTCATAGTGGGCCCTCAGAATATTGCGGCCGATGCGGCCGAATCCGTTAATGCCAACTCGAATGGTCATTCCAATCTCCCAAAAAATCTTGCCGCGGTGGAACCCGTCAGCGCGGCCTTTCCCCTACAGGACGTGCTTTACCGTCGCCACGACGTTCTCGACCGTGAAGTGAAAATGCTTGAAGAGCACCTCGGCCGGAGCCGACTCGCCGTAGCTGTCGATGCCGATCACTGCGCCCGTGCCGCGCACGTACTTCCACCAGAAATCGGTCACCCCGGCCTCGATGGCCACACGCGGCAGGTGCGGAGGCAGAACCTCTGATTTGTAGCCCTGGGGCTGCCGGTCGAAAACGCTCGAAGACGGCATCGAGACGACGCGCACGGCAATTCCCTGCTGGGCGAGCGCCTCGGCGGCCCTCAAGGCGAGTCCGACTTCTGAGCCGGTCGCGATCAGGACCGCGCGCGCTGCTTTGGACTCGAGAAGCACATAGGCTCCCTTCGAGATCGCCTGGGCCTGACCGGCCGTCTTCTCAAGATACGGGAGGTTCTGGCGCGAGAACAATAGGGCGCTCGGGCCATCGACTCGTTGCAGCGCGGCGATCCAGGCCACCGCGGATTCGGTCGTGTCGGCCGGACGCCATACATCCAGATGCGGGATGAGGCGCAAGCTGGACGCGTGCTCGATGGATTGGTGAGTCGGGCCGTCTTCGCCCAGGCCGATCGAATCGTGCGTGAAAACGAAGATCGAGCGCAGCTTCATCAGAGCGGCCATGCGCAGGGCGCTGCGGCTGTAGTCGGAGAAAGTCAGGAAGGTCCCGCCAAAGGGGATGAGCCCCCCGTGGCAGGCCACGCCATTCATGATCGCGCTCATGCCGAATTCACGTACGCCGTAATTCACATAGTGCCCGGCCTGGAAGTGCGCCTCGTCCACGCGCAACGGTACGGCCCCCTCCCACTGGGTCAGATTGCTGCCGGTCAGATCGGCCGAACCGCCCAAGAGCTCAGGCAGTCTCGGAGCCAGCGCGTTCAGGGCGAGGAGCGACGCCTTGCGGCTCGCCACGGACTCCTTCTTTTCGAGCGTGCCGGCAACGAGCAGGGCGGCCGCCGTCGCAAAGTCTTCGGGCAGGTCCCCCCGGTTGCGGCGCTCGAACTCGGCCGCCTCGGCTGGAAAGCGCTTCTGATATTGAGCCAACAGGTCCTTCCAGCCGTTTTCGAGTGCCGCGCCGCGCGCCCTGGAGTCCCAGGCCGCATAGACATCGTCTGGGATCTGGAAGGGTGGTGCCTCCCACCCCAGCGCCTTCCGGGTCGCCGCGACCTCGGCCGTGCCCAGCGCTGATCCGTGCGCCTTCTCTGTGCCGGCAAGATGGGGCGAGCCCGCGCCGATCACGGTCTTGCAGACGATCAATGTCGGCCGCAGGGCGTCGCGCGCGCGCGCGATCGCCGCGCTGACCGCGGCGACGTCACGGCCCACGACCGGTCCGATGACCTCCCATCCGTAGGCTTCAAAGCGGCGCGGGGTATCGTCCGCAAACCAATCGACGACCTCGCCATCAATTGAGATCCCATTGTCGTCATAGAGCACGATCAGCTTGGACAGGCGCAGCTTGCCCGCCAGCGACGCGGCCTCGTGGGAGATGCCCTCCATCATGCAGCCGTCCCCTGCGAACACGTAGGTCCTGTGATCGACAATCGGCAGACCCGGCCGATTGAACTCGGCCGCGAGCAGGCGCTCGGCCAAAGCCATACCCACGCCGTTGGCCAATCCCTGTCCGAGGGGGCCCGTGGTCGTCTCGACTCCGGGGGTGATGCCGCGCTCTGGGTGACCGGGTGTCTTGGAATGCAGCTGGCGAAAGTTCTCCAGCTCAGACATCGGCAGATCGTAGCCTGTCAGGTGTAACAGGGCGTATTGCAGCATCGAGCCATGGCCATTGGACAAAATGAAGCGGTCCCGGTCGAGCCACTCGGGATGCGCCGGATTAAAGCGCAGATGGTCTTTCCAGAGGGCCACCGCAATCTCGGCCATGCCCATCGGCATCCCAGGGTGTCCGGAGTTGGCTTTCTGGACGGCATCCATCGCCAAAGCGCGCAATGCATTGGCCATGCGGGAGGTCGAAGCAGGCGTCATAGTGGGATTCGCCAAGGTGAGCAGAGAACGGGCATGCCACCCCGACGGGATGGGACCGGACACGGCAGGTATGGTGAGATTTTAACAGACCCGCCCCCTTACGCCCCATAGGTGGGCACGCGCCATAGCAGGGCGCACCAGCACCACAGTGACGAGACGGATCAAGAATTGCCAGGATCGTCAAGGCAGCGGAGAATCGCCCGGGCACGGGCGCCTCGGGGGATTGTTACCCACCGTCTGCCTGCCAGAGCCCCTCTTTGTTCCGGATTTCATGCCGCGCTTCTACGTTGATCTGCCCCTCGCCCCAAAGGAGACGTTCGACTTGCCAGCAGGCGTCGCACACCATGCGGTATCGGTCTTGCGCCTGCGTCAAGGCGACGCCGTGACGCTCTTTGACGGTCGTGGTGGGGAGTATCCGGCGCGCCTTCTCGATTGTTCGGTCAAGAGCGCGCGTGCAGAGACCTTAGGGTTCGACGCGCGCGAGGCCGAACTCCCCTTCCGCGTGACGATCGCTCAGGGGCTGCCTGCCGCCGACAAGATGGATTGGGTCGTGGAGAAGGCAGTCGAGCTCGGCGCGGCGGCGCTCCAACCGCTGGCCACGACACGCTCGGTGGTTCGCTTGGCTGGCGAGCGCGCAACGCGCCGACGCGGCCACTGGCAGGCCATCGCGCAAGCGGCGGCCGAGCAGTGCGGACGGAATCGCGTCCCGCCGATCCATGAACTGGCCACCCTCGAGGTCTGGCTCGCCAGCCTGCCCAGAGGAGGAGTGAGGCTCTGGGCCTCGCCACGCGCAAGCCAGTTCCTCTCCGCGCTGGCCGCGCCCGAGGCGCCCGTGCACCTCGTGATCGGGCCTGAAGCGGGCCTGTCGGACGCCGAAGAGGCGGCGCTTCGTGCCGCGGCATTCCAAGCCGTCTCGTTGGGCGACCGGATCTTGCGCACCGAGACGGCAGCGCTTGCCGCGCTCGCCATGCTCAGCGCCGTCTGGGGCGCGGCGGCCCAGTCTTAGCCGGCCGGATGGGCCACAGGGTTGGGTGACAAACCCGCCAGGAAGCCGATGACCTCCGCTTTGCGAGCCATGGTGTCGGCCACCCCCAGATCGATCAGTTCACGGGTGTAGCTGGATTCGAACAGGAGATAGCTCGCAAGCGCAGCACCCCGTGCATCGGTCGCACCGACCCCGCGCAGCAGGGCACGCACCGGCAGCGGCAGACTCCCGACATGACGCGAGGCGATCTCGTCGAGCCTTTGTGAGGGGGAGATGACGAGCACTTCAATCGGTCGCAGCGAGGTCTCGCGCCGCTCGGATGCCGAGAGCAGGCCGAGCGTGCGGTTGATGCGCAGGAGCCGTTCGATGTCGGCCGAAAGACTGTCCAGAAAGATGCTCGAGAGCGCGTGACCGGCGATCTGGGCCAGACTCGGGTAGGCAGGCTCGCCCTTGGGCACAATGCCCCCGGGCTCCTGCATGCGGCCCGCACCGATGACGAGGATCCGCTCGGCACCGAGGTGGATCGCCGGACTGATGGGCGCAAGCTGCCGCATCGAGCCGTCTCCAAAATACTCCGGATGTCCTCCGAGCGAGAGTGCCTTGGCCGGAAAGACGAACGGAATCGCCGAGGAAGCCAGCAGGTGATCGATCGCGATGTGCTCGGGGATCGCAACACGCTGCGAGCGCGTCCAGGGCTCGATGGGCTGCGAAGACTGATAGAACGTCACATGCTGCCCTGAGGTGTAGCTCGACACGGTCACAGCGAGCGCACGCAGCGCCGGTGTCTTGAGCAGTCCGGCGATACGCTCAGGGTCGATCATCTTCGTGAGCAGTTCGGACAGAGGCGCGTTGTCAAAGAGCGATTTGGGTCGGGCGCGCGTCCATTTACGCACCGTCCAGCCGATTGAGAGCGCCGTCAGCCAGCGCGCCCCGGTCTTTACCACCCCGAATGAGTCGGACCGGTAGACCTGCTCGGCCCGAAAATTCTCCCAGACCTCGACGATACGCGCCACCGCCTCCTGGAAATGATCCGCTGCGGAGGCGAACGCCGTGGCATTGATCGCTCCTGCCGAGGTCCCAACGACGATGGGGAACGGATTTGCGCGCCCAAGCTCGGGAAGCCCGGCCGCTTGCGCGCGTTCGGTCTGCAGCGCTGCAATCGCCTTGAGCACCCCGACCTGGTACGCCGCACGCGCGCCCCCTCCGGAGAGGAGCAGCCCGGTCTGTTTCGGGCAGGCGCAGGAAGTCGCACGTGGGATCGCATCGTTGGGCATCGTGCGCGAGGTTAGCACGGCCGCGGGCTGGGTGTCCTTGCAGGGCAAGACCCTGCTCGGTGCGATAATGCGGGCATGAAACGGATTCTCTCGCCATGGCTTATCGCACTGTGCGTCACGCTCTTGGCGATGCTCGCGCGCTACTTGATGATCCAACCACCCGAAGTTGCGCACCAATGCGACCAGGGTGGCGGGCCCTGGTGGTGCGCGGTACGCAGCGGCGTCATCATGACCTATGCCTGGTATGGGCTGGGCTATGCCAGCGCGCTGCTCGGCATGGTGGCCCTCTGGCGTCCGCGCGCACTCTGGGGAGCTTGCGCTCTAGCCGTTGGGGGCGCTGCCCTGGTCCTGTACTGCTACGAGCCGGGCGCGCTGGCGATCGGCATCGGCGCCCTGGTACTGGCCCGCAGCCAACACGATCGCGCGACCCGAGGCGTGCGTCTGGTCTAGCGCGAGCCAGGCCAGACCGATGCCGAGAATGGCCCACAGGTCGGCACTGGTGTTGCTCGGCCGCTCGAGCACGACAACCAGCAGCGAAGCCGCCAAGATCCAGAGCGCGCACAAACGTTCTTCGAGTGCCCGGACGACCGGCACACCGCCCTTTTCACCGGCGAGTGCGCAAAGGCCCAGTCCGATCCCCGGTGCGATGAACACCAAGGTCGGGAAATCGCGATAGCGTGCATCGAAGACCAGGAGCAGATCCATCACCGCCACCGCAAATAGCCATCCGAAGCGCACGACGCCCAGCGCCAGAGCCAGCCGGTCGGTGCTTTGCCGAAAGCTCGACCGCCAGGCCACAAGCGCCAGTGGCAGGGGAAGGGTTCGGTCCGAGGCTCGATCGACCCAACGGGCGAGGACCAAGGTGATGAGCGTCGCAGACCCCAGAGCCCAGAGGGAGAAGGAGGCCGTCAGGGCGGTCTCCCACAGATCGCGGTTGGCGAAACCCATGTGGCGCAGTTCGGCATAAAGCGTCGCACCCAGGGCGTCGCCGGAAAGCCAGAGCACCATGAGGGCCCAGACCGAGGCCCGCAGATAGAGCCCGCCCGCCACCAGAAAGACGCCGCCCAGCGCCAGGCCCGCAAGGATTCCTCTGCGCCAGTGCGGCTCCTCCACGACCGGCCCCTGGAGTGGAAACTTCTCTTCCAGGCCGTCGTCGTAGAGGCCCCAATAGCCTCCAACGGTGCCTTCGAGCCGGCGCTTCCAGGGCTGATCGAATGCCTCGATCAGGTTGTAACGCACGCCCGAGGCCTCAGCCCAAGTCAGGAACTCGCGTACATAGCGCGCCTGGTTGACCCGGCTCGGAACGGCCTCGCGCCGCTCGCGTCCGGCGCTTGGCCATCCCGTCTCCCCGATCAGGATGTCGCGATCAGGAAAGGCGGCCTGCATGCGCGCGCGCACCTCGCGCACATGCACGAGCGCGTCGGCCACGCCGACGGGCTCGTCTTCCCAGTACGGCAGGATGTGAATGGTGATGAACGAGACCGCCTTGCCCACCTCGGGATACTTGAGCCAGAACTCCCAGACATCCGCATAGGTGACCGGCAGCCCCGTCGCATCGCGCACGCGGCCTACGAGCGTAGCCAGCGTGGTCTGCGGCAACTCGCCGCGCAAGAGCACTTCGTTTCCCACCACGACGGCCCGCACCACGTCACGATTCTCCCGGGCCACTGCGATGCCGCGGGAAAGCTCGCGCTCGTTGTCCAGAGCGGTGCGCGAGAGCCAGATCCCGAGCAGCACCTTCATGCCGTGGCGACGCGCGATCGCGGGAACCTGATCCAGGCCTGCGCCGACCGAGTAGGTGCGCACACAGTCGAAGCGCCGCGCCAGCGCCGTGAGGTCCTCCTCGATCCGCTCGGGGGAGACGACCGCGCCCGGATCGAAGGGCGTCTCTCCGGCCTTGCGATAGGGGGCGTACGAGACACAGGCGATGCGCGCGCTCGGCGCATCGGCCAGTTCGACCGGCCGGCTCATCAGCCACCAATAGAGATTGGCGCACAGAACAGCCAGCGCCAAGACGGCGAGCAAAGCCAGGCGACGCTTTAGGTCGGTGAATCGGTGCATGGGCAAGAACGCATTCTGCGCGACGGTCTGGCGCATGGAGTCGGAAGGAATCTTTGGTATTGTACCGGCGCGAGAAACCGAGACCCAGCAAGAGCCGGTATGATCGCGCCCATGCCTGACTTCGACATTGCCATCGTGGGCGCCGGACCTGCCGGATCGAGCTGCGCGGCCCTGCTCGCGCAAAGAGGTCACAAGGTCGCGCTGATCGACCGCTGCCAATTTCCGCGCGACAAAGTCTGCGGCGATGGCATCACGCCCCGAGGGGCCAGGGCGCTGGCGCGCCTGGGCGTCTTGCCCGAGGTGCTCGCGAAGGCTCAAGCCCATCGCGGCGTCACGATTCGCGGCGGAGCCGCAAAGAGCTTTACCATCCCGTTCGAGCGCGACTTCAGCCAGCCCTCGGAGCTCCTGGTGATTCCCCGGCTGATTCTTGATAATCTGCTCGTCGAACACGCCGTCCGCTCGGGCGCTGGTTTCATGCCAGGGATCAAGGTCACCCAGGTGCGCGTGGCCCAATCCGGGTCGTGCCTGATCGAGGACGGGACGGGCGTGGTGGCCGAGGCGCACCTCGCGGTGCTGGCGACCGGCGCGCAATCGCAGTTGCTCCGTTCGGCCGGATTGCTCGATGAGAAGCCACTCATCGAACATGCCGCGCGCACCTACTTCGACGATGTCGAGGGATTGGATGAGAATGTGACGCTCTTTTTCGACGGCGTCGACATGCCGGGCTACGGATGGATCTTTCCGACCGGCCCGCGCTCGGCCAATATCGGCTGCGGGGTGTTCGATCAAGGGGGCACTCGCCAGGCCAGGCGTCTCGCCCAACTTGTCAAAGAACACCCCCTTCTGGCCCCCATGCTCGCCACGGCACGCCAGACCGAGGCGATCCGCACCTATCCGCTACGAACCGATTTCAGACCAGCCCATGCTGGGCGAGCGCCGCGAGTGTGTATCGGAGAAGCGGCAGGACTCGTCAATCCGATCACGGGAGAAGGTATCGACTACGCGCTCGAGTCGGCGCAGTTCCTCGTGGAAGCCGTGACCGCCCACTGGGATCGGCGCGCTCCTCGGATGGAGCCTGTCGTCGAGGATTACCGGCGCCGCCTCGCGCGGCGCTTTGCGCTGCGCTTTCGAATCTACCGCTGGATCCAGCAGCATTGCCTCACGTGTGCGAACACAGCGGAATTCCTGAATTTGGTGGAGTCCTCCCCGGCATTGAAGAGAGCCCTGGTCGATGGGCTCTTCGGACGCACCAGACTGTCAACGTACCTAAAGCCCGAGGTTTTGGGACCGGGCCTGCGCATGGCCTGGCAGGGCCGCGCGCGCGCCTCCTGATCTCGGCGCCCGAGCCGTGCTAGCGCACCGCGCTCGCGTCGACGACGATCAGCGCCGTCACGTTGACGATACGCCGTACCGTCGCCGAAGGGGTCAGGATCGTCACGGGCGCGGCGCAACCGAGCAAGATTGGTCCGATGGCGATACCGTTGCCCGCGGCAGTCTTGAGCAAATTGTAGGAGATGTTGGCCGCCTCAATGTTGGGCATCACGAGCAGATTCGCCTCACCCGTGAGTGTCGTATCAGGCAGGATGGAGCGACGCAACGCCTCGTCGAGCGCGCAGTCGCCGTGCATCTCGCCGTCGACCTCGAGCCCCGGTTCGCGCTCGCGCAGCAGTGCAAGCACTTCGCGCATCTTGAGCGCCGAGGGATTGTCGCTGGTGCCGAAATTCGAATGGGACAAGAGCGCGACTTTCGGGATGATCCCGTAGCGGCGCAGTTCCTCTGCAGCCATCTCGGTGATCTCGGCGAGCTGCGCTGCGGTCGGATTATCGTTGACATGAGTGTCGACGATGAAAACCTGGCGTCCCGGCAGGATGAGACCGTTCATGGCACCGTAGGTGTTCACACCCGATCGCTTGCCCAGAACCTGGTCGATGTAGGACAGATGCACGTTCGTCTGGCTGATCGTGCCACAGATCATGCCGTCGGCCTCGCCGAAATGCATCAGCATTGCGCCGATCAGGGTGTTGCGGCGGCGGATCTCGAGGCGCGCATACTGGGCTGTGACGCCGTGGCGAGCCCGCATGCGATGATAGGCCTGCCAGTAGTCGCGGTAGCGCTGGTCGTGCTCGGTATTGACGACCGTGAAGTCCTGACCGGGCTTTAGGCGCAGCCCATAGCGCGCGATCCGTTGCGCGATCACCTCGGGTCGGCCCACGAGGATGGGACTGGCGAGTTGCTCGTCGACGATCACCTGGACGGCGCGCAGAATGCGCTCCTCCTCGCCCTCGGCATAAACGATGCGCTTCTTTTGGGGGTCGGCCTTGCGGGCGAGCGCGAAGAGCGGTTTCATCAGGCTGCCGCTGTGATAGACGAACTGTTGCAGCTGCTCGGTATAGGCCTCCATATCGGCGATCGGTCTTGAGGCGACTCCCGACTCCATCGCCGCGCGCGCGACGGCAGGTGCGATCTTGACGATCAGCCGCGGATCAAAGGGTTTGGGAATGAGGTACTCCGGCCCGAACGCCAGATCGTGCACGCCATAGGCGGTGGCCACCACGTCGCTTTGCTCCTGACGCGCAAGCTCAGCGATCGCGTTGACCGTTGCGATCTCCATCGCTCGCGTGATCGTCGTCGCCCCCGAATCGAGGGCCCCGCGGAAGATGAAGGGGAAACACAGGACGTTGTTGACCTGGTTCGGGTAGTCGGTGCGACCGGTCGCGATGATCGCATCCGGACGCACTTCGCGTACCAGTTCAGGCATGATTTCCGGAGTCGGATTGGCGAGCGCCAGAATGATCGGCTTGTCCCCCATCGACTTGACCATGTCCTGCGTCAGCACTCCGCCTGCGGACAGACCAAGAAACAAGTCCGCCCCGACGATCACCTCGGCCAAGCTCCGTAGCGACGTGCGTTGCGCGAAGCGCTCCTTGTCTGGATCCATCAGTTCGGTCCGGCCCGTATAGACCACACCGGCCAGATCCGTCAGCCAGATATTGCGGATCGGCAGTCCCAGGTCGACAAGGAGATCGACGCACGCGAGCGCCGCGGCGCCCGCACCGGAGACGACGAGTTTCACCTCCTTGATGTCCTTGCCCACAACCTTTAGGCCGTTGGTCACGGCCGCACCGACGATGATTGCCGTGCCGTGCTGGTCGTCGTGGAACACGGGAATCTTCATGCGCGCGCGTAACTGGCGCTCCACGTAGAAGCACTCCGGCGCCTTGATGTCCTCGAGATTCACGCCGCCGAAGGTCGGCTCGAGCGAGGCGATGATGTCGCACAACCGGTCCGGGTCACGCTCGTTGATCTCGATGTCGAACACATCGATGCCAGCGAACTTCTTGAAGAGCACCGCCTTGCCCTCCATGACCGGCTTGCCTGCAAGGGGCCCGATCGCACCCAGACCGAGAACAGCCGTTCCATTGGTGATGACGCCCACCAAATTGCCCCGCGCCGTGTAGCGAAAGGCATTGGCCGGATCGGCCACGATCTCTTCGCACGCTGCGGCCACCCCGGGCGAATAGGCGAGCGCGAGGTCGCTCTGATTGACCAGCTGCTTGGTGGGGGTGACCGAGATTTTCCCCGGACGAGGGAACTCGTGATACTCGAGCGCCGCTTGGCGCAGGCGGTCGGACATGATTGTCTTCCTCGGTGTTGATCCGCGGTGGGCTATCCCAGATCGGCTGGGACGCCATCGGAGTTCGCAAGGATTCTATCAGACCACCCTCGAAAAGCTTGGGGGGTTGCTCTTCCAAAACCCGCGGGCTTGGTGAGCTACACTGGGACTTTCATCGACCTGTTCGCCACGACCTCAATCATGAACTCTGCGCTGGAGCTTGCCGACCGGACCCGACGGATTGAACCGTTCCACGTGATGGAGCTCCAAAAGCGCGCATATGCCCTCGAGAAGGCGGGTCGCTCGATCATTCATATGACCATCGGCGAGCCTGACTTCACCGCACCCCCTCCCGTAGTCGAGGCCCTGGCCCAGGCGATGCGCGAGCAACGCTCCCAGTACACGGCCGCCCTCGGATTGCCCGCGCTCCGTCACGCGATAGCGGACTTCTATGCGAGCCGCATGGGTGTTACGGTCGCTCCGGAGCGCATTGTGATCACGGCTGGCGCCTCGGGTGCACTGTTGCTGACCATTGCAGCGCTGGTCAATCCCGGCCAGGAAATCCTGATGCCCGATCCCTGCTACCCATGCAACCGCCATTTCGTGAGCGCGTTCGAAGGTTCCGCCCGGCTGATCCCGGCCGGACCTGGCGAGCGCTTTCAGCTCTCTGCGGCGGTCGTGCGCGACAACTGGACCGCCGCGACGCGCGGGGTGCTCGTCGCATCACCTTCGAATCCCACCGGAACCTCGATTGCCTTCGACGAGTTGCGCCGGATCGTCGAAGTGGTCCGGGAGCGGGGCGGGATCACGATCGTCGACGAGATCTACCAGCTCCTGTCCTACGAGGGCGCGCCCCGGAGCGCCCTGGAACTGGCTGAGGCCTCAGGCCAGGACATCATCGTCATCAACAGCTTCTCGAAGTATTTCAATATGACGGGTTGGCGGCTTGGCTGGCTCGTCGCGCCAGGTGCGCTCGTTCCGGTCTTCGAGAAACTCGCCCAGAACCTTTTCATCTGTCCCTCGACACTGGCCCAAAATGCGGCGCTGGCCTGCTTTGGCGAGCCGGCCCTGGCGATCTACGAGGAGCGTAAGGCTGAATTCAGACGTCGTCGCGACTTCCTCGTCCCGGCTCTTCGCGATCTGGGATTCGGCATCCCGGTCGAGCCCGACGGCGCGTTCTATATCTATCTAGACTGCAGCCGGTTTAGCGAGGACAGTTCGGCCTTCGCCGACATGCTGCTCGAGAAAGCGGGCGTGGCCGTCGTTCCCGGCCACGATTTCGGCCTGAACCAGCCCGAGCGCTGGTTGCGCGTCTCCTACGCCACAAGCTTTGCCAAACTAGAAGAGGCCGTAAGGCGGCTGGCCCGACTTTTGGCCGACTGGCCCAGAGCCCGGCCGGTCGCCGCCAGCCCGGCGGGCGACTAGAGGGCGGCGAGCTTCTCGCCCGGCCGCGCGCTCGACGCATCGGCCCGGGGGGGCAGCGGATTGCGCGCGAGGGCGTTCTTGGCCGGGGGGCCGGCCAGCGGCAGGCTCTTAGCCGGTGCGGGTGCGACCACGGGCAGGATGGGGGGATTGCCCCCGTGGGCAGCGAGTTGGATGCGGTCTTTTTCCTGCATGACTCTCAGGCCATAGCCGCCATCCTCCTCGGTCGTCGATCCCACATAGAGCCTGAGACCATCGCGCACTGAGCCGCCACGACGGATGCAGTCCTTCAGGATGAAGGCGCCAATCCGGATGTTGGCGACCGGGTCGAGCGCGGCACGGGTGCCCCCGAAGCCCTCAAACTTGGCGCTATGCACTTTCGACATGACCTGCATCAGGCCCTGGGCACCCACCCCGCTTTCGGCGAAGGGATTAAACCCGGACTCAACGCCGATCACCGCGAGCAGCAGGCTCGGGTCGAGTCCGACCTCCCGCCCGGTCAGGTACGCCTCCTGAACCATGAGCGCGATCGCGTCGGCGCTGACGTGGTATTTGCGCGCCAGATAGCGGGAGATGCCGGCCTGCGCCGCCGGGGTCAGGACCACCGAGGTATTGGCAGACTCCCTGCGACCCTCGTTATCCGAGAGCACGGCCTCGGCCTGTGCCTCGCGCGGGACGACGGCCGATTCGCTCGTCGAACCCAAGCCGATCAATCCAGTCACAAAGCCGCCTTCATTGCCGGGAAGAGTGGGTGAGAGCGGGCTCTCTTCCGGAACCCGGAAGGGGCCGCGCGTCATCAATGTGACTGTCACCAGCAAGGTCGTCAGACCGATCAGGGCCAAACTATTGCGCATGAATGCCACGTACACCGGTACCTTATGGCGCAGGGTTTTGCGCATCAAATGCTTTTTCATTGAACCTCCTCGCACTGCACGACGGCTTATTTCGAATCCGAATCGGAAATCTTTTCAGCGCCTTCGCGACTCACTTGGATCGACTGTCGTAACCCGGGGATGGGCCATCTGTCGGCAGTCGGGGGTACGCCCCGAACACATGCCGGACGATCCGGCAGAGGTGCGTACCATTCATTCGGGCAGGAGCCAAAGCTCCATTACTGCATGGGTTGGTGGGCGCCCGAGGGCCCGTGAATTGAGTTGAAGCAAATTTGGGCAAGAAATCTGCCGACCTCCACCTCAAAATGATGCCGCAGTTTAGGGAGGAGTCTTTCGCAGGTCAACCTGAAAGCGATTAATTCGCGAGCTGTTGTTACGCCTTCTGGTCTGCCCCTACAAACTCCAGGATTTTACAGTTCTCGGCATAACCCAGGTTCCGATGCCTTATCATCGGGCTCCGATGGACCCTGGGGTCGTCTCGTCCGGGCGCTGGAACTCTTCGCTTCGCAGAATATTTTCTCCATGAAATACAAAGACTTAAGGGATTTTATAGGGAAACTCGAAGGAGTTGGAGCGCTGGTACGGATCCAAGTTCCCGTTTCACCTGCTCTAGAGATGACAGAAATTTGTCAGCGTCTGCTAAAGGCGGGAGGACCGGCCGTGCTGTTCGAGTCGCCCGCGGGATTTGCGATTCCCGTCTTGGGCAACCTTTTTGGGACCACCGAGCGCGTCGCCTTGGGCATGGGTGCCGATTCCCTTGAGGACCTAAGGAATATTGGTCGTACCCTCGCCGCCCTGCGCGAGCCGGAACCTCCACGGGGCTTGAAAGACGCGGCGCGTCTTGGCTCGCTCGTGAAGGCCGTGTGGGACATGGCGCCGCGCACGGTCAAGGGCGCAGCCTGCCAGGAAGTCGTCTGGGAGGGCTCCGCTGTTGATCTCGGCCGGCTCCCGGTCCAAACCTGCTGGCCGTTGGATGCGGGCCCCCTCATCACCTGGGGCCTTGTCGTCACCCGAGGCCCGCAGAGCGGGCCGAATCCGCGGAAGCGCCAGAATCTGGGGATTTACCGCCAGCAGGTAATCGGCCCAAACAAGGTCATCATGCGTTGGCTCGCGCATCGCGGTGGGGCTTTGGATTTCCGGGAGTTCGCCCGCGCCCACCCGGGTGAGCCCTTTCCGATTGCGGTCGCTCTCGGGGCGGACCCGGCCACGATCCTTGGCGCGGTCACTCCGGTTCCAGACGCGCTCTCGGAGTATCAGTTTGCAGGCCTGCTGCGGGGCGCCAAGACCGAAGTGACCGGCTGCATCGGTTCTGACCTGCAGGTGCCAGCCAGCGCCGAAATCGTCCTGGAAGGCCATATCCTCCCCGATCCCGCGGCGGTCCACGGTTTGGTTTCGGGATACGAGCACGCGCTGGAAGGACCGTTTGGCGATCACACCGGCTATTACAACGAGCAGGAGTGGTTCCCGGTGGTGACCATCGATCGGATCACGATGCGGCGCGATCCGATCTATCACTCGACCTACACCGGCAAGCCACCCGACGAACCGGCGATCCTCGGGATCGCGCTAAATGAGGTGTTCGTGCCCCTCCTGCAAAGGCAGTTCCCTGAAATTCTCGACTTCTACCTGCCGCCAGAAGGATGCAGCTACCGCCTTGCGGTGGTCTCGATTCAGAAGGCCTACGCAGGCCACCCGAAGCGGGTGGCATTCGGGATCTGGAGCTTTCTGAGACAGTTTATGTACACAAAATTCATTATCGTCGTCGATCATGATATTAACGTGCGCGATTGGAAGGAGGTCATATGGGCCCTCACGACGCGCGTGGACGCCCTGCGCGACACGACCCTGATCGACAATACGCCGATCGACTATCTCGATTTTGCATCGCCGAAGTCAGGATTGGGCTCGAAGATGGCGATCGACGCAACCTCCAAGTGGCCTGGTGAGACCGACCGCGAATGGGGCCGGACCATTGAAATGGATGCGGCCACAAGAGCCGCCGTCGACAGGCTTTGGCCGCAGCTGGGCCTGGGTTGAGTCGGTTGGCAGGTTCAGGACTTCGGGCGGGCGCGACTGCCTGTCGCTCGGGGAGACCTTAGCCTTCGGCTCAACTGCCATCCCTGCCAGAGCAGCGCGACCACGACCACGACGCGCAGTACGCCTCGAAGAGTGGTTCGGGGCTTGATGCGCGCGGTGAACAACGAGGCAGCTGCCCCGACAACCGGATACTTCCGCAAAAGCCCGACCAGGAGCGGCAAGCCTTCGACCGCGGCAAAGCCCGGCAAGGCACTTTTGAAGAGCGACGTCCAGCGCAGGGCGTGGCGTACCTCGCCGACCGATTCGGCAAGCTCGGCTCGCTCAACGGTGGCCCGCAGGATCAGCAAATGCTTGCGCAGTGCCGTGGAACCGCGATCGCTCATCCCCCCTCCTCGTCCGCCCGAGGGGAGTGCACGGTCCCAGCTCCCGACCGGGAGTTCAGGGCGGCCCGGTCCTTCTCGAGTTCCGTAAGAGTTGCCGAAAAGAGTGGCGGCCGCTGCGACACGGCGAGATTGACGCGCCATCCAAACAGGACGGCCAATCCCAGATAGACGCATCCGAAGATCCCCAGAGCGACCACGCGCCGCTCGGCATCGAGAGCGAAGACCACGAGGAAGGTCAACACGAGGAGGGCTAGCGCGAAAAAAAGCAGCGCGGTGAGTGTCATCACGAGGAGGACGACGAGGCGCTGCAGTTCCTCCTCGAGTTCAACCCCGGCCAGAGACAGCCGCGTATGCGCCATCCCCAGAGCAGTGGCCGCAAGTTGCCGTACCGACTGTAACAAGGGAGGGCCGGAAGCCTTTTCGCGTTCTGCCATAGCGGCCTAGGGGACCTGCGCCTGGCCAATCCGGCGCTCTAAGACCAATGCTATCTGCGGTTCACGAGCAAACCCAACAGGAAGCCCACGCCTGCAGCGATACCCACGGCCCGCCACGGGTTGTCATGGACGAGATCGTCCGTGGCCCGCGCGGCAGCCTTGCTGCGCTGGATCACCACGTCTTGAATATCGACGATCTTTTCGGAGGCGCGCTTCAGGGTGGTCGCGGCCTTCTCGCGCAACTCGGCAGCGCGCTCACCGGTCGCCGCCGCCGCCGCACGCAGCAGTTCCTCGGCGTCAGAAAGCACGACCTTCAGATCGCTGATCAGTTTGTCCTTGCTGACCGTATCCAACTCGACTTGATCCATGTTCTACCTTTCGAAAAGTCGTCTCATCCAGGGCCGCCGAGAGCGGAGGCGTCGCGAGACAGTGTAAAGCATATCAGCACCACAGGGCCCGGCGGCCGTCTCGGGCTGAACTAGCCGTGCTCGTAGACCCATTGCAGGAACGCATCCTGCACCGCCTGCGCCGCACCCGCGTTCGGATGGTTGATGAAAGAGACCACGACGTAGGACTTGCCCGAAGCCGCGCGCAAGTAGCCGGCGACCGCGCGCGCATCGGCGAGCGTGCCCGTCTTGATGTGGGCCTGCCCGGCGATACGCTCGGTGGTCAGCCGATGGCGCATGGTGCCGTCCACACCCACGAGGGGAAGCGAGGCGACAAACTCGGGCATCGAGCTCGATGCCCACGCGTCCTCGAGGATCCGCCCCATGCCCTGTGCGCTGATGCGCTCGATCCGGGACAGACCCGAACCGTTCTCGGTCACGAGTTCCGGAATCTTCAGGCCCCGGGCCGCAAGGAAGCTCGCGATGACGCGCTGCGAACGCTCGGCACTTCCCGGCAGCTTGAGAACTTCGGCCGAGAGGTCCAGATAGAGCTCCTTGGCCATCACGTTGTTCGAGTACTTGTTGATCTCGCGGATGACTTCCGCGAGGGAAGGGGACTCATACTCGTAGAACAGCGTGGCTTGCGCTGGTGCGACTCCGTCTTTGACGCTGCCCTCGAGCGTGCCTCCAAGTTGGGTCCACAATGTCTTGAACAGGGCCGAAGCATAGCCCGAGTGCGAGTACACGCTAACTGGGAGATGACGTTCGCCGCACGAACCCGGAAAACCGCCAACGAAGGTCAATCGCTCGGGATTGCTGAAGTCCGGATTCAGTTTGGCCTTCCAATCCCCGCAGCTGCCTTCGAGGTAACGCACAGAGCCGATTTCCTGGCCGCCGATCGCTGGCTCGGCCAGAACGCGTACCTGGTGGCGCTCCTCGTCAGGCAGAAATCCGAGGTCGATCGATTTGAAATTGAGCAGAAACGGATCGGGCGAGACGTTGTACGGCCTGTAAGGTTCCCCGTCGAACTGGGCCGGATCGGCATCGCGGGAATCGAAAAGCGTGCGATCAATAATGACATCGCCATGGATCTCGCGTATGCCCCGCGCGCGCAGTTGACCCAGGAGCAGCCAGAACCTCTCGAGGACCAGGTCCGGATCGCCGGCACCCTTGATATAGAGATTCCCTTCGAGCACACCCGCCTTGGGGGGGGACACGAGGCTCACGGGTGTGCGCCAGGTGAAGGCCGATCCCAGAACTTCGAGCGCCGTATAAGTCGTGACCAACTTCATCGTCGAAGCGGGATTCATCGCCCGGGCCGCATTCACCTCCAGGAGAACGCCAGCACCGTCGGTCGACTCAACGTAAAAGCTGACGGCGGACTCGGGGATGGCCGAGCGCGCCAGCGGGGCGGCCACGGATTCGGGGATGGCGGCTGCCCGACCCTCCAGAGGCGCCAGAAGTGACGCAAGGCTGAGGGCCAAGGCAGCGGTGTTGCAAAGGCCAGGGCGCGCGAAGCGCCCTGGGGAGCGTTGCGACGGGACCCGAACGACGATCCTCGTCACGCCCCGGTCAAGCCTTCTTGGCGTACGAGGAACACCATCCCTTGGAGGATACCGCCTTGCCTGCATAGATCGGACAGGGCCCAGACGCGTCGCCGGGTTTGCCCTGATACAGAACGCAGTTCGCGCACATCTGACCTGCCGCGTACTTGGGATACTTGGCCTTGTCGACCTGGGTTGCGTCGGACTTGTATCCAAGAGCTTGCGCTGTCGGATCCGACTCAGCCAGCGTGGGTGTGTCGGCCAGGGCCGCTCGAGACAGGCCCAGGGCCGTGGCGACTCCAGCAGTCTGCAGAATGAACATGCGGCGCGAACTCTTCATTGCATCTCTCCGTAGTGTTGAACAATTCCGATTCAGATTCTGAGCCCGGACGCGATCGGTCTCTCGTTGCCAGCCCAACGGCACGGTGCCCCGGATGCTCGCTGGAAGCCATGATCGGCGATAACTTCACGGACTGACAAGAGTATACCGTTGTCGGGCGTTGCCCCGATGGAGGCCGCCCACAGAGAACGCTTGGCGTTCCTAAGCGTTGACGCGGGTGGTCAAAAGATGGACTAACTCGACGACCGAATCGGCGTGCAGCTTGTCCATGATGCGGGCCCGATGATTCTCGATGGTTCTGACGCTCAAGCCAAACTCGTCGGCGATCTCACGGCTCGACTTGCCCGCAACGACCCGAAGGGCGACCTCGCGCTCCTTTACCGTGAGCAACGAATAGCGGGCATTGATCGTGTCTTGTTCGAGCGAGGCGAGATAGTGGGTTCGCGATCGGTCCAGGCCCGCGCGAATCTTGGCGGCCAGGTCCTCCGGCAAAAAGGGCTTCTGGATATAGTCGAGGGCCCCGGCCCGCATGGCCTCGACGGCGGTACCGACGTCTCCGTAGCCGGTGATGAAAAGGGTGGGAATCGACATGCCGCGTTCGAGCAGATTCTTTTGCACGTCCAGACCACTCATCTCCGGCATGCGGATGTCGACGACAAGGCACTCAATGGGTTCCGGCCGATACACCTCCAGGAACTCGGCGGCACGCGCATAGGAACGCGCGTTGGCATGCAGCGAGCGGGCGATCTCGGTCACCAGTTCGCGGATGGCCTCGTCATCGTCGACGACGTAGACGACGGGAGGAACCGGGATGGCGTAGGGTTGGGGCATGCTAATGAGGAGAACTCATGGTCTGGCCTCGTTCATACAGCGTCCTCCCGGAACGACACTGGGCTCAAGCATAGCTCAACGCGCCACGCAGCGTCACGGCTCTTTGGAGTGAGTCGGAGCCTTGGCATCGCAGCATGGGTGAATGTACCACTTGCGCGAAGGCCTGGCCTAAGGCGCCTCCCCGAGAGAGCATTCTGGAGCACGGTCTGGTCAGCATACTTAGTGTCCCGACTCAGCCGAGATCCGGCGCAGTTCCTGGACGAGGTCTTCCAGCGCGGTTTCGACCGTCTGGAGCGCCTCTCGATCCAGCGGGTGCGCAAGCGGGATCTGCTCCGGGTCGATCATGGGCTCGATCCGACGCGCTGCGTCACTGAGTTCGTCGCATCCAAAGGTCGCCCCCGAGCCGGAAAGGCTGTGGATCTGATGGAACAGCAGGTTGCGGGCAGCCCCGTCACCGTCGCGCCCGGACTGGACCTGCTCCCACGCGCTTCGGATGTTGCGCTCCCTCTCCCGCAGGCGCGCGATGAAGCGTTGCCGCAAGAGGCGCCATTTGTCGTCGAAGTCGAATCCATCGACCATCAATTATCCTCTGGAAAGCCAGGTTTCTGGTCCCGTCTCTCACTCTCGAGCCGCCGCCAGATCTGGCGCAGCGAATCGGCCAGCGTCATCGGATCAAAAGGCTTGGCGACGACGTCCACTGCGCCCAGGCTCAGGAACTCGGCCACTTCGCTCGGCTGGACCTTGGCGGTCATGAACACCACCGGCACCTGGGCGAGTTCAGGCAAGCGGCGCAGCGCCACCAGGGTTGCCGGACCGTCCATGTCGGGCATCATCACATCCAGCACCACCAGGTCAGGAAGGAAGTCGATTGCGGCCTGAAGCGCATCCTTACCGCAGGCGCACAGACACACCTCCAGTCCACCCACGACTTCCAGCGCCAACGCGACGACGTCGCGGATATCGGTGTCGTCTTCGACATACAGAATGCGTCGGAGTTGCATGGGCGAGTAGGAAGCGGGGGGCGCAGGGTTCAGGCGACCAGCCGACGCACCATATCGAGCAACTGGTGGTTGGACGTGCGCGACTTCACCAGGGCGGCCGCGACGCGTTCGGCGAGTTCGGGAGACGGATCGTGGGCGGAGAACACCAGGACCGGGGTATGCGCGTTGAGCCCTTGCATGCGGGGCAAGAGGGCCAGACCCGACGCGTCGGGCAGCCCGACATCGAGCACCACCAGATCGAAGGTCGAGCGCCCGAGAAGACTCGTTGCCTGCGCGACACTTTCGGCCCCGGTTACCTCGACCTCGTTGCCCACCAGAGTGGCCAGCACCTTGCGCACGTCGGCATCGTCTTCGACGTGCAGAATGCGCACCTTTGAGTGCGCACCCCGCACGGCCCGGCGGGTCGCGGCGATCAGTCGATCCCGATCGATCGGTTTGGCAAGCCAGTCCAGTACAGCATGGCCGCTGGCAAACTCATGACCATGGCCACTATCATGCCCGCTGACCACGATGATCGGCAGCTTCATCCAGACCACGTCGGGGCGGCTTAGCTCCCGAATCAGCGAGATCCCGTCCTGCCCGGGAAGTCGGATGTCCAGCGTCATCAATGCGTAGCGATGGGAAGAGAGCAGCCGACGAGCCTCCTCTGCGGAGTAGGCCACGTCGGTCTCGTAGCCTGCTTCATGCAGCATCCCCGTCAGGACCAGGGCGACGTCGGGATCGTCATCGCACACGAGGATGCGGGGCGCCTCTCCATCGAGGTCATGGTTCATGCGTGCAGGGCTCTGCCAGACGGGAAGATCAAACCAGAAGGTCGAACCGATCCCCACCTCCGTCTCGAAGCCGATCACCCCATCGTGACGCTCGATGATCGCCTTGCAGATGGACAGGCCCAGCCCGGTGCCGCCCTTCTGGCGCGCATCCGAGGTATCGGCTTGAGAAAAGCGCTTGAACAGATGGCGCCTGAATTCGTCGGCGATCCCCGGACCATGATCGGCCACGGCGATCCGGACCAGATCGTCGCGGCGCGTCACGGCCACCCGGACCTGCCCGCCCGGTGGCGAGAACTTGGCCGCATTCGACAAGAGGTTGCTCATCACCTGAATCAAGCGGTCGAAGTCGCCATAGACCCGTTCGTTGGCGCTGCCTGGCTCGGCCACGAACTCGATCTGGTACTCGGTGCCATAGCCGCGGTTCACCTCGAGGGCATGCTGCACCAGGTGGCTGACCTCGAGGGGACGCAGATCAAAGCGCATCTTGCCCGACTCGATCTTCTCCATGTCGAGCATGTCGTTGATGAGCCGGACCAGGCGCTCGCTGTTGTGGTGGGCGATCTCGACCATCCGGCGCGAACGCTCGGGAAGGTCTCCCGCCGCACCGCCGACCAGAAGTCCAAGCGAGCCGCGAATGCTCGTCAGAGGGGTCCTGAGCTCATGGCTGACCACGGAGATAAATTCACTCTTCAAGCGGTCGACGCGGCGGCGCTCGGTCAGATCCCTCGCGATGCCGATGAACAAGCCCTGATCGCTCGGATTGTCCTGGACCAGCTGGAGGAAGACCTCGGTGGGCAGTTCTGATCCGTCGCTGCGGCGCTGCACGGTCTCATAGCTTAACCAGTGCCTCTCGCCGGAGAGTAATTGCGCGACATGGGAGCGGAACACGTGTTCAGGAAGCGCCGGGGTCAGATCGCTGGCGCGCATCTGGAGCAATTCCTCCTCGCTGTAGCCCAGCGCCTGCTTGGCACCGCGATTGACATAGACAAACTTCAGGCTGACCGGGTCACACATAAAGATGATGTCAAGGGTGTTGTCCAGCGTGGTCTTGAAACGCTGGATCTCGGTGCTCTGGCGCTTTTTCTCGGAAACGTCGCGCACGATCCCGGTGAAGAGCCGCTCTCCATCCAGACTCATCTCGGTCACCGCAAGGTCCAGGTCGAAGCGCGTCCCGTCAGCTCGCTGGCCGGCCAGTTCGCGCCGCTTGCCCATGATGCGCGTCTCACCGGTCTTCGCGTAGCGTTCCATAAAGCCGCCGTGGGCGGAGCGGTAGGGATCGGGCATCAGCATGTTCACGCTGCGACCGATGACGTCCTCCGCCAGATAACCAAAGATCGCCTCGGCCGAAGGATTGAAGGATTCGATGATTCCTTCCTCGTCGATCGTGATGATGCCATCGGGCACATTGTCGAGCACCGAACGCACGCGGCTCTCGGAATCCTTCAGGCGCTTCTCGATGATACGGCGTTGTTCGATCTCACCTTCAAGGGAGCGTTGTGCCGCATCCTGAAAGTTGGCTGCGCGCAGCAGCGAGGAGCCGGTCAGAAAGGCCAAGAGGACCGAGAGAATCCCCAGAGCGATGAGCCAGTCCTGGGTCTGCTGCCCAAGATGTTCCTGGCGCGCATGGCGCTGCGAGGCCAGTTCGCGTTCGATCTGCGTCATGGCACCCAATCGAGCCAGGATCGCCCGTCTGAGGACCTCTCCCTGGGCGCCCAAGCGATCGAGTTCGGCCTGACTGGGTCGCGCAAGGCCCGGGCCCAGGTCGCAGGCCGCCTGGAGCGGAATACGATACTGGTTATTCCAACGCATCCAGTCCTCATCGAGCGCGGCAAGAAGGCGAATCTGGTTGGGATTGTCGTGCGTGAGAGTCAACAACTGGCGGTAGTGACTTTCATAGTCGCTCCCTGCGCGGTCGTGATAGAGAAAGGCGCGACTACCCGACAAGGCACAGTAGGCACTCCCGCGGTCGCGATCAAGCTGGGCTTCGAGCAGATTGAGTTCTGCCAGGATCTGATAGGTGTGGAGTGTCCATTCCTGCGCTTCGAGCTGTTCCGTGTAGCGCTGGGCGGCCACCCATGCGAGCGCCACAAGACAGGCCAGCGCAACCCCCAAAGCCATCAGGACGCGCCTCTGAATCGACATCGGGCCGGCGAGGGTTGGGCTCACCGAGACGTCCCAGCGCCCGAGAGGCGACGGCTCTTCTGGGGCAATCCGGCTGCCCAGATCCATCCCGCTCGCCGCCCTGTGGCAACTGGCGCTATCATGCTTCCTCGCAAAAGGTTGGGTCTGTTTATGCTCAGGATACCTCTGCTTCGCCGCATTTTGCACCGAATCGAAGCCCCTGCGTCTCATTCACCACACGCCACAACGCAGCGCAAGATTGCAATGATCGGGTTGGTGGTTTGTCTGCTCGCGCTGGGCGAAGTGTCTGGACCACGCGGGGCACTCGCAGCAGGGTCCGCGACCGAAGAGCCGCGCTATCCGGTCGCCCTTGGCATCGGACTTGAGGCATGGACCTACCCTTTCCCGGTGCACTTTCTGGAACTCGTCAACGACGGCCAGAGCGTGCGCATGGCCTACATGGACATCCCGCCCACGGGCGCGGCCAACGGGCACACGGTGGTCCTGCTTCACGGCAAGAACTTCGCGGGCTTCTATTGGGACAGAACCGTACGCACGCTCATCAACGCGGGCTATCGGGTCGTGGTGCCCGACCAGATCGGCTTTGGCAAGTCGTCCAAACCCGATCTCGCCTACAGCTTCGATCTCCTTGCCCAGAACACCTTGACCTTGTTCGATCACCTCCACATCGCGCGTGCCCTGGTTGTGGGGCACTCGACTGGCGGAATGCTTGCGATCCGATTCGCGCTGAGCTATCCAGAGCATGTCGAGCGACTCGTGCTCGAGGATCCCATCGGACTGGAAGACTATCGGCGCTCGATCCCTCCGCAAAGCACAGAGAGCCTCGTTCAGCAACAGCTTTCGGTCACGGCGGAATCCTATCGGCGCTACGTCCAGGGGTACTTCGTCCATTGGTCTGAAGAGTTCGAGCATGAGCTGGTGGAGCCGTACGTGAGACTGATGGGCAGCGGGGAGTATCCCCGCTTCGCCCGCGCCCAGGCGCTGACCTCACAGATGATTTACCAGGAACCCGTGGTGTACGAGCTCGATGAGCTCCAGATGCCCGTGCTGCTCATCTATGGAGCGCGCGATCGCACGGCCCCGGGCAAGTCAGCCGCCCGCCCGGGCCGGGCCGAGACCCTGGGCGATTTTCCGAGGCTGGCACGGGCCGCCGCTGCGGCGATCGCCCACGTGCGCGTGGTCGAAGTAGCTGATGTCGGCCACATCCCCCATCTCGAGGCGCCCGACGCTTTCGAGGCCGCCCTGGTACCTTTCCTGGCCGCCGGCGCTACTCCTTGATCGCTCCGGTCATACCCGACACGTAGTATTCGACGAAGAACGAGTAGATCACCGCCACGGGCAAAGACCCGAGAAGCGCCCCCGCCATCAGCGCACCCCAGTGGTAAACATCGCCCTCGACAAGCTCGGTCACCACACCGACCGGGACGGTCTTGATCTCCGAGGACGAAATGAAGGTCAGCGCATAGATGAACTCGTTCCAGGACAGGGTAAATGCGAAAATCCCGGCTGAGATCAGGCCCGGTACCGAAAGGGGCAGGATGATCTTCACGAGAATCTGCAGTCGCGTCGCACCGTCGATCAGCGCGCACTCTTCGAGTTCATAGGGAATGGACCGGAAGTAACCCATCAGCAGCCACGTGCAAAACGGGATCAGAAACGTCGGATAGGTGAGGATCAGCGCCCAGCGCGTATCGAACAGGCCGAGCCGGAACACGATCGCGGCCAGCGGGATGAAGAGAATCGAGGGAGGGATGAGGTAGGCAAGAAAGATCCCCATACCGACCTGGCGCGAACCCTGAAAGCGCAGCCTCTCGATCGAGTAGGCCGCCAGCACCGCCGCAAAAAGGGAGGTGAACGTGGCCGCGGTCGACACCAGGATGGTGTTGAGCATCCAGTCCGGATAGGGCGTCTCGAAGAGCAGATGTTTGAAATGCGCCAGAGTGGGAGCCTTGACCCAAAACGGATTAGAGGCGTGCGAGAGCAGTTCGTCGTTGGGCTTGAGCGCCGTCGCGCACATCCAGTAGAACGGAAAAAGCAGCACGAACAGGAACACGCCCAGCGGCACATAAATCGTCACCCAGCGACGGGGCAGGCTCTCCAGATACGCCATGCCCGCCTGGTCGTCCTGGTGTTTCACTTGTCCCCGCCTTGCTGCCAACCACGCCTTTGCAGGCCGAAGTAGGAAAATAGGATCGCCGCCAAGAGGAAGGGGACCATCGCCGTCGACAATGCGGCACCCTCTCCGAGGGAGCCGCCAGGAATGGCCCGCTGATAGGCCAAGGTCGCCATCAGGTGTGTCGCGTTCAGGGGCCCCCCTCGCGTGAGCACGTAGATCAACTGGAAGTCGGTGAAGGTGAACAGCACCGAAAAGGTCATCACGACTGCGATGATCGGAGTCAAGAGTGGCAGGGTGATATAGCGAAAGCGCTGCAGTGCTGTGGCGCCGTCGATCGCGGCCGCCTCATAGAGCGAAGGGGAGATGGTCTGCAGTCCCGCCAAGAGCGAGATCGCAACGAACGGTACGCCGCGCCAGATGTTGGCGACGATCGTCGAGCCGCGTGCGAGCCACGGATCCCCCAAAAAGTCGATGTACCGATGGATCAGGCCGAAACGCACCAGCACCCAGCTGATCACCGAAAACTGCGCGTCGTACATCCACCAGAAGGCGAGCGCGGACAGGGCCGTGGGCACGATCCAAGGCAGTAATACCACGGCTCGCAATACCGCCTTGAAAGGCAGTTTCTCGTTGAGCAGGATCGCCAGCCACAAGCCCAATGCGAACTTGAAGACGCTCGCCACGACCGTATAGAAGACCGTGTTGAACAGCGACAGGAGCGCAACCGGATCGGTCGCGAGAAACTGGTAGTTCTCAAGGCCGATCCAATGACCTGCCCTCCCGATCTTCGCATCGGTAAAGCCAAGCCAGACCCCCAGACCGAGCGGATAGGTCAGAAAGGTCAGGAGCAGCGCCGCGGCCGGAAGCATGAAGATCAGGCCCAGCACGTTGCGATTGTTCAGCCAGCGAGACAGCACCCTGCACCTCGTTCGGTTGACCGGACCGCGCTGGCGGCCCGAAGGTCTACCCCTGCCCGGCCCCCTTTTTTGGGGCCGGTCGCGTCGTGGGCGCTTATACCTTGTAGTAGCGCTCGGCCCGCTGCGCCGCCCGCTGCGCAGCCTCTTTGGGGGTCTTGGCACCCGTCGCGGCCTCAGCCACCATGTCCACCATCACGTAGTCGGCCATGACCGCCGCAGAGGAATAGCCGAGCGGTCCCGAATAGCCATGTTCGAGCATGATGCTGCCGCCATCGCGGTACGGCGTGGCCTTCGGATCGGCTGTCCACACCGGATTGGCCTCATAGGCCTTCAAAGGCTGACTGACGTAGCCAATCGCCGCTTCCATCCAAGGGTTGTACTGCCCTGCCTCCATCATGAACTGGATGTAGGACTTCGCCGCGTTGGGATACTTGCTGTACTTAAAGAGCATCATCTGCGTGATCTGCATGAGCTCGGTAGGCTTGCCCACGGGCCCGATCGGAAAGCGCGCATGCTGGATGTCGCGGGCCATGTCCTGCAAGGCCGCTTCGGGCGAGTTCTTCGCGGCGTAGTAGATCGAGATGCCGTTCGCAGTCAGGCTGATCTGCCCGTCGAGAAAGGCCTTGTTGTTCGAGGGGTCCTGCCACGAAAGGGTCCCCGGAATGAACGTCGCGTAGAGTTGTTTCGCATACTCCAGCGCGGCCCAGGTCTCGGGGGAATTGATCACCACACTCCCCTGGTCATCGACCATCTTGCCCCCATGAGACCAGACGAGCCAATGGGCCCAGTTATTCGCATCACCGACGGCCTTGCCCAGAGCGAAGCCCGCGGGGGTTCCCTTGGCCTGCAAAGCCTGGCAGAGCTTGAGGAACCCTCCCGTGTCGCGCGGCATCGTCTCGAATCCGGCTGCTTTCAGCTGGCTGTCCCGATAGACCAGGGCGTTGCCGATGATGCCCAGGGGTATCGCGATCCAGCGTCCCTGGCGCGTGCCGTAGTTGCGGCACACGTCGTACCAGCCCCCGTACTTGCTGCCCAGGTAATCGGCCAGGTCCGTCAGATCGACCAGTTTGTCGGGGTATTGGTGCGGATCGTCAAACCAGCCCAGGATGATGTCAGGGCCACTGCCTACGTTGGCCGCGACGGCGGCCTTGGGCCGCACGTCCTCCCAACCCTCATTGTCGATGCGGACCTCGATACCGGTCTGGTCCGTGAATTTCTTCGTGTTGGCAAGCCACAGGTCCTCGTCACCTTGGACGAAGCGTTTCCAGCGCAACACCCTAAGCTTCGCTCCGGTCTCGGGTGGATAGCGCAACGGGGTCCCTGCCGTGGCCGCGCGCACCGGGTGCCCGAGCGCGGATGCTGCGGCGACGCCGGCCGAGGTCATCAAAAATTTCCGCCTAGTCAGTCTCTTCATGTCTCCAGCTCCTCTTGGTATTAGGTGAGTCTCTTGTCGCTGCTGCTCCCATACTTGACCGCGCTGCCATCGCATTCGTCATGGCCTGCCGGCGCCGAGTTGCCTAGGCCGCGCGCAGCACGCGCCCGGATGCGGCATCGAACAAGTGTGCCCGGCCCGCCTCCGGAAGCAGATCCACCCGTGAGCTCGGAGCCAGATCGTGACGCTCGCGAAACACGGCGGTCAACTCGACCGAGCCGAACTGAGCCAGGATCTGCGTGTCGGCCCCGGTGGGCTCGACCACGACGACAGAGCACGGCAATCCTCGCCCCGGCTCGCACAGCACGAGGTGCTCAGGACGCACACCGTAGATCACCTCCTGGCCCTCTTCTCCGAGCGCTTGATCAGGCCTGGGCAGGCGCGTCCCATCGGGAAATTCGATCTCGTCGCCGGCAGCCTGGCGACGCAGCACACCCGGGAGGAAATTCATCGCGGGCGAGCCGATGAAACCGGCCACAAAGACGTTCGCGGGGTGGTCATAGAGGTCGAGCGGCGCGCCGGTCTGCTCGACGACCCCGTCGTGCATCACCACGATCCGGTCGGCAAGCGTCATGGCCTCGATCTGGTCGTGGGTGACGTAGATCGAGGTCGTACGCAGGCGCTGATGGAGTTCCTTGATCTCGCTGCGCATCTGAACGCGCAGCTTCGCATCCAGATTCGACAAGGGTTCGTCGAACAGAAAGACCTGAGGATCCCGCACGATCGCACGCCCCATGGCCACGCGCTGTCGTTGCCCCCCGGAGAGCTGACGCGGATAGCGCTCGAGGAGCTGGCCGAGTCCCAGGATCTGCGCAGCCTTGTTCACGCGCTCTTCCAGCTCGGCCCTGGGTGCCCGCGCAAGCTTCAGGCTAAAGGCCATATTATCGAACACCGTCATGTGCGGGTACAGGGCGTAGTTCTGGAAGACCATTGCAATGTCGCGTTCCTTCGGCGGAACCTGGTTGACGATCCGTGCGCCGATCGAGATCTCACCTTCGCTGATCTCCTCGAGGCCTGCAATCATTCGCAGCAGCGTGGACTTGCCGCATCCGGAGGGACCCACCAGGACGGTGAACTGGCCGTCCTCGATATCGATATCGACCCCGCGGATCACGTGCGTGGCGCCGAAGTACTTCTCCACATTGCGAACCTTCACCGCAGCCATGGGCGCCTTAGCTCCGGGGTGCGGCCGATGCCGCCCTGCTCGCGCCCGCCGCGACCACATAGGCCGGCCGGCCCCGCTCGGCCCATTGAACCAGGTTCTGCGCGGCCTTGCGACGCAGTTCACGTTCGGCTTCCACCGAGTAGAACGCAGCATGCGGGGTACAGAGGATCCGCGGATGCGCAACCACCGGGTCATCGGGCGCCGGGGGCTCTTGCGGGAGCACATCCAGCCCCGCCCCATCGAGGGGACCGTCATCGAGAGCACGCACGAGGTCGCTCGTGTTCACCAGTGCGCCGCGAGCGGTATTCACGAGCACACTGCCTTCTGGCATGCGCGCGAGGAGCGAGGCGTTGACCATCCCGCGCGTCTCGTCATTGAGCGGCACGTGCAGCGACAGGGCGTTGGATACCTCGAAAAGTTCCTCGAGGGAGCAGCGCTGGACGTAGCTCGGAAAGTCGCCATCGATGATATACGGATCGCAGGCGACGATCCGCGCAAAAGAATTGCGCGCGAGGTGGGCCATCCGTTTGCCGATTCGGCCCAGTCCGAGGATACCCAAGGTGAGGTTGCCCACGCGCTGCAGCCGGCCGGCAGACAGATAATGCCAGGTGCCGGCACGGACATCGCGGCTGTAGAGATGCAGGTGGCGCAGCAGAGATAGCGTCAGGCCGAGTGCATGGGTTGCGACCTCGCCCACCCCGTAGTCGGGTGAGTTGGCGACCCAGACCCCAAAGCGAATCGCGTCGTCGATGTGGATCGTGTCGAACCCGGCGCCGTAGCGGCTCACGATCCTGATCTCGGGCCGCGCGGCAAACACGCGTGCATTGATCGGCGCATATTGGACCAGGAGCCCACTGCATCCCTGGGCAGCCTGGATGACGTCGTCCTCAGACCGACATTGGGCGGTCTTGCATTCGATGCCTGCGGCCCGGTAGATCTCCTCCTCCAAGGCGACGTCGGGAAAGTCATAGTCGGTGATCAGTATGCGCATGCGTCACGCCGCCTCGTCCAGGCCCTTGGGGCACTGGTTCAGTGGTTATCCTTCGGGACAGCAGCTCCGCTATGCCCCACCAGGAAGTCGAGGTCGGCCCCCGAATCGGCCTGCAGGACATGGTCATAGTAGAGGCGCGTGTAGCCTCGCTCCATGGGCGGTGCAGGCGCCTGCCAGCGGGCGGCTCGCGCCGCAAGCTCGGCAGGACTCACATCCAGATGGAGCCGGCGTTCAGCGACATCGAGCTCGATCATATCTCCGGTACGGACGAGCGCGAGGGGGCCCCCCGCGGCCGCCTCGGGCGAGACATGCAAGACCACCGTCCCGTATGCAGTCCCGCTCATGCGCCCGTCCGAAATGCGTACCATGTCCGTGATCCCGCGCCGCAGCAACTTGGCCGGCAGCGGCATGTTGCCGACCTCGGCCATCCCAGGATAGCCCTTCGGACCGCAGTTCTTCAAGACCAGGATGCAGGTTTCATCCACCTCAAGGCTGTCATCGTTGACCTGGGCGTGCATCTCATCGCTGTTCTCGAAAACCACCGCACGTCCACGATGCGTGAGGAGCGCCGGAGTTGCAGCTGAGGGCTTGATGACCGCTCCGTTCGGGCACAGGTTACCCTTCAGCACGGCAATCCCGGCATTCTCCTTAAAAGGTGTGGCGAAGGGATGGATCACCGCCGGGTTGTAATTGGGCGCATCGCGGTTGTTTTCCCAGAGGGTCTGACCGTTGACGGTGAGCGCGTCCTTGTGCAGGACTTCCCCCAGTTCGCGGATCACTGCGGGCAGACCTCCTGCGTAACAGAAGTCCTCCATCAGGTACTGGCCCGAAGGTTGCAGATCCACCAGGCAGGGCAGGTCATGGCCGAGCCGGTCCCAGTCAGACAGGGTCAATTCCACCCCCACTCGCCCGGCGAGTGCCAGCAGATGGATCACTGCATTGGTGGAGCCCCCGATGGCGGCATTGACGCGGATCGCATTCTCGAAGGCGGGACGGGTGAGAATCTGCGAGAGCCTCAGATCCTTCTCGACCATCGCGACGATGCGCCGGCCGGCCATGCGCGCGAGCAGATTGCGCCGCGCATCCACCGCAGGATAGGCGGCATTACCTGGCAGCCCGACGCCCAGTGCTTCGACCATCGATGCCATCGTCGAAGCCGTGCCCATGGTCATGCAGTGACCAGCGGAGCGGTGCATACAACTTTCCGCTTCGCGGAATTCCTCGATCGGTAGCGTGCCCGCGCGCACGGCCTCGGACATCTGCCAGACCCCTGTCCCCGAACCGATGTCGCTGCCCCGGAACTTTCCCGAGAGCATGGGGCCGCCGGAGACACCGATCGTGGGCAGATCGCAGCTGGCTGCTCCCATCAGCAATGCGGGAGTCGTCTTGTCGCAGCCCATCAGCAGGACGACGCCATCGATCGGATTGCCGCGGATCGATTCCTCGACATCCATGCTCACGAGATTGCGAAAAAGCATGGCCGTCGGCCTGAGCATCGTCTCGCCGAGAGACATGACGGGGAACTCGAGAGGAAAGCCACCCGATTCCCAGACTCCGATCTTGACCTGCTCGGCCAGCGTGCGGAAGTGTGCATTACAGGGCGTGAGTTCCGAGAAGGTGTTGCAGATGCCGATGACCGGACGGCCGTCGAACTGGTCATCGGGTATACCCCGATTCTTCAGCCACGATCGGTAGATGAACCCGTCGCGGTCAAGACGACCAAACCAGGCCCGGCTGCGGCGCAGCGGTGAACCCACGGCGAGTCTCCTTCCTTATAATCTTGACGACGGGGACGGCCCCGCACTACATCGTTGGGCCGAGAATCCAGGGTGCAAACTCGTCTTCCCCAAAGCCGGACACTTCGCTTTTCGTGCGTGCGCCCGAAGCGGTCGCGATGATGCGCTCGAAGATACTCTGTCCAAGCGCTGCGATGTCCGCGGTCCCATCGAGGATCTCGCCGCAGTTGATATCCATGTCCTCGCTCATGTTGCGGTACATGGTGGAGTTGGTGGCCAGCTTCAGCGAGGGCGAAGGCTTGCAACCGTAGACGGATCCTCGACCGGTCGTGAAACAGATGAGGTTCGCCCCACCAGCGACCTGACCCGTGGCCGAGACCGGATCATAGCCCGGCGTG
>CAJCID010000237.1 GCA_903970305.1 Rhodospirillales bacterium | reverse complement strand
AGAACCAAAGCCCCGCTCAGTCAACTCCCGATTTTAGCCGATCGCCACCGCCACTCATGAGCATCATTCAGAACAAGAAGGCCACGCACGACTACTTCGTCGAGGAACGCTATGAAGCAGGACTCGTTCTCGAAGGCTGGGAGGCCAAGGCGATCCGGGCGGGCCGAGCGAACATCAAGGAATCGTATGTCATCGTCAAGGGCGGCGAAGTCTGGCTCTTTGGTGCCCACATCACGCCGCTGCAACAGGCCTCGACCCACGTCGTAGCCGATCCGACGCGCACGCGCAAGCTGCTCATGCACAGCAAGGAGATCGACAAGCTCGTCGGCAAGGTCGAGCGCGCCGGCTACACGCTCGTGCCGCTCGACCTGCACTACAAGAAGGGCCGGATCAAGCTCGAAATCGGGCTCGCCAAGGGCAAGAAACTGCACGACAAGCGTGATGCGGACATCGAGCGCGACTGGAAGCGCGAGCAGCAGCGCATCCTGAAACAGAATCTACGCTAAATGCGCCTCCCTCATCCCAAGGCCCCGGATCGCACCCGACAGCAGCTCCGCTAGGCGCGCGAGGGAGCCTGGCTCTTCACGACTTGCATCGCCGCGGCAATCAGTCCTGAAATGTCCGCCAGGTTCGCCGGTACGATAATCGAATTGTTGGTCTTGGCGAGATTGCCGAAGGCATCGACATAGCGTTCGGCGACCTTCAGGCTCACGGCATCCATGCCGCCTGGGGCCTGGATCGCGGCGGCCACCTGACGGATCGCCGACGCAGTGGCCTCGGCGATGGCCAACACCGAGGCGGCCTCGCCCTGGGCCTTGTTGATCACGGCCTGCTTTTCGCCCTCCGAGCGCGCGATCGATGCTTCGCGCTCACCCGTGGCGATGTTGATCTGCTCCTGGCGGCGGCCCTCGGAGGCCGCGATCAAGGCGCGCTTCTCGCGCTCGGCGGTGATCTGGGCTTGCATCGCGTGCAGGATCTCCTTGGGCGGGGTCAGGTCCTTGATCTCGTAGCGCAGAACCTTGACGCCCCAGTTCATCGCGGACTGATCGATGGCCGAGACCACGCTGTGGTTGATGACATCGCGCTCCTCGAAGGTCTTGTCGAGTTCGAGTTTGCCGATCACCGAGCGCAGCGTCGTCTGCGCCAGTTGCGTGATGGCCACGACGAAGTTCGATGAGCCATAGGAGGCACGCATCGGATCGGTGACCTGGAAATACAGGATGCCATCGACCTGCAACTGGGTGTTGTCCCGGGTGATGCAGACCTGGCTTGGCACGTCCAGCGGAATCTCCTTGAGCACGTGCTTGTACGCGACCCGGTCGATGAAGGGAATCACGAGACTCGCGCCGGGGGCGAGTGTCTCGTGATACTTGCCCAGCCGCTCGACAACCCAGGCGTGCTGCTGGGGTACCACCTTGACGCTCTTGGCCGCGACCACAATCACGAGAATGAGGATCACCACGCCCAAGATCAGAATACCGTCCATGCTCACTCCCTTATTTGAGGTGATGCGCGGGACCGAGCACGAGCGTGCTGCCGCGAATCGCCTTGATCATCAGTACGCCCGTGACAGGCGTCTCGGGTGACTCCGGGATGGCATCCCAGTCGCTGCCCCGGTAGCGTACCCGTGCGTGGCCCTCCTGCCAGGCCCAGACATCGACGGTTTGACCGACGTCGAGGACGACATCCGGATTGGCCCCGGTCTCGAGGTGCCGCTTACGGTGTCCCCAGCGCGAGCGCCTCAAGGCAATGATCGCGAGTCCCCCCACGAGTGCTGCGACAAAGCACTGCAGCGGAAGGATCACGCCGCCAAGCGCGGCCAGACCGCCTGCGGCAAAGCCGATCGACACCATGAGGAGATAGAAGCTGCCCGTGAACAGTTCAGCCACCACCAGCAGCACGGCCGCGACAAACCACAGCACATATTCCGCCATCTTTTTTCCTCGTCTCGGAATGAACGCCTAGCGCATCGTCCCGGACAGCCAACCGGGAGGGCCGGGCGACCTAGAAGCTTCGCGCGGCTCCGAACGCCGGCGTTCTTGGGGCGATCGAAGGCCGAGCCATCGGCTGCGCCAGATACCGGTAAGGCCTGTCGCGGCGCGGGGCGCGCCGGACCCATGCCACAAGGTAGGGACTGTACTCGCAATCGGCGCTCGTCTCGTTACAGGCGACACTGCCTCCCTGGCTTTGCGCGGCCTGGGCCCGCAGCAACTCGGCCCGCGCCCTCTCGGCGTCGATTTGCTCCTCGAGCAGTTTGCGCTTCAGGCGCGCCTCTTCTGCCGATTGCGAGGCCAGAAGACGCTCCGCGCGCGCACTCTTCTCATCATCGGTTTCATGCACTACCAGGGCGGGATCACTCTCGATGGCGCGGACCGAGCGCGACTCGGGTCCGGTCTCAGGCGGCTTGTTGCCATAGTTGACCACGCCCTTGGAGTCGACCCACCTGAAAATGGGATCGCCGTGCACCGCCGCAAACGGGCCCGCTGCCAGTCCTGCTGCCAGAAGAACCATCCCGATTGCGCGCATCAGAATCCGTACCATTTCTGCCGGTCTTGCCGGCCCGATCTCGCCATTGTCTCACCAACTCAGGCCGCCTTGGTAAGTTTGGTCCAGGTCTCCACGACCGTGTCCGGGTTCAACGAGATCGAAGCGATGCCCTCGTTGACCAGCCATTGGGCGAAATCCGCATGATCCGAAGGCCCCTGACCGCAAATTCCCACATATTTGCCCTGGGCCAGACAGGCCTTGATGGCGCGGCTTAAGAGCGCCTTGACGGCCGGGTCGCGCTCGTCGAATCCCGTTGCCACCAAGCCCGAATCCCGGTCAAGTCCGAGGGTCAGCTGGGTCAGGTCGTTCGAGCCGATCGAAAACCCATCGAAATGTTCAAGGAATTGCTCGGCCAGGATGGCGTTCGAGGGCAGCTCGCACATCATGATGAGACGCAATCCATTCTCGCCGCGGCTCAAGCCATGTTGGGCAAGCAGCGCCACAACCTGTTCAGCCTCGCTCAAGGTGCGCACGAAAGGCACCATGATCTCGACGTTGACAAGGCCCATCTCGTCGCGCACCCGGCTCATGGCCTTGCATTCCATCTCGAAGCACTCGGCAAAGCTTTCCGAGATGTAGCGTGAGGCGCCGCGAAACCCGAGCATCGGGTTCTCCTCGTCGGGCTCGTAGCGCGAGCCCCCGATGAGTTTCTTGTACTCGTTGGACTTGAAGTCCGACAGTCTCACGATCACCTTCTTCGGCCAGAAGGCCGCTGCGATCGTCGCGATTCCCTCGGCGAGCTTATCGACATAGAACGCACGCGGCGAGGCATGTCCGCGCGCGACGCTCTCGACAGCCTTCTTCAGATCCGGGTCAATGTTGGGATACTCGAGGATCGCCTTCGGATGGACGCCGATGTTGTTGTTGATGATGAATTCCAGTCGGGCCAAGCCCACGCCCTCGTTGGGGATCGCCTGGAAATCGAAGGCGAGCTGGGGATTGCCCACATTCATCATGATCTTCACGGCGAGCGGCGGCAGGGCCTTGCGCACGACCTCGGTCACCTCGGTCTCGAGGAGCCCGTCGTAGATACGGCCCTCATCGCCTTCGGCGCACGACACCGTCACGAGAGTCCCTTCCTTCAAGAGCTCGGTGGCCTCGCCGCAGCCGACGACCGCAGGCACGCCCAGTTCGCGCGCGATGATCGCCGCATGACACGTGCGGCCCCCGCGATTGGTCACGATCGCCGCCGCGCGCTTCATGACCGGCTCCCAGTTCGGATCGGTCATATCGGCCACGAGCACGTCGCCCGGCTGGACCCGTTCCATCTCCGCGGGATCGCGGATGATCCGCACCGGCCCGGCCCCGATTTTCTGTCCGATGGCGCGGCCCGTCACGAGCACGTTCGAGTGGCTGCGCAGTTTGAAGCGCATTTCTCGGCCACCTGCCTTGGCCTGGGATTTGACGGTCTCCGGACGCGCCTGGAGGATGTAGAGCTGTCCATCCTGCCCGTCCTTGCCCCATTCGATATCCATCGGCCGTCCATAGTGCTTCTCGATCAAGACCGCGTAGTGCGCCAGCTGGATCACGTCCTCATCCGATAGACAATAGCGATTACGCATCTCGACGGGGACATCCACGGTCTTCACGCGTCCGGACTCGCCTTCTGCGGTGTACTCCATCTTGATCAGTTTCGAGCCGATCTGGCGGCGGATGATCGGGAACTTACCCGCCTCAAGCGTGGGTTTGTGTACGTAGAACTCGTCCGGATTGACCGCACCTTGGACCACGGTCTCGCCCAACCCGTAACTTGCTGTCAAAAAAACAACACCAGCAAAACCCGATTCCGTATCGAGAGTGAACATCACCCCAGCCGCGCCGAGGTCGCTGCGGACCATCCGCTGCACCCCGGCGGACAGGGCGACCTGGGCGTGGACAAAGCCTTTGTGCACCCGGTAGGAGATGGCCCGGTCGTTGTAGAGCGAGGCAAAGACCTCCTTGATGCTCTTCAGAATCTCCTCGATCCCCACGACGTTCAGGAAGGTTTCCTGCTGACCGGCGAAGGAGGCGTCGGGCAGATCTTCGGCCGTGGCCGAGGAGCGCACGGCAAATGACATCTGACTTGAGCTTTCAGAGGCAAGCTTCTGATAACTAGAACGAATTTCGCTTTCCAGCTGCGCCGGAAAGGGTGCCTCGACGATCCACTTGCGGATCTCGGCTCCGGCCTTGGCGAGCGCGCGGACGTCGTCGACATCCAGGCCTTCGAGCCGCTTGACGATGCGTTGTGTCAACTTGCTGTGATCCAGAAACTCCCGAAAAGCCTGGGCGGTCGTGGCAAATCCGCCCGGCACGCGTACGCCGGCGGGAGCCAGCTGGCTGATCATCTCGCCCAAGGACGAGTTCTTCCCGCCCACGGTGTCGACATCGGTGGCGCGTAATCCTTCAAAGTCCACGACCAGGGCGGAATCCGCCATACTCATCCTCTAGCTGATTGATGTTAAATTGTCCGGGCGCATTTTAGCGTGCAGGATTCTTTTTGCAACGCAACATTGCCTCCTCCTCCCCGAAATGCCCGACCCAAACGCCCCTGACAGCGCGGCCGCCCCGCGGACGGTGTTCATCGTCTCCGACGGAACCGGCATCACTGCAGAAACCTTCGGCCACAGTCTGCTCGCCCAATTCGAAGGCGTGGAATTCAACCAGGTGCGCATGCCCTTCATCGACACCCTCGACAAGGCGGGTGAGGTCATCCAGCGCATCAACCGCGTCGTCGAGCTCGGCTGGCCCCGGCCGATCGTCTTTAGCACCCTCGTCAACCCCTCGATCAACCTGGCGGTGCGGCGCTCCCAGGGCCTGTTTCTGGATCTTATCCAAACCTTCATTGAGCCGCTAGAAAAGGAACTCGGCACAAAATCGTCGCATTCCATCGGCCGCTCGCATAACATGGCCGATAGCAAGCAGTACAACCAGCGGATCGAGGCGATCAACTTTGCACTCGCCCATGATGATGGCCAGTTACACCGGGGACTGCAAAAAGCCGACGTGATCCTGATCGGAGTCTCGCGTAGCGGCAAAACCCCGACCAGCCTCTATCTGGCAATGCAGTATGGCATCAAGGCGGCGAATTACCCGCTGATTCCGGAGGATTTCGAAAGGAATCGGCTTCCGTCGGTGTTGCCGGAGTTCAAGAACAAGCTGTTTGGCCTGTCGATCGCACCGGAGAGGCTCTCAGAAGTCCGCAACGAGCGCCGCCCGGGAAGCAAATATGCGTCGCTCGAGAACTGCCGCTATGAGGTGAACGAAGCCGAGGCGCTGATGCGCCGCGAGGGGATTGTCTGGCTGTCCTCGACGACCAAGTCGATCGAGGAGATCGCGACCACGATCCTGCAGGACGTACGGCTCGATTCACGGTCGTTTTAGAACCAGATGGGGCGCCCTGGCGCCGCGGCCCGACCGGGGCGAATGCAGTCCTCGGCAGTCACGGACGTCCGGTGATGGGATGGAGTTCTTGCTCAAGGGATAAGTGTGCTTTCGGATCTGATTTCGCGTGTGCTATCGGTAGACAATGGGGCTCGGCCAGGGCATGGCGCGGTCCTGCCCACGACCCCCGAAGCGTCCGATGCGAGCGCCTTGAGTCTCTTGGAGACCTGGACCGACAGCGCGATGACCTTGGTCGATGCGGCCTTTGCGGTGCTTGCCCAGGGACAGCGCTCCAAAGCGCTCTCGGAGACCGCACCGTTGGGCCCCCAGAAGTTCGCCGATCTGGTTGGTGCGGCCAACTGGTCCGTCCTCAAGCCCTATTTCGAACGCGCCGTGGCCGGCGAGTGGCTGCTCGTGGCGACCAGTCACGCGGACGGGCGCACCGGTCGGATCGAACTGCGCCCGGCCGAGCGAGCCGAGGGGCGGGTCGTCTTTGTGGGCTTTCGTGCCGGTGCCAAGGAGCGCCTCGAATCGAGCGCGGGCTCAAAGGTTGTGACCGCCGAAGACATTCCCCGGTCGATCGCATTCTTTACCCGCGAGGGCAAGCTCGTCTGGAGCAATCGGGCGCTGCGCGCAGTGCTCGGCGAAGAGGCGGTGCAGGGACTGGATTTTCAGGATCCCCAGACGTCCTTGGCGCGCGAGTTGCAGCCTCACTTCCACGAGGCCTCACTGCAGGGCCCGCTCGAAGTGGAACTGCAGTATGGAGTGGACAATGCTCCAGGCCGCTGGCTGCGCTTTGATTTCGTGCCAGAAGACAAGACCGGGGCTGAGCACTCCGGCCTGTTCCTCTTCTGTACCGACATCGATACGCAACACATGGCGGCGCTCGCACTCGAGCAAAGCGAGATCCACTTTCGCAGCTTCTCGGAGAACATCCCCGAGGCGATCGCCTTTCTCGATCGCGCGCGGCACTACCGCTATGCCAATCAGGCCTTTCTCGAACTGATCGGCAAGCCACGCGAGGAGGTCATCGGCCACTCGGTCGCCCAGGTGGTCGGCACGGAACTCTCCGAGCAGAGGCGCCCCCACTTCGAGCGCGCGCTGGCTGGCGAATTCGTGCGCCTTGAAGCCCACGACTGGATCAACGGCAACCAAACATGGCGCGAGATCCGCTATCACCCTTACCGTCACAAGGACGGCTCGGTTCAAGGCGTCTATGTCGCCTCGCGCAGCATCGAAGCACAAAAGATGACTCAGGGGGAACTGCGTGAGGAGCAGGCCCGCATCCGCGTTTTGACGGACAACCTGCCGGCCCAGATCAGCTATCTGGGACCGGATCGCCGCTACCGCTACTGCAACAACCTGTTTCTGTCCGATAACGGCCTGACTGAAGCCGAGGTCATCGGCCGCACGCCCCTGGACGTGTTCGGGCCGGATATCGACGCCGAATTGCAAAGGCAGCTCGACGCGGTGGTCCAGGGGGCACGCGTGCAGTTCGAGCGCCGCTCGGCGCCCCAGGCGAGCGAGCCGCGCTGGTGGCGCGTCTCCATCGTGGCCGATTTCGACGACGCCGGCACCCTGAAGGGGACCTATGGCATCGCCTACGACATCACCGAGACGCGCGTCGCCCAGGAGCGGCTCTTGCAGCAGCAGCACTGGATCGAGGAGTTCATCGAGAATTTTCCCTTGCCCATGAGTTACCTCGATCCCGAGGGGGTCTATCGCTACGCCAATCGGGCCTTCGCCCAGCTTCTGGGCAAGCCCAAGGAAGGCATCGTCAACGCCCCCTCGCACGCGGTGTTTCCGGCCGAAGCGAGCGAGGAGATGCTCTCGGCATTCCGTTCGGCGCTGCGCGGCACGTCGCTGCGCTCGGAGCACGTCGTGACCCTCCAGGGCAACGTATCGGCCTGGATCGCCGTGGACTGGCTCCCCGACCGCGACGAGACGCAGAACGTGCGCGGCATGTACAGCATCTCGCGGGACATCAGCGAGGCCAAGCAGGCGCAGCTGAGTTACGAAGCCTCGGTGCGCGAGATGCAGCGTGCCATGGATAGCGTGGCGCTGCCGATCAGTTACGTCGACGGCCAGGAGCGCATCCGCTTTGTCAATCACACCTCGACGCTTTGGCACGGCAGGCGTCCGGAGGAGTTGATCGGCCTGCCCTTGGCCGATCTGATGTCCGAAGACGATCATCGCTTCGCGCGACCCTATATCGAAGCGGCCCTGTCCGGGCAGCTCGTCCAGTACGAGCGCGAGATGCGCTATCACGATGGCATCCGCCGCTGGGTCATGTTGCGCTACGTGCCCACGCGCGACGAGAACGGCAAGGTCAGCGGCTTCTACACGACGGCAACCGACATCCAGGCCAGAAAGAAGCAGGAACTGGCTCTGCAGCAGGCCAACTGGCTGCTGTCGGCGCATTTCGAGAACACTCCGCTCGCCTCGTTCACCCTGGATGCAGATGAACGGGTCACCCGTTGGTCCTCGCAGGCCGAAACGCTTTTCGGCTGGCAGCGTGAGGAGGTACTCGAGCGGCTCTTTTGGGAGCTGAACCTGGTCGATGCTCGGGCTGACAGCGACTTCTTTCCTCGGGGCGATGTGGGCGGCATCCCAGAGACCAATTCGCGGCGCCACGTCGCCTATTCGCGCCGGCGCGACGGAACCCAGGTGGCCTGCGAGTGGCATATCGCGGCCCTGCGCGATAGCCGCGGGCGCCTGACTTCGATCCTTGGGCTCGTCCAGGACGTGTCGATGCGCGTCGAAGCCGAGAACCGGTTGATCGAGATCGCCCAGCGCGACACGCTCACGCAGCTCTTGAACCGCAACGCGCTCGAGCCGACGCTGCGTACCTTCATCGATCGCGCCAAGCAGGAGAGCTCGGGTGTGGCGGTTCTGTTCATCGATCTGGACCACTTCAAGAACGTCAACGACACCCTCGGACACCGGGTGGGTGATCTGATGCTCATCGAAATCGCCGCCATTCTGAAGCGCTGCATCCGACCCGAAGACGAGGTCGCACGGATCGGTGGCGACGAATTCATGGTGATCGTGGGCCACAACCGGCCCAAGGCGGTCGCGCACGAGACCGCCCAGCGCATCATCACGGCGCTCCAGGAACCGATTCGGGTCGAGAACCAGCGGCTCTCGGTGGCCGCCAGCATCGGCGTTGCGGTCTTTCCCGATCACGGCCGCTCGCCGGACGCCCTGTTGCGCAGCGCCGATCTGGCGATGTACAAGGCCAAGGAAAACGGCAAGAACCGCTTCGAGTTCTTCTCGGCGTCGCTCGCCCAGCGCAGCGAAAGGCGGGCCGGCATCAAGACGGCCCTAAAGCTCGCCCTGCAACGCGACGCCCTGAAGCTGTTCTACCAGCCGCGTGTAGCCGTCGCAAGCGGCCGTGTGGTGGGCGCCGAGGCGCTGTTACGCTGGACCGACTCGCGCCTGGGCACGATCGGCCCGAAGGAATTCATCAATATCGCCGAAGAATCAGGCCTCATCCACGAACTGGGTCTGTTCGTCTTTCGCAAGGCCTGCAAGCAGATCCGACACTGGCAAGATCGCGGCATCCCGATCGGGCGCATCTCGGTCAACTTCTCGGCCCACCAGCTGCTCGTGGCGACTTTCATCGACGAGGTCGATCTGGTTGTCGAGGAGACCGGATGCGATCCCCGGCTCATCGAAGTCGAGATCACCGAGACCAGCATGCTGTTCGATCTGGGCGTGACCAAGAATGTCATCGCCGATCTGAAGCACCGCGGCATGCACATCGCCATCGATGACTTCGGCACAGGCTTCTCGAGCCTGTCGCACCTGCAGCAACTCGACATCGACACCCTGAAGATCGATCAAAGCTTCATTCGCGACATGCTCGATGACGCCGGTGATCTGGCGATCACGCGCTCGGTCATCAGTCTGGGACGTGGCCTGGGATTGTCGGTGACGGCCGAGGGCGTCGAAAACGAGCGCCAGCTCGCTGCCCTGCGCGAGGCCGGCTGCGACCACTACCAGGGCTTTCTCTTTAGCCCCGCCGTGGCCGCGGAAGATCTCGAGGTGCTCTACCTGGACAATTTCGCGCGCGCGCTGCCCTAGCGGAGCTCGCTCGCGCATCGACCCGTCAGGACCTTTTGCAACAACAGAGGGTTCAACATAGGCGTATGTATTGATACCACCTCTCAGTCCAATCGGGTCGCGCTCGGTGTATCTCCCCAACGTCGGATCGTAGTTGCGAAAGTAGTTGTAGAACAATCCATCGCGACCACTTCCTCACAGAAATTTCCAGGATATCGACATGAGAAAGCTCACTAGGCAAGCAATTGAAAAGACTAGCCAACTAACCATCGCTGAGACGCAGAGGGTGCTCAAAAGGGCGTCGCGCAGTAGCAGGAAACCAAATCCCCAAACAAGCTTTTGCAGCTTCCATGCCGCTCCTCCGATATTTGAAGCTCCAAGTTTCGGCTCTCCCAACTCGAGATACAGGTCGGGGTGCCTGCTTGCGAGGCGAGAACATATGAGCTGGTCCAGCAGCATCGGGAAAACAACGGCAGGAAATAGGATCCAGTGCATGAACTCAACGGTCATCTTATTGACTCCTACCAGGTAATCGTTCCACCTGCTGTAAAGCTCGCCGATGGGGTGCCCCCGACGAATGCCGGGCCCCCGGATATTGAACCGCCACCGTTCGCATACCAATTCATGTCACCTTTTAAGCCTCCCGGGCCCAGCAGACCGGGGCTGCTTAGGCTACCCTTCAGTCCAAATCCGGACGTATCGCCAGCTGAATCTGAGAAAGCCCAATTTCCTCTAGGCTGAAGTTCTCCCCAATGGCGGTACGCGTTGCTCTCGCAAGGCGCTGATTTCATTTCTGAATTCGATAGTCCTGCCGGTTATTTTGCCTCTGGTTGTAGTCACTAAATAGTATTTGCATTCCGCCCTTCCTGCGCTATACT
>CAJCID010000236.1 GCA_903970305.1 Rhodospirillales bacterium | reverse complement strand
ACCCTCACGGTGCGTGCCGCCGGTACTTTGACCATAGGGAATGTCTCGATCGGCAACCCCACCACTACCCCACCCACATCAGCGACTTGGAATATCAATCTCGTGGGCGGCGCGGACTTGGGTTCCGCCAATGTTCTACAGACCCAGTCGGCTGCCGCGCTCGCTGCACAGGTACAAAGCGGCAATGCCGGCGCAGGGGACGTGGTGCTGGGCGTGCCGGGCGCGAGCATTGGGGCCGCCGCGACGGTACGTACCGGTACCGGTAACATCAACATCGCCGCCGGACATGATTTTGTGATCGAGGGCTTCACCGGAGGCTATGCCGGATCGACTCTCGGGGGAACGGTCTATACGACCGGCGTTCCCGTGACCTCAGTTGCTGACCCCTACAAACGCTACACGCAGGGCGGAGGCAACATATCGATCACGGCCCAAAATGACGCGATCGGTGTTTCGAACGAATGGCTAACCGACTGGTTTCGGACGCCCAACGGTAACGTGAGTCTGACGAATGGCGCTTGGTGGGCGTATCTGCCCGCCTTCTACGATGGTATCGGCTCCTTCGGGGGAGGAGCAATCTCGATTGTTGCAGGCCACGATATCAATGATCTGTCGGCCATGCAGGTCACTTCCGCAACAGAAGTGGGAACCCCCTCTGCCTCGACCCTGCAGGTATTCGGGGGTGGCAATTTGACCGTGCAGGCGGGAAACAACATCGTCGGGTCGGAGTATCTTCTCGGCCAGGGCACCGGCACGATCACGGCGGGAGCATCGCTCGGCACGGCGGCCCAGCCGACCCAACTCTATATCCAGGGCTTGAGTTCAGATCAGTCTCTGCAGAACACTTCGCTCAAAGTCACCGCAGGCACGGATATGAATATCTCCGACATCATCGATCCGACGACCATGGAGCGAACTCATTCCATTATTCCACGAGGCCAACCGAGCTCTGGAGGAACAGGAGATGTGTTTTTCTCCTTCGCGCCTGATTCCTCAGTCAACCTGGCCTCGCTAGGCGGCTCGGTGTATCTCGGGACTGTGCCTTTGGCGGATGTCCCATTGAGTGCGGCGGACGAGGGTCTCGTATCGGGGTACTTAAGTCTCGGGCAGGCCCTGTATCCTCCCCAGGTGGCGGTGACCGCATTCGCTGGGAATGTCACGATGACCGGAACCAGGGGCACGATACTCTATCCTTCCACACAGGGGGAACTGAAGGTCTGGGCGTATGGATCGATCAGCGATTTCAACGCCGTGGTCTCCGATGCAGGTGATCCTGCAACGCTCCAGGATGTGTCCAATCCCAGCATCGGCCTGATTGGCGCGCAAGCCCTACTGACAAGCACCGTCACACCCGAGCGCATCGTGACCAACACGAATACCGACCAGTTTATCGATGATGTCGTTGCCCTGAATGGCTCGATCACTTCAGGGAATCTGGTCTTTCCGGCGCGCGCGAGGGTCTATGCAGGAGGAGACATCGCGGGAACAACGCTTGCGCTGCAAAATCTGAACCCGTCGGATGTGAGCGAGATCATTGCCAATGAGGGCACCCTGTTTAGTACGCAGCAAGGCATCCAAATTGCCGGCCCGGGGTCATTGCTCGTCGAGGCCGGGCGGAACATCGAACTGTCCACCACAGGGGGCCTCGGTGGACTGGTGGCAACCGGGGATTTGAACAACTCCAGCTTGCCGGCAGGAAGTGCCCATATCGTCGTGGTGGCCGGCGTGAGCGGACCGATCCCCCTGTCTCGACTGGACAGTCTCTTCGCCCAGTTGATCACCGACGGCGAGGCGGATGATACGTCCGCTGCGCAAGCGGCAGTCGCGGGTTTCTTCCACGGCGATACGATCCACGCTGGGAATCTGGATTCCTATCTCACCTCGATCCAAACCTACCAAGACAGCGGTATTGACCTGCTTGCGCCGGGAGGCAACATCACAGTGGGGCTGAGCTCCTCCGAAGATCAGACCATCGGAGTGATTACCAACACGGGCGGTGCGATCCGCAGCTACCTGTCCGGGAACTTCGAGATCAATGCCGGCAAGGTCATCACCGGCCAGGGTGGCAATATTGAGATCTATACCTCGCGCGGCGGGATCGATGCGGGTCGGGGCGCGAAGACCTCCATCACGACGCCTCCACCAGAGCGTGAAGCCCAGTACGATACCAACGGCGATGTTGTTGGGTTCATCTACGTGCTTCCGGAGGCGGTCGCTGGTAGTGGTATTCAGACCGTCACATCCAAGCCCAATGGACCTGCCTCTGTCGCCCCTCCGGCGGGTAGCGTCTACCTATTCGCTCCCGAGGGCACCATCAACGCGGGCGAAGCGGGCATTTCTTCTGGAGCGAACCTCTTCATCGAGGCACAGACGGTGCTGAACGCTTCAAATATCTCGTCTGTCGGCACCTCGGTTGGAGTCCCCACCGTCTCTGTCGGGAGCGTCGCCTCATCGCTCGCCTCCACGAGCGCATCGACTTCTGCAGCGACGACGCAGGCGGCAAATGACGCTGCCGCCCAGGCCGCCAAAGCCGCCGCGGCGGGCAACAGTTTTGGACCTTCGCAACTCAGCGTCGACGTACTCGGTTTTGGAGACAAGAACTGCCCCGAGACGGATAAGAATTGCCTGGGAGGTCCTTGAAGCGGCCTCGCCCCCGCTGCGCGGGAGTCTAGTCCCTAAAGCGCCGAGCCAGTTCTGTCGCTACTGACTCGAGCGGAGTGCTCCAGTCTGCGAGCCGGCTCTGGCGAAACAGTCGCATGCTGCGGTACCAGGGGCTGTCCTCGCGCGAGCGGAACCACCGCCAATCGGCGACATGCGGCAACAACACCCAGGTGGGACGGGCGAGTGCGCCGCTCAGATGGGCGAGGGCGCTATCGATCGTGATGACGAGGTCGGCCAGGCACAAGATCGCAGCCGTGTCCTCGAAGCTCGCGAGTTCAGCGCCCAACCATTCCAGCGATTCAGTTTGCTCAAGAGCCACCTTGTCCTCCGCATACACTTCGGGCTGCACGCCAACGAAGCGCGCGTTCGGCAGGATCTTGAAAAGCCGCGCAAATTCGGACAGAGGAATGGCGCGATTGTTCGCCGCGTTGCGCTGCCCGGACCAGCTCACAGCGATCAGAGGACGGCGGCCGGATCGTCCGAGGCGCTCACTCCAGCGCGCAAGATGTGCCGGGTCCGCATCCAGATAGCCGGCAGCGCCCGGGATAGTCTCCAAAGTGGTCTTGAACGCGCCGGGCAAGCTTGGAATCGGGCTATAGCAGTCAAAAAGTGGTAACGCTTCACCATAGGCGATGACAGAAAACCCCATCCGTCCTATCAGACCGGTGAGCGCCGCTTGCACCTCGATCACGACCGAGGCCCCCAGTGACTCGACATTGCGGGCGTAGCGCACGAACTGCAAGGTGTCCCCATAACCTTGCTCGCCGCGTAACAGTACGGTTTTGCCAGCCACATCGAACGCGCCTGACCATTGCGGCTCTCCCCGCGGGGGTAGGAGATCGCGATGGACACCGAAATGTGTGCGTAGTTCGTAGTCGGGCCACCCCTCCACAAGATGCCCCGATGCAAGTCGCGCCTGCGCACGATTAAACCGCGCGCCCGGATGATCGGCATCGAGAGCGAGTGCCTGATCGAAACAATCGAGCGCCTCCCGAGTCTCTCCGCGGGCGCATCGTAGCGCTCCAAGATGAGTCAGGTGGTTCGGACTTTGCGGGCAGGCCCGAAGCGCTTGTTCCGCCGAGAGAACGGCTTCGTCGAGGCGGCCCATCGAGCGGAGTACCGCAGCCCGGTTGGTGAGCGTTTGCTCAGAGAGCGGATCGAGAGCAAGGGCGCGATCGAGCTGCTCGAGGGCCCGGGCGAAACGGCGCAGCTCGAACCAGGCGATCGCCCCGCGATTCATCGCGGTGACGTCGGCCGAGGGACGCGAGAGGGCCGCATGTAAGCAGCTCTCGGCCTCGCCAAGCCGGCTTAAGGTGCGTAGTGCGGAGGCCATTACGAAGTAAGACTCGAGATAGTCGGGATCGGCCTGAATCGCCTTGAAGAGATCCGTGAGCACGTCCTCTGAAACCTGGCCTGCCGGTGCGACCTTCAAGCACGATGAAGCCCGCCCGCAAAACGCTTGGGCGTCGCGAGGATTGCAGCCGAGGGCCGTAGTGAAATGTGCAATCGCGTCCTGATGGAACTGCTGGGCCTGGGCCACGAGTCCGAGAGCAGTCCAGCCGGCCGACGATGCGGGTTCCAGCCCGATCACCTTCTCGAACGCCGCTCGCGCCTCGTCGCATCGCATCAGGCCTAGCAGGCTCTGGCCCAGCTGCTGCCAGGCCATCACGGCCGTGGGGGCGACCCGTACCGCGCGTTGGAGCGTTGCGAGCGAGTCGTCCCCTCGCCCGAGCGTCCTCAGCGTATCGCCCAGATTCACGAGGACATCCAAATCATCCGGTGCAAGTGTCAGCGCTCGTTCATAATGGCCCAAGGCCAGATCGGGGCGCCTCGCCTGGCGATAGACGTTCGCAAGGTTGAAATGCGCCGCCATGTAATCTGGCTTTAGTGCGATCGCGCGGGAAATCATCGCAATACCGGGCGCCAGGGATTCGCCCGAAGCGATTAGCAGACCGCAAAAATGCAGTGCATCGACGTGGTTTGGATTCCGTTCGAGGACACGCGCGTAACAGCGAGCTGCCTCTTTGGCGCGCCCCTGCTGCTGGGCGGCTAGTCCGGCCTGGAACAACGATGCGGTGTCTTCAGGATTCTTGCCTGGCATGAAAGGGGAGGCTGGTCGGGGCAAGAGTGTGCGCGTCGATAGGAGGGGGGCATCGCATCCGAGAGACTTGCGCCGCTCGAGGGGCATCGCCAGAAGAGCAGATCATCAGGAGCCGGCGCGAGATGCCCTCATCTGCCTCGACTCATTCCGGATGTAATAACCCTAGGCTGATTGCTCGCGTGATGGTTTGCGTCCGATTGCTCGTGTTCAGACGCTGAAAAATCATCTGAATA
>CAJCID010000235.1 GCA_903970305.1 Rhodospirillales bacterium | reverse complement strand
CGCGTTGAAGCTGCCCCGCCAGTCGAGGTGCCGGTCGCCCATCGCCCTACCTTTACACCCACCGCTGTCCGATGTCGCGCTTGATTCGGACGAGGCGGCTACACGGCAAACGTCCGAATTCGAGCCCTGGTGCATGCGACGTAGGTCTTCCGGTCGGCCTCTCGCCCATGGCTCAAGCCTGCTGCAAGGGATTCTTCTTCCGCTTCATCGAGACAGACGGCGACGTAGTCCCATTCGCGACCCTTGGCCTGGTGAATGGTCATGCCGGGCACCAGCGGCGCTTTGTTCGTGACGCGCTCGCGCAGAGCTTCAATGCGCCGCCGATCATCGGCAGTCATTGGATTGCGTAATGGCCTGCCCGCTACCCGATCCAATGCTTCGCCCAAGTGAGCGTGGACATCGCCTGCATTGCCGGAGGTATGAAGATGCTGAACGACCTCATTGAGAACCGGCTCCAGTTCGCGCCTAACGTCGACATCTTGGATGCCAAGCACCTTCAAGGACTCGGCTAAGTTCGCCGCATCAAGCTGAAGAGCGTTACGAGTCACCTGATTTAGCAGGAGCGTCGCAGCGGCCCGAGCCTCTTCATTTTTTCCCATCGACGAGAACGCGATAGGGAGCACGCGATGGCCCATCGCCCAGAGCGTGTTCCATTTGCCGGCAAGAGCGACGTCGGCACCGGCGATATCCCCTCGCGGAAGCTCTACCGGTTCACCGTTCCGCAGATCGACTGCGAGTTGAGCCTGCTCTTCGGTCTTCCAACGAAACGATGCCGTCAGCGAGAGACTCTGAATGCCTGACCTAGCAACCATCTCCGGCACATCTTGCGGGCGGGCGCCTCGAAAGCCGTAGAGGGCCTGCCAGGGATCGCCGATGATCGTGACTTCAACGCCAGCGTCCATCGCAAGCTCGAAAATAGCCAGATCCAACGCATTGGCATCGAAGACCTCATCCACAATGATCGCCCTGACCGTCGCGGCTAAATAGCGTTGAACGATCGCTGCTAGCCCGTCTATCTGTAACGCATCCTCGAGCACAGTTCGAATGTCGTCGTGGGTGCAAAGGCCTGCTCCGATATGCCTCTGCACATCCGGAAGCGCGGGATGAGCCCACCGGCCAGAGGCAACTAATACCGCAGCCACTCGCCCGCCTTTCAATCCGACCCGGGGCTTGCGAGTACTCCACGAGACTGAAGTCACGCTGCGCCAATCATCGACTACCGCGATCTCTGCATCTTTATCGATCCATTCAATATGTCCACCCCGGCGTAACGCCTCCACCAAACGCCGCATCAGATAGTCAATGGTGCCTATTCGATGGGGCCATACGGTTGCTGATGGCCCCCAGGCGCGTCGAACCCGCGCGCCAAGCTCCGCGGTGGCAGACCTCGTAAAACTGACAGCCAGCACACTGCGATTGTCTATGCAGGGTCGATAGCGCAACACGCCAAAGCGCTGAGACGCCACAGCGGTCTTGCCCGAGCCCGGCTCAGCTTCAATGAAAAGGTTGGGGATGCTGGTCCCTGCCGCAATGCGCTGCTCATCCGTGAGTCCACGTGCCGCTGGGTCGACTACCGACATTCTGCGACCGTTCAAGTGCCGTCGTCGGTTTGCTGCATACCCTCACCGTGCCGTTGGGCAGACGCGTACAAGAACTCAAACAGCTCTTTCAGATGAGGGGGAAGAGCGACCTCTGACCAATTCTTACTCCGCGTGCGCGCCGCGAACTCAAGTGCAAACTCTGCCTTGTGACTCGCCCCTGGCCCGGCCGGAGACGCCGGTTTCGTGCCGGAGGGTCTGCGTGCGCCCTTGAAGAAGTCATGCACGGACTCTTGAGTGAGATCGCTGGGAGCTTCTAAACCGATCGCCGCAATTGCCTCGCCAACCATCGCTTCATTCCCGGTGGTGATTGCCGGCTCAAGGGTCGGGTGACTGATGAACGCCCTCGCAACATCGTGACTGTGCTCGGATAGCCACGCAGGGGGCTCATGGTCGTCATCAAACGCACGGTCGCTGTCTCGCAGGATCGCAACGGATTCTGCAATCTCAAAATCGCGAGTCGCAAGCAGACGTAGTGACCACGAACCTACCTTGGTACCAATTGGGACGATGCTAAGGGCATCCATAAAGGCCAGCCGGTCCTCGTCGTCTCGCGCCCAGATGCGCCCGAACTCCCGCACAATCGCTGCATCGGTTACTCCCTCAACGATCGCCAGGCGCGCAGCGAAAAGAGCCGAGGAGCGACTAGCGTCAAGGTGTAGTCGCGTCTTGCGCATAACGTCATCGCGATCGGCGAGCGGGATCGAAGCGATGGGGATCGACTTGAATCCTTTGCCGCCAGACCGACGCAGGACAACTATGTCTTCGGGATCGCACGCGGAGATCACGTCGGGTGCGTGGCTAGACAGAATGACCTGTAGCTCGGGCCTCTCGGCTACTGCTCGGTGGAGATAGCGCACGAGCGCATGCTGGAGCTGAGGATGCAGGTGCGCCTCCGGCTCCTCAATGACAACGGTCACATGAAACGGTGCCGCCGGGAAGAAGGAATCTTCAATGGAGTCCTGCTCGGCCCGGGCCTGAGCGAGCCGGGAGTCAGCCTCCGCGCTGCTCTCGGGCTCGTCCGCACCAACATCGCCTGGTCCATTCGAGGCGGCACCCATCCGATTTACTCCGCCGGATCCCGGGCCAGCGGCGGGAGTGTGCGTTAAATCTGGGATCGCAGCCAAGGTCACTGCGATGTGCAGCAGGTTTACGTATCCCAGCCCTGAGACCGCCAAAGGCCTTGCGTTGCTTCGGCCTTCCAGCACCCCCAACATCAGCTCGAGTACCCGACCGAGATATTGGTCGTCGATTTGTTGGCCGCGAACGTAGGGCCAGTGTCGACTTACACCCCCGGTAAGCGCACCAAGGTGACCGCCAATACGTTTCTCCACCGCTTCAATGAGCGGATCGGTCGAAAGACTTTCGAGCAACGATCCGGCGCGACCCCGAAGGCCAACAAGGTTTCGATTTCCCGAGGCCGCTTGCTGTTGCGCGCGCAAGAGCTCGACGAGGATCCGCGCCTCTCGGCGAGCCAACTCATCGAGAGGGTTGCGTTGCGCTGGCAGATAGACGAGACGAAAAGCATCGGAGTGCTCGCTCCGGTCGACCAGGTCCGTGCGCACCGTTCCAAGTCTTCGCCCCAGACCGTAGCCCCAGGAAGTCGCAATCGCGCCAGGCAGTGCCTGACCACCCTGATCCTGCATCTGGATCCCAAGCGGACCCTCTTGGGTGGGGTCGGCAGAATACCTGTACTGGACGTCAATCGAACGAGTGCCACTTCCTAGGGTCGCGGCAGTTAAGGGTGGAAGCCCCGGAAATCTGTGCCCGTGGCCGAGGTAGAGCGCATCACTAACCGTGGTCTTCCCGGCGGAGTTGGCTCCCACCAGCACGCTGAAGCGGCCAGGCAGGTTCACCTCCATGTCGGCTTCGGCGCTAGCTCGGAAGCCACGCACGGTCAGCTTGCTCAGGTGCACAGTCGTAGGAGGAAGTCAGTTGGCGAGGTCGATGTCTTACGGCAAGCTCGTAATGCGTTTGGTTATTTTCGCGCATTTTGCCCGAGGGCGCCTCCAGGCCTCCGTTGCGCCATTCCGGCTGACGTGCTGCCGATAGCCCAATCGCAGGGTCTCCGTGAACGACTCCGGTAAGCCGACGCTATATCGAGGTGGAAAACGC
>CAJCID010000234.1 GCA_903970305.1 Rhodospirillales bacterium | reverse complement strand
ATCTTCTGCGATCCCAACGACGAATCCGAGCGGCGTGCCGTCCGGTCGCTTGATCGGCGTGAACTGACCATCCTTCAGAATCGACATCGTATGATCGATGCCGACCCACAGGCGACCCTCATGATCTTCGAGGAGCGAGGTAACCTGCTGGCCGGGCAGGCCTTTACCGGTTTGCAGAGACACGACCTTGCTGTCTCGAAGTGCATCGAGGCTTTGTGCTCCGCCGGACCATATGGTACCGTCACTCGCGGCCAGAACGGTATCAACCTCGGTCGCGCGCAGCCCTTCGCGAGCGGTAAAGGAGGTGACCGCGAGGTCATGAAAACAGTCGACTCCCTTGTCTGTCGCGACCCAGACATTCCCCTCCCGATCTTGAAACAGGTTAATGACATGGTCACTCGTGAGGCCGTCTTCGCTGCCGTAATGGTCTACCTTGCCATCGCGAATGCGAAACAGGCCGTTGGCGATTGTGCCGACCCAGAGTGCATGTTGGCGGTCCAGGAGGAGCGCCTCAACGCCGACGCTGCTGCTATCCCAATTTGGGGTCTTGTAGGGCCGCAACTCACCGTTTTGGAAGCGCTGTAAGCCCATCCCTGGACCCGGGTTGTCAACAGCTATCCACGCGGAGTCGTCTGGGAGAATTGCAATACTGTGTATGTTGGTTGCCTTGAGCACCGCCCCCGACATCGAAAATAGGGCGGTGCCCGGTGATCGTCGACTCCAGCTCGATGCTGTAGTACTCCCGCCCAGCCAAAGATGTCCTGAGTAATCTTCAGCTAGTGTGGAGCAACAATCAATCGGGATGCCGTCGGATCGGCCGTAACAATGCGGGTGTGCCAGACTCACTTCACAGAGGGCTCCCGAGTCGTCCAGAATGCCCAACCGGGTTGCCCACACCGACCCGTCGCGCGCTGCAATCATGGCGCCAATCGCCCAGTTACCGGAAGGTAGATGTTGAGTCAGCCGCTGGTCCTTCCATTGCCACACACCCTTACCTTGAGTACCGATCCAGAGGCTGCCGTCACTGGTACCCAAGAGCGAGGAGAGGCGAGCGTCACGAAGGTTCTCGGTACCCGCGAAAGCCCACGGAGTGAATTCGACGCCATCGAATCGCAGAAGGCCGGACACAGTTCCTATCCACAGGTAGCCATCGGAAGTTTGCGAGATGGCCCAAGGCACCCCCGAAAAATACCCGTCCTGGATCCGCCAGGCACTGTGGGCGTATTGAGAAATGTTCCGGTCGGGATTCAGGGCGTATGCCGATCCCGCCAAGAGGCTCGCTGCGAACAAGACTGCGGTGAGCGCGCGCGTTACCGGCATCACGCACATCTGAATATGGCCAAAATAGTGCCGAGCACCCACCACCAGAAGAAATTTATCAGTCAAGCCCACTTGAAGTCCCCGCTGTGGTCCGCCTACGAACGAGTTTCTTGAGGAAATGCGTGAGTCGGTCTAAGGGAGCTGCCGATGTCGCGATTCGATCTGCTGCTCTCGTGGGGATCGTCAGCTCCACCTCCGTACCTTTGCCTGGGTCGCTTCGAATTCGTAGGTGGCCGCCTAGCTTCTTGGCGCGTTCCTGCATACCAGCCAGGCCCCAGTGCCCGGGTCGGCCGGACTCAAGTATGCTGGGCTCAATGCCCGCTCCGTCGTCGCGAACACGCACGGCGAGTTCGTCGCGACCGTAGGTCAGTGCCACTTCGATTTTTGTACCGTCAGAATGCTGAAAGGCATTGAAGAGTGCCTCTCGCGCGATCCTAAACACTTCGTCCGAGATATTCGCGCGCAGGGCAAGCGGTGTTCCGCGGACGGAGAGGGTGAAGGAAACACCGTGGCCTTCCGCATATTCATTGCCGCAACGCTCCAGCGCCTCGGGTAGATCAGCGTGCGTGAGGGCGTTCTCCCGAAGTTCCCCTACACGTTGCCGGCCCTCGTGAAGCACTTCGTCACCACGGTCGAGCACACGCTCGATCACCTCGCGTGCGGGCTCCTGTTGGGGGAGATTCTTTATCGCTGCCTGCAGCCTCAGCATCAACCCGTGGAACCCCTGCAGCAGGGTGTCATGCAGTTCCCGGGAGATGCGCTCACGCTCTTCAAGACGTGCAAGTAGGCGCTGCTCGACTTTCTCCCGAGCCTGTCTTAACCGCAGCAAGTAGAGCGACCAGAGCACACCGCCGATCGCAAGAATACACAGAACGGCGAACCATTTGGTTTGGTAGTACGCCGGGGCGATCGTGAAGCTAACTGAGTCCCCTTCTTCGTTCCACAAGCCATCGTTGTTCGATGCGATGACGCGAAACCGGTAGTTGCCAGGCGCCAGGTTCGTGTAGAACGCCTCCCGGCGAGTGCCGGCGTCCTGCCAGCCTTTGTCCTGGCCCTCGAGCCTGTACCGAAACAAGACTCTCTGTGGGGCAACAAAGCTCGGGGCCGTATACCGGATCGCGACGTCTCGCGTCAACGCTGGAACCTGCATGCCGTCTGCGCCCGAAATCGCTCGTCCATCGGCCA
>CAJCID010000233.1 GCA_903970305.1 Rhodospirillales bacterium | reverse complement strand
CACGACGCTCTTCCGATCTCGATCGTACCTAACTCCGCGATCACACCCCCTACGAGGTGCGGGCCGATGCAATACCGAGACGAGATTGCATGCTGGTTCCACTTCGCGGATACCCCTATGTGAAGCTAGGCCACTCGCCTTCATCCATTTTCACCAACCCTACCCAGGAGCAAAGATGCCCAACTTAGCCAGTCGATCTACCGAGACCGCGACCGGGAAAGCCGCCTCCCTTTTTGGCGCCATCACCAAGGCAATCGGAGCCGTGCCCAATGCCTACGCGGATATCGGGTCGAACAGCCCCCTGGCGTTGGAGGCGATTCTCGCTCTCGACGCTGCGGTTGGACGGAGCAGTCTGAGCGCAACCGAAATCGAGGCCATAAAATTGGCTGTAAGCAACGCGTCCGGTTGTACCTATTGCCTGGCCGCACATGGCCAGCTGGCAGAAAAACGTGGCCTGAGCAGAACCGAGGTCAGGTCGGTGGCAACGGGCACACCGTCTGGGGAAGCCAGGCTCGACGCCCTGGCAGCGTTCGCCAGAACGCTTGTGACGACGCGTGGCGACGTACCGATCGAGACCCTCAATGCGGTCAGAAAGGCAGGGTTCACGGATGCGCAAATTGTGGATGGGCTACTGGCAATCACCTCGATAACGTTCACGAATCTGTTCAACCGGGTGAATGACACGATCCTGGACTTCCCGGAATTTCCTTGATCGGTGTTGCTTGAGAATCGCGGGACGCGTGCGTGCGATCGGATCAAGAAAGGCCGGGGACGGCCCGTGATCGATCTCGCGAAGGGCCGTGAATGTCCGGTGGTGTGGCCCTACCTCGGGCTTCACACGCGCACCCGCTCCACTCGAGCCAGAAGACCATAGAGTCGCAACAGCAGCCTAAGAACGGCCGCCACATGACACGGTCAGAGCAGATCGTGGGGAATGCTCAGGGCGAGCCTAGCCCGGGTTCTCCCTTCGGAACGCCGATAGATGAGAAATGCCACTGCCCAGACAACGAGGAGCGCTAAGACAATTCCAAGTCCGAGAAGATCGAAGTGCTCATCGATCCGATCGAGCGATCTCGAAATCAGTTCCGGGATCCCCAGCGCCTGACTGGCCTGACCGGTCAGCTCGATTCCGGCGACTCCGATTGCCGCAAGAGCGGAAATCAGGGTGACGACCATGTTGTATCGCAGCTTGCGAGTAGGAGCAATCGCCGCCCAGTTGTATGCCCTGACCATGAGAACCCCATCGGTCATGTCAACAAGCGACATGGCGGCCGCGAAGAGGGTGGGAAAAACCAGAATCTTGGTCAGTTCCGTCCCGTTTGAGCCCTGCGAACCCGCAAGCGTGAGGAGCGAGATCTCCGTTGCTGAATCGAACCCAAGGCCAAAGATCACACCGACTACGAACATGTGCCAGCTCTTTGTGATCATTCGAAGCATCCCAGAAAAGATGACACAAAGGAAACCGTGTAGCCCATCATCTGAGGGTGGAACCTGCCTGCTACGCGAGTCTTCAGCGTCGCGAGCGCGGCGGTAGTCCCGGTAAGTTCTGAAGAAAATGACTACATTCACAAGTCCGATGATGATGAGAAAGAAGGCCGAGCACGCGGTCGCGACCGCGCCGCCCATTTCCCGCAGGCCCTGCACCTTGGAAAGCCCGCTAGAAAGACGGGCCACCACGAGGACAATTACGAAGACAACAAAGGAGTGACCCAGTGCAAAGGCGCACCCCACCGCTGCGGGCCGCTGGCCAGCGTACATCAGCCTTCGCGTGACGTTGTCGATCGCGGCAATGTGGTCCGCGTCGATGGCATGGCGAAGACCCATCCCATAGACCACAACGGCAATGCCCCAGAGCGAAGCGTATCCGTGGAAGGCGACCGCCGCCCAGGACCACGCAGCGATGTTCAGAAGGCCAAGAAAGAGATAGATCGCCGTGACCCGCGCCCAGTAGCTTCCACGAATCGGTAGGCTGACACTCTGCCACGCCGCAACGAGTCGCATTACTTGGCTCAAGATTGTCCCAGGATCGATCGAACCCCACCCCCCGGATGCTCGCCCGTCCTAGAAAATCGTCGGCTCACGGATTGGCGGACTGCTCCGATTCAAACTCCTTGCGAACCTCGTCGATTCGCCGGGCTACCTCTTCGGGCGTCAGAATCTGCTTTTGAAACAGGATAATCGCAAAGCACAGTATCCAGCGTTCGTAGTAACTCAGCTTGCCGATCAGCTCGCTACCCAACGCCTCGACACCCCGACGCTTCTCTTCGGTGTTGATGATTTTCCGGAAGTCGAGCACGTCGGCTAGCGCATGACATCGCTTCTCCCAGGGAAGCAACTCATGGTCTTGCCAATCGATCCGGTCCGCCGGAAGACCGCCTATATCGTTGGGCAAGCGGGTGACAAGGGCTTCAATGCTATTCATTGGGATATTTCCTCATTCAGGACCCGCGGCAGCGCAACGCCAATCATGGTGTCGCGAGTGACGAGCGATGCAAGTTCGCTCTCGCCCCATGCTTCCGTTCCCTCCGGGCGTTTCGGTAGAACCAGAAAGCGCACGACCGCGGTAGAGTCACTCACCCGAATTTCGACGTGGTCGGGAATCGTCGTACCAAACTCTTTCAGCACCGCGCGGGGCTCGCGCACCGCGCGCGCGCGGTAGGGTTTCAACTTATACCAATCCGGAGGTAGACCAAGCACCGGCCGCGGGTAGCAAGAACACAGAGTGCAGACGATGAGATTGTGCACCTCGTCGGTGTTCTCAAGCACGATCAGGTCTGTATCATCGTAAAAGCTGATTCCGAAATCCTCGCATGCGCGGCGGCCATCTTTGAGTAGACGCTCCTTGAAGTCCGGGTCCACCCAGGCGCGGGCCACGACCGCCGCTCCGAGCGCGGGATTGCGTGAGTCGAGGACCTCGATTTGTCGACGGATCTCATTCGCACCGATCAACCCTCGCTCGACGAGAAGCCCCCGGATGGCCATCTCGAGGAGCTCAAAGAATTGGGGGGGCGATTCCTCACCCTCCCTGGGCTCACCGTGGGCGTGGAAATGCGCAATATCCGATTCGTGATCTTGATTCATAAAGCCACCCGAGCCAGCCAGGTCTCAAAGATTTCGATGTAAAGTTGGTCCAACGCTCCTCCTTCGTATGACGCCCATAGCTCCGCCATCCGAAACCGGACGCGGTAGTAGTGCCGTCTTGAGCCTGCGTTTCGCCCGTAGCCCTCCTGCTCGTTGTCGACGGCGATCGGTAAAATGACCTTCGTCACCTCTCCAGGCTTGCCCCGCAGATATTGGGGAACACGGTAATGCCCTACGGGCATGCGAGACGCAACCTCCACGATGTCCCCGACGGTGAATTCCGGGTATTGATCCAAGGCCCAAAGGGGCCCGATTACCGTCTCAGCATTCGACATCGTCTGCACCATCAAAATTTGGCCGCCGCCTTACGGTCGTTGATCTCCAAGGCAACTCCATGAGCCGATAGCAACTTCCAGAGCCCCTGGTGTCACGGAGCGCAGGTGAACCCTCAGCCACCGCACATTGCCTGTCCCAAGTCGAGAGCCTACTTGTTTCGCTGCGCATTTCCATCACAGATTTCTCCTGCCTCCTCAGGGTGTCGGACCTCCTCGGCTTTCGGCAGACTCGAAACACTTCCTGTCAGTCAGGAAGGAGCGGAAGAAGCTTTCCCGGGTCGGACTACGTCGGATTGTTGACGCGGCGGCGTGGGCCATTCATCTGGTGGGCTGGAGCCCTTCGAGTTCTGCCGGATGCAGCAAGACCTTGGACGCAGAAACCTGGAATCCCGTTGGGGTGCCGCTCCGCTGTGGTCTGTCCGAAGCGGTGGCCAAACCAGATACGTCCTCCAGTCTTGATGTCCTCCGACCCACTGTCGGTGACGCGTGACGATGCAATGGCAGCTCGCTCCAATCCTAGCCACAGATCGCGGCACGCAGGGGAACGTTATTTCAGAGCCATCGTTTGCTCACCTTGGCTGGTCCAAGCGCGCTACTTTTGGCGAGTCTCTCCACCACGATTGCAGGCGACCATGTGAAGGCGGCGGAATGCGGATGCGTTCCAGCCAGGGTCAACTCCACTTGAGAAGAGGACGAACATGAAACACCTGCTCCTGTCGCTTTTTCTAGCGCTCCCCGTCATCAGTTCTACCGCGGCTGAGTCACCGCCGTCGACGTCATCGGCGTATGCACGGTCAGTTCCGAGCCTCGCCGTATCGCACTACCGTACCGTAAGTCTTGAGGGTGTGAAGGTATTCTATCAAGAGGCCGGCCCCACCGATGCGCCCGTGATCCTGCTTCTCCACGGATTTCCCACCTCGTCTAGGCAATTCCGGCGGCTGATTCCAGCGCTCGCTGATCGCTACCACGTCATTGCACCAGACTACCCGGGCTTTGGCGAAAGTGATGCGCCGGATCACACCAAATTTTCCTATACCTTCGCGCACTATGCGGATCTGATGGACGAGTTGATGGGGCAGCTTGGGATCACGCGCTATGCCCTGTACAGCTTCGACTACGGCGCACCGGTCAGCTTCCGCCTTGCGCTCAAGCATCCAGAGCGCGTGTCAGCACTGATTGTTCAAAATGGCAATGCCTATGATGAGGGCCTGCAGACCTTTTGGGATCCGATGAAGGTTTACTGGGCGGACGGTTCCAGCGCGCACCGTCAGTCAGTGGCCTTCATCGTCGGGCCGGAAGCGGTCAAGAGCCAGTACACCTTCGGGGTCAACGACGTCTCCAGGCTTGATCCGGACACGTGGGGTCGCGATCAGTCACTTCTCGATCGTCCGGGCAATAAGGACATCCAGCTCGACCTCTTCTATGACTACCGCACCAACGTCCCGCTCTACCCGCAGTTCCAGGCATTTTTCCGTAAGTATCAACCCCCTACGTTGATCGTCTGGGGTCGCCGCGATCAGATCTTCCCTGTTGAAGGTGCAGTGCCGTACCTGAAGGACCTTCCGCACGCCGAGTACCATCTGCTCGACACGGGGCACTTCCTGCTCGAAGATCAGTTCGAGATCGCCGAACCCTTGATGCACGATTTCCTGGACCGGAACTTTGCAGCATTGAGCGGCACAAACTAGCTGATGGATGCGCTGCGCGAGGGCCCCGCGGTCACGGTTAGACGTTGCCGACCGCGAACCCGGGGCGACAGGGTGGCAGTTGGCGCCATCCCCCTTCTCGCAGTCCACAAGGAGCTGGCGCTGTACCCGAGGGTTTCCGTGGGCGGTCGGCCGGTAAAGGCGACCTGACCAACAGGTCCGGTGGCCAGATGATGCAACACACCAACAGGGGAGGCTCACATTGAAATCGGACTGCCTCCATGGAATCACCGGAGCGCATGAGCTGATGGAATTAGCTCCGACCATCTTAGTGAGGGACCGACACCCCAATCGTGTCCCGGCTGCCCCATGGAGGTGGCGAGGTACCTGCGTGCAGGAGCCGTCAAGGTCCGCGCCGAGAGACGCCGCTAGAGGTCGGTTACTACGGGCGAACCCTTTATGCCGCGGTACAGTTTCACACGCACAGCACGGCGCGGTGTCTCTATGTTCGGTCAGGTTACGTCCGAGGATGCGAAACTCCGCATCCTTTGCCGGGCCTTCCGTGTCTAGATATGCCTACAGCCTGCGCGCTGCGCCTCCTGGCGCCGACGATTTTGGTTCCTTTTACGAATAGAGTACAGTTTTGGGATTGGCTACTCGAAAGTATGTGTGGAAGACGTCAAGGAATTTGCAAGATACGGCATGAGTCAGCACGCAGGTGGAATTGAGCTACTTCATGCCCGCTATAGCAACCATCGTTTTGGTGCGCACTCCCATGAGTTCTGGGCAATCGGAGCAGTCCTTGCGGGAGCCAAGGATCTATCGGCCCGACGCGATGGCAGCCACATTCTCAGGGCGGGGGACGTTTACGTAATTCCTCCCCTCGCCGTCCACGCGGGTCAATGTGCTTACAGCACGGCTTGCGAATACACCATCCTCTACTGCCCCGACGCGGAGTGGCGTGCACACTGCGCCGACTGCAACATCTCGCTGGACGACTTCTCCATGCGTGGACTGAGATTGCCCGACCTTGCACGCGAGATCTCGGAATTTGCCGATGGCACGCTCACATCAACGCTGCTCAATCAGACCGCCGTTGCTGCCTGGGACTGCTTGTTGGAGAATCTATTGCGATCCTCCAGAGCATCGCCTGCGACCTCTGCTCAGGATCGTGAGGGCCTTGCGCCGCCCCGCATCGTCGCCGTGCGCGACTTTCTTGTCGCGAACTGGGCCACGCATGTCTCGCTAAGCGAGCTCGCTGCCGTCGCCTCGCTATCGACGTACGAACTCACACGTCGCTTTACTGCGGCCTACGGGCTTCCCCCGCACCGATATCAGGTTCTCCTGCGAGTCCAGCAGGCCAAAGCCCTATTGCTACAGGGCGCCACGATTTCGGAGGCAGCTATGCAGACGGGATTTGCCGATCAAAGTCACCTCGGACGCCACTTCAAATCCCTGCTTGGATTGACTCCCGGGGCAGTCGCCCGAACCGCGCGACCCGCAAGATCGTTCTAGCCTTTGCCGAGTATTCGGCAATAGACTGGCTCCCTTGCCTGACGCCTCCAGATGCTTGCATACGAATGTGATGCAACCGGGTCGGGCGAGCCCTGGCCTTCGTCTCTGGCTGTCATTTTCTTGCCTACCCATTCTTACTTTTCTCTCCATGAACCAGTTGGATTTTCCTATAGATCATGAACTCGTTCAGGTCAGGAGAGGGCGACGCTCGGGTCTGCCCGTCATCATTTGTGTGCATTCGACCGTGTTGGGTCCAGCCCTTGGAGCGCTCACCATTCGTTCCTTTCCCGACGCCAAGGAGGCCCTGACAGACTGCCTGCGCCGTTCCCAAACGATGACCTACAAGGCCGCAGCGGTCGATAACGGAACCGGCGGGGCGAGTTGCTGTGTTCCCTTCCCTTACGGCGCGGAGATCGCAAGGGCGTTGCGGCTCGCCGCAATGCTTGATATCGCTGATGAAGTACATGCCCTAAACGGGCTCTTTCGAGTCATCCCAGGCCCGGGTATTGAGCCAGAGGAGATGGATGTCCTGTTTCGACGAACTCCGTGGATCTCGGGCCGCTCGCGTCGAACTGGTGGTGTAGGCGCCACCCTACCGGGGGGGCTGACCGGTCTTAAGACGGCGATCAATACCGCCATCGCTTGCTCGCTCGACCGTAGTTCGGTCTCAGGGGTGCGCATCTGCATCCTTGGACTGGATGAAATCGGCGCACAGCTCGCGCGCGACCTCAGGAAGTTGGGCGCGCAGCTGGTTCTGTCCGATATGGATCCGACGGCGCAACTGGTCGCCGTGGAATTGGGGGTGGAATGGCTTCCTCCAGAAGAAGCCATTCGCGCTGAGTGCGACGTACTGGTTCCCTGTGTCGGTGAACGATTCTTCACCAGCGCCAATGTTTCCGAGCTGAACTGTCGCATCATCTGTGGAAGTGCCAATGGCCAGCTCTCTTCGCCTGACGTGGGCGCAAGCCTCGTGGAGCGAGGGATCGACTACGTCCCGGACTTCATCGCGAACGCTGGGGATCTTATCTACCTCTCGTCCGTGGAACTTGACCAGCGCACCGAGGCAGCAGCGGTGACGCACGTCCGGTTTGCAATGGAACGAGGTGTCCGCTCTATCCTCACTGACTCCAGAGAAGCAACTCTGTCGTCCGTCGAACTCGCGATTATGATCGGGCGCCATCGAATCGACAGTTTGACTCCTGAATCCGATTGAGAGCCGGGGAGGTCGTTACCGTCGCCGCGAACTCAGAATGACATCGCGGGCGAACCTCTGACTACGGCGAAGTAACCCTTGACCTGCAAACGGTTTGCCGGCCCGACCTGGGAGGGGCGCGGAGGACCTCCGTGCGACCAAGGCGTTCCTTCGATGCCGTCAGTAATGCAACCGTCCCATCTCCCAGGCCGACTACTCAGCCGACCCATCCAACTTATCCGGATTGACGATCACCGTACCCCGGCTTTGAGGTATCGAATGGCCTGACCGAACGATAGGTCCCAAGCTGCTTGCACGATTGACCAGTTCGTCCTACGGCCAAACGGATGTCCTGCGCAGCAGCTTCTCCAATGCAGGTGCCCCAATCGAAGGGGCCAGTGATTCCGAGCAGGCCACGGGGCCAACGCTTTTCCATGCGGCTTGCTCTCGCACAAGGGAGGCACACTGGCCTATGCTGGAGGCGATCAAGCACGGCACCCTTCTTCGGTAAAGTCTCCTGCCAGCACCTTGGAGGGATGGGGCCAAGGCCCACGGCCGATTAGTCTGACATTTGTGGATCGACATCGACAGGTTGAGTGCTGAGGGACGGCCGATTCGTCTTTTGATTGGCTTTACTTCATCAGACCGACCTTTCTTTGGGGGGCGCATCGTCCCGATGGTTTACGAGAGGTAACCCTAACGCATTGCTAACAGAAGTGCTCAACGAAGGTGCATTGCGCGCCCTCCGGGCGCGTGGGTATCGCAGCACAAGATACCCCTGCAACCTCGATCTTTGAAACACGACGAGGCATTGAAGATTACGCTTCTGACAAGCGACGAGGACGAATGTCTCGCCTTCCACAGTTACTTGCGGAAATCCGTGCCTGTACAATTTGCGCAGAGCACCTTCCACTGGGACCTCGCCCGATCGTCCAAGCGCATCCGTCGGCGCGGATCTTAATCGCGAGTCAGGCCCCAGGAAGAAAGGTTCACGCGACCGGTATTCCGTTTGACGATATCAGCGGTGACCGGCTGCGCACATGGCTTGGGATGTCGCGGGAGATCTTCTATGATCCGAAGAAGGTCGCAATCGTTCCCATGGGGTTTTGCTTCCCGGGAACAGGGCGCTCTGGAGACTTGCCGCCTCGACCGGAATGCGCCCCGCGGTGGCGTACGGCTGTGCTCTCGCAACTAAAGAGCCTCGAACTCACTCTGGTCGTGGGACGCTACGCACTGGACTACCACCTTCCGTGCGGAGGAGCAACGGTCACGGAAGTGGTCCAAAACTGGGTCGCGCAATGGCCCGATCTGGTTCCGTTGCCACATCCGAGTCCACGTAACATCTTGTGGGTAAAGCGCAACCCGTGGTTCGAGGAGGATCTCCTGCCGGCCCTGCGGGCCCGTGTCGCCGAACTCGTCTCGACGTACGAGCAAGGTAGCTTGCCAATCGGTCACGAGATGTTGAAAGAGAAGGCGCGCCGAGTAAGGAATTCCTCCTAGGGTGACCACGGCGCAGCCTGACACAGGTGGGAGCGCCGATTTCTCGGAAGACTACTCTTCAGGTCGGCGCCAGTGAGGAATGCGTAACTCGAGAGCCATTCGAACAAGTTCCGCGACTGATCCGGCCTGCATTTTCCGCATTACCTGGCTTCGATGTATTTGGAACGTCACCTCAGAGATACCAAGCAACGCCGAAGCTTGTTTATTGAGAAGTCCTCCCACGATAAGCGGAAGAACTTCGCGCTCACGAGGTGTCAGCGAGGAAAGGCGCGCCTGGAGTTTGGCCAACCGCGCTGCCTGCTCGGCCTCCCTGCGGCAGCGTTCGCAAGCCGCCCCGACCGACTTGGCCAGCGCATGCAGGTTCAATGGCTTGATCAGGAGGTCCATGGCCCCCGCTTTCATCACCTTGACGGCCAATTCGATATCACAGCAATCTGCAATGAAAATGACTGGTGCGTGCGATTCTGCCGCCAACCATTGTTGCGTGCCCTGGTTGGCGAGGTCGGCAAGGCGCATATCGACGATCACGCAAGCCGCCTCGCCCTGCTTGATCTGGTTCAGGCACTCCGCCGCCGACGCAAATTCGACGACATTCAATTCGAGGGCGCCAAGACACGCAGATATTTCCTGCCGTACGAACGGGTCGTCATCTAGTAGATAGACCGTGTTGTAGACCGGTGCGACGTGAGATACCTCTAGAGATTGCGAGGCTCGGCCCTTGGGGTACGAGCGTAGGGCTGAAACAGTCCAGGAACCGCGAGGAACGACTTGCATTGAGGGACCACCTTTCGAATTGGGCCGTACAAAGCAGCGGCAGATGCTGTCGATTGCAGTATCAGGGCCCATTCCTTGCGGAGAAATCCCCAATGGAGTCAGTAGCCAGGAATCTTTCGAAGGGGTGCCAAGCGCCCCCCTGAATTCTGCGGGGCCCTCAAAACCGTAGATTTCATTCTCGCAAGCAGCTTGCGATACCAAAGCCCGTTGCCGAGCTGCTCTGTCCCCGGCGTGAAAGGACCAAGGTCCGTCGCCCGAACAGTCGCGCGTCCACCGGGTCGGGCCAGATCCAGGCACCGCGAGACTAAGGTAATCGACCATGGCGGTCACCAAGGGGTAAGCGGCAGTTGCCGCCCAGTGCCAAGAGCATGCTCAGCCAGATGAGACCTCAGATGACGGTACCGTAAGGGGCCAGAAACCCTATACAAAGAGAGATCGCGGGAAGCAGGCATCCAACGGAGATCCAATGGAAGCCCGGGATGGCCCGGCGCTCGGTCTCATCGAACACGAATGTCGCGACGCCCGAGGTTCGAAACATCGAGAGCGTAGCCACTTGTGGCTCCTGCCGGAGCCGTGGCAAACAAGCCTTTGCACTCCGAAAGGCTCGTCGCAACAATGTGAGTCGACAAACTCGTTGGGGGGTTCGCGGACTCCCCTTTAGTAGCAGCCACCGCGACTACTTTGCGATACTCTTTGATCTTGCTTTTCGTTTCGACAGGCGTTACGCGCTTGTTACGAAATGATCAAAGTGTTCCATTCTTGCTTTCTCGGCCAGGCTGCGCTTGTACCCGCAACAGTTGTCGTAGCAGCATTTCCTGGGCATTCCGAATATTCCGAACGGCATGGTGGAGACCAATGAAGATCTCGAATGGGAAACCCGAGAAGTCGTCGGAAAATCCGGATGCCGCGCCCGACAGGTGGTTTGCCGGCTTGGTCGATCGGGTGCGACCTCGTCGGCTTCTATTCCAAGCGGCAACCCGCGCACAGACTTCGGTTCGCCTCGGCATCCCTCTTCCAGTTGACGTGCCCGATCAAGAGCGGCCTGGTGCAGCGTGCTGCGGCACCAGGTATCGCTCTTGTCTCCCAATCAATGGGCTCGATCCCGGCGTCAATGGACTACGTGGTGATTTTCAGGTAGCCAAGGCATGGCGCGCGTGAAACTCCATGGTTGCCGGATTGCCCTAGCGCTTGTCGCCTTCCTGTTGGCGATCACGGCGCATGCCCTGAATCCCGACCGGAATATCTCTCAATACGCCCACAGTGCCTGGCGGATCCAGGACGGGTATTTTTCGGCGGTGCCCTGGGCAATCTCGCAAACAACCGATGGTTACCTGTGGATAGCAACTGCATCCGGCCTTCTGCGATTCGATGGCGTCCAATTCACACCGTGGGCTACCCCGGGGGCGGAGAAGCTTCGGGACACTCCCGTCTCCTCGCTTTTGGGTACCAGTGACGGCAGCCTCTGGATCGGTACTCAATTTAAGGGTGTGTGGCAATGGAAGGACCAGCGGCTGACTCAACATCTGCCTTCCGGTAACTGGGCGATTGGCGCCATGCTTGCAGCGCGCGACGGATCGGTGTGGGCAACCCGGTTGGGCAATCTGGACGACTCGGGAACCCTCTGTGAGGTGAGTCTGGCACACCCGCATTGCTACGGCCGATCCGATGGAATCCCGAGTGATTGCTGCGCCACACTAGCAGAGGATGCCGGGGGACATTTCTTGCTGGGGGGCAGCACTTCTACGGTGCGGTGGGGTCGAGCGTCATCGGACACGACCGTATATTCAATACGAGGCAGCGCCCCCAATTTAAACTTCACAAAAAGTATCGCAATCTTTCCTGACGACTCAGCGTGGATCGCAGTCGATGCGCCCGGGCCAGGGATGGGCTTGCAGCGACTCATAAACGGTACGTTGCAGCCCTTCAAGACTCCAAATTGGGATGGCAGCAGCGTTGGTGTTGAGGCGCTACTGCTGGGCCGCCAGAACGTGTTGTGGGTCGGTACGAGCGACAAGGGCTTATTTCGCGTTCGCGACGGCAGGGTCGACCATTACGGCAGCGAAGACGGTCTCACGAGTGACCATGTGATTCACCTGTTTGAAGATAGGGAGGGTAATGTCTGGGTCGCGACCACTAAAGGAGTCGACTGCTTTCGTGACCTCGCGGTTGCCTCCTTCACCACGCATGAAGGGCTGCGCGCTGAAGAGGCGGATACGGTACTGGCCGCCAGTGACGGCACGATTTGGTCCGGCGGAGCACAAAGCCTCGATGCACTTCGAGACGGCAAGGTCGTGTCTCTGCAGACGGGCAAGGGCCTGCCTGGTGAGCAGGTGACCTCGCTCCTCGAAGATCATGAGGGTCGCCTGTGGGTCGGCATCGATCATACGATGTCGATTCTGAAGGATGGTCAGTTCACGCCGATCAAGCGACCGGACGGCACGCCGCTCGGATTCGTCGTTGGGATCGCAGAAGAT
>CAJCID010000232.1 GCA_903970305.1 Rhodospirillales bacterium | reverse complement strand
CGCAGCCCCCGCCGCACCCCCCGTTGCAAGCCCCCCCGTGGATCCCAACGCATGATCCGCGTCGCCTTAATTGTCTTCAAGAAGGAGTTAAGCGACGGCCTGCGCGATCGCCGCACCCTCGCCACCATCTTCATCACGGCGCTCTTGATGGGACCGGTCTCCCTGTTGCTCCTCGCGAACTTCATCTCGGGCTTTGAGCACAAGGGGGAGTTGCGCCAGATCATGGTCGACGGACTGGAGCACGCGCCGGCACTGGCGAATTTTCTGGAGCGCAATGATTTCACGGCGGTTCCTGCCCCCGCGGACTACGAGGACGAGATTCGCACGGGCAAACTCCAGGAAGCCGTCCTGGCCATTCCGGCCGACTTCACGACCAAGCTCGCTCGTGGCGAAACTGCGCAGATCCACATCGTCTTGGACGAATCGCGCAACGATGCGCAGCCGTCCGCCCGGCGAGCCGAAGCGATCCTCCACGCGTTCGCACGCGAGCTGGAGTTGTTGCGTGCAATCGACCGAGGAGTCGGCCCGGAGCTTTTTCACCCGCTCGAGATCCGGCATCTGAATACGGCCACTCCCAAGCAGCAGGGTGCTTTTCTCTTGTTCCTGATTCCGATGTTTGCGCTGATCGGAGCGGTCGTGGGGAGCATGAGCGCAGCCATCGATACCACCGCGGGCGAGAGAGAGCGCGGCTCGCTGGAACCATTGCTGATGAATCCCGTGGATCTGCGCGCGCTGGTCCTGGGCAAATGGTCCGCCGTCGCGACCCAGGCCTGCGCAGTGGTGATCCTGACTCTGGCCAGTTTCGCCTTGGCGACGCAACTCGTGCCCAGCGAAAAGCTCGCGACCTTGTTCCAGTTCGGATTTCCGGAGTTTTTCCGCTTTAGCGCATTGATGTTGCCCTTCGCCTGCATGATCTCGGCGCTGCAGATGCTCGTCGCCACCTACGGCAGGTCCTTCAAGGAGGCTCAGACCTATGCCAGCTACATCGCTCTGGTCATCAACTTCGTCCCCTTGATCACGCTGTTCTCCTCGCTTAGGCAAGCCAGCTGGCAACTCCTCGTGCCCGCCCTCGCGCAGCAGGTGGTCTTAGCGCGGGTATTGCGCGGCGATCAGGTCGGGATGGCCGACTATCTCGTTCCTCTGGCCGTCGCCTTGTTCTTGGGTTTCATCTGTCTCACATCGCTCACACGGCTGTTGCGGCGCGAGCAGATCGTCTTTGGACGCTAGCGGTAGCAGCGCGGCTCGCCCCGGTTCGGCGGCGGGTCCGCGTGATAAAATCCTGCCTTCACCGCACCGCCGTCAGAGCACAAGGGAAGGCCATGGCAGGACATTCAAAATGGGCCAACATCCAGCACCGTAAAGGTCGCCAGGATGAGAAGCGGGGACGCATCTGGACGCGCTTGATCAAGGAGATTACGGTCGCCGCCCGACTGGGTGGGGGCGATCCCAATTCCAACCCCAGGCTGCGTCTGGCGATCGACAAGGGCAAGGATCAGAACATGCCCGCGGACAACATCAAACGGGCCGTCGACCGGGGTACGGGCAGCCTTGACGGCGTGAACTACGAGGAGATCCGCTACGAGGGTTACGGGATCCATGGTGCGGCGGTTCTCGTGGACTGCATGACGGACAACCGCACGCGCACGGTCGCCGAGGTGCGTCACGCCTTCGCCAAACACGGAGGCAACCTGGGCACCGATGGCTCGGTGGCGTACCTGTTCAAGCATTGTGGCCAGTTTCTTTTTGCTCCGGGCACCTCGGAAGATGCGGTCATGGAGGTCGCGCTCGAAGCCGGGGCCGATGACGTGCTGACCGACGAAGAGGGTGGCATCGAGGTGACCTGCCCTCCGGCTGACTTCTCGGCAGTCAAAGACCGCTTGGCGAAGGCGGGCCTGAAACCCGCTGTCGCCGAAATCGTCATGAAGCCGTTGACCGAAGTGGTCTTCGAGGGCGAGGATGCAGAAAAGATGCAAAAACTCCTCGATGCGCTTGAGAGCATCGACGACGTCCAGGAAGTCTACACGTCAGCTGTCATCCACCATGCTTGATCCCCTCCGGCAGGGGGCCCACACTCCTCGCCATCCCACACCACCTGACGGCCCATGAAGATTCTGGTGGTGGGCTCAGGGGGGCGCGAACACGCGCTGGCCTGGCGCCTGGCTCAATCGCCGCGTGCCCAGTTCGTCTATGTCGCGCCGGGAAACGGCGGCACCGCAGGCCACCCGAACCTGAAGAATCTGCCGATCACGGACATGCGGGTGCTGGCGGCCTTCGCTAAGCGGGAACGGATTCAGCTGACTGTGGTCGGACCAGAGGTCCCGATTGCCGCGGGAATAGTCGATCATTTTCGCAATGAGGGGCTGAAGATCTTCGGGCCCACGCGCGCCGCGGCGCGTCTGGAGAGTTCGAAGGATTTTGCCAAGGCGTTCATGACCCGGCACAACATCCCCACGGCCGCCTATCAGAGCTTCACCGATGCCGGCCGTGCTCACGCGTACCTGGAGGAGCGCGGTGCACCGATTGTCGTGAAGGCCGATGGACTGGCCGCCGGCAAGGGAGTCGTCGTGGCACTTGATCTCGCCCAGGCCCATCTTGCGGTCGATCAGATGCTCGCCGACAACCAGACCGGCGGGGCGGGGGCGCGCGTGGTGATCGAGGAATTTCTTGAAGGCGAAGAGGCGAGTTTCATCGTCATGGTCGATGGACAGCACATCCTGCCACTCGCGACGAGCCAGGACCACAAGCGGCTCTTGGACCAGGACCGCGGACCCAATACGGGAGGCATGGGCGCCTACTCACCCGCACCGATCGTCACGCCCGGGATTCATGCGCGCATCATGCGCGAGGTCATCGCCCCCACGGTTCACGGCATGGCCCAAGAAGGCATGCCCTACACGGGCTTTCTCTATGCCGGCCTCATGATCGACGCGCAGGGCAATCTGAAGACCCTCGAATTCAACTGCCGTATGGGTGATCCGGAGACGCAGCCGATCATGGCACGCCTAAAGAGCGATTTCGTGAACGTCTGCGAACACGCCTTGGAAGGCTCGCTCGACCAGGTTGAACTCGAGTGGGATCGGCGCACCGCCCTGGGCGTGGTGATGGCCTCCCGCGGCTATCCAGAAGCCCCTGTCACGGGCGATGTCATCACCTCGATACCACCTGAGGCCGACGATCTCCTCGTCTTTCATGCCGGAACAGCCTTCAAGGAGGGTGCGCTCCAGACCAATGGCGGGCGTGTGCTGTGCGTGACGGCCCTGGCCGATAGCGTGCGCATGGCGCAAAAGCGGGCCTATGAAGCCGTCGACCGGATCCACTTTGAGGGGGCGCAGTTTCGTCGCGATATCGGCTGGCGCGCCTTGAATCGCAAGCACTGACTGCCGCTCCTTCACCATCCACTCTGATGCCATGAATTCCATCGTCGACACCGCGCAAGCGAAGGCTTACCTCTTGGATCTACAAGGGCGCATCGTCAGCGCTCTCGAGGAGGTCGACGGCTCCCGGTTTGCGCAGGATGCCTGGCAGAAAGGTCCGCAGGAGCCGCTCGGGGGCATGGGCATCACGCAGATCCTCGAAGAGGGCAGAATGTTCGAGCGCGCAGGCGTCGGATTCTCGCATGTGACCGGGCATAAACTACCTCCTTCAGCGAGCGCAAACCGGCCCGAACTCGCCGGGCGGGGGTTTGAGGCTCTTGGCGTATCGCTGGTGCTTCATCCGCGCAATCCCTATGTTCCGACCGTGCACATGAATGTCAGGCTCTTCGTCGCCCGCGCCACGCACGCCGCCGACGTCTGGTGGATCGGAGGCGGCATGGACTTGACCCCGTATTATGGTTTCGACGAGGACGCGGTCCATTTCCATGCCACGTGCAAGAAGGCTCTGGACCCGTTTGGCGTTGACCTTTATCCGCGCTTTAAGTCCTGGTGTGACGACTATTTCTATTTGAAGCACCGCGCCGAGGCGCGCGGGATCGGTGGTATCTTCTTCGACGATTTTCATGAAGGCGGATTCGAATCCGCCTTTGCGATGCAAAGGAGTGTCGGGGATCACTTCATCGAGGCCTACCTGCCCATTGTCTCACGTCGCTCCACGGCGGCCTACGGCGAGGCCGAGCGCAACTGGCAGGCCTACCGGCGCGGTCGCTATGTCGAATTCAATCTGGTCTACGACAGGGGGACGCTTTTCGGGCTGCAGTCGGGCGGCCGGGCAGAGTCGATCCTGATGTCACTGCCCCCCGTCGTTCACTGGCGCTATCAGCACGCACCGAAGGCCGGATCTCCCGAGGCGCTCCTCCTCGAGCGCTTTCTGCCGCGCCGCGACTGGCTGACGTGACCCCTGCCTTCGGCCGCATCGGACTGCTTGGGGGAACCTTCGATCCCGTGCATAACGCCCACCTCGATCTGGCCGGACTCTTTGCCCAACAGCTCGGCTTAGACACCTTGCGCTTCCTGCCGGCAGGCTCGCCTTGGCAGAAAAGCAGCGTCGGCGCACCTGCTGCCGATCGGCTCGCCATGCTCCGGCTGGCGCTCGAGGAGCGCATGCTGGCCGCAGACATCGACGAGCGCGAGCTGCATCGGGATGGCCCCACCTACACGGTCGATTCGCTGCGCGAGATCCGTAGCGAAATCGGGCCCGAGCCCCTCCTCGTGCTCTTGATCGGTGCGGACCAACTACTGCGCCTGCACACGTGGTCGCGCTGGCCGGAGCTTCTTGATCTGGCCAGTGTGGCCGTGGGCGGGCGACCGTCATTCGGGCTGGAACTCGACGGGCTCGATCCCGAAGTCGCCGAGCTCGTGCGCGCGCGCGCCGTTCCGCACCTCGATTTGCCCGGATCATTGCGCCTGCCAGCCGGCCAAGTCGTTCTCATTCCGGCGGATCTTGGCGAGACCTCGTCTTCGTCAATTCGCAGGCTTCTCAACGAAGGCCAATTCGAGGCCGTACGCGATCTGTTACCCTCCTCGGTACTCGATTACATTCGCGCCAAGCAACTCTATACGCCTTAATGGATATTCGAACCCTTCAAAGCACGGTCATCGACGCCCTTGATGATCTGAAAGCGCAAGACGTCAAGGCATTCAGTACGGTTGGACTGACTGACCTGTTCGATCGCGTCATCATCGCCACCGGTACGTCGAACCGCCATACCAAGGCGCTTGCGGCCTCGGTGCGTGACAAGGTCAAGCTCAAAGGCGGCGCAATCGTCAGCATGGAAGGCGAGGAAAGCGGCGAATGGGTGCTCGTCGATCTCGGCGATATCATCGTGCACATCATGCAGCCGTCGATCCGCAATTACTACAACCTCGAAGAGCTTTGGGGTTCTCGACCGGTGAACACCAAGCCGGCGACGAGCCGCGCTGGTGCTGGCTCAGCGCGTGGCGCGGCCCAGAAGAAGACGACGCTTGCGCGCGCAGGCGAAGGCGAACCCGCGCGCAAGTCACCGCGCGCCAAGTCCCCCCCACGGCGCGTGGCCAAAAGGCCGGTGAGCCGCTAGGTCATCGCGCCGCCGCGGCCATGCAGCTTGTCATCATCGCAGTGGGCTCGCGCATGCCGACCTGGGTGAACTCGGCCTTTCAAGACTACACCAAGCGCATGCCCGCCGAACTGCCCATCGAGCTGCGCGAGATCAGACCGGAGCCGCGCAGCGCTCAGCGTGGGCCGCATTTCCTGATGCAAGCCGAAGCGCAACGGATTCGAGCAGCGCTACCGAAGCGCCGCGTCGTGGTCGCTCTCGATGAACGGGGGCAAGAGTTTTCGACGGTGGAGCTCGCCGCACGGCTGGAGCGTTGGCGCGCCGAGAGCGACCCGGTCTTTTGGATCATTGGAGGCGCAGATGGACTCGATGCGGAACTCAAGGCCGAGGCGAGCGTTTGCCTGAGCCTATCGCGTCTGACCCTGCCGCACGCCATGGTGCGCGTGATCCTGGCCGAGCAGCTTTACCGCGCTTGGTCCCTCACGCAGAATCATCCCTATCATCGGGCCTAACTGTCGTGCGGCAATGGGTCTATCTCGCCTCGCAGAGTCCGCGTCGACAGGAACTCCTGACGCAACTGGGCGTGCATTTCGAGATGCTGACCCCGGATGCCAGCGAGGATAGCGAAGCCCTGGAAGCTCTCGTAGCGGGCGAATCGGCGCGACACTATGTCGTGCGGGTTGCGGCACTGAAGGCCGGGGCGGCGGTTCTCAGAAGGGCACAGCGGAGCCTGCCTGCCGCCCCGATTCTCGCAGCCGACACGACAGTCGCCCTGGGACGCAAGATCTTGGGCAAGCCCGCTCACCCCAAGGATGCGATCCGGATGCTTGAATCCCTCTCGGGAACCCGACACCGGGTCCTGACCGCGGTCGCAGTCACCGATGGACGCAAGCTCATCTGGACGCTCTCCGAATCCACCGTGACCATGCGGGCCATCCGAGCCCAGGAGATCCGCGCCTATGTCGCGGGCAAGGAGCCGTTCGGCAAAGCCGGGGCGTATGCCATTCAAGGGCGCGCCGCGGCCTTCGTGACTCACATCACGGGCAGCTTTACCGGGATCGTGGGTCTGCCACTGTGCGAGACCCAGGCAGTCCTCGCGCGCTTCGGAATCAAGACCTAGATCGAGCCGATCCAGCGTTGCAGGTTGCCAGGGCGCGAGTCGATTAGAATGAGGCCGCCATGGAAGATATCCTCATCAATGTCACACCGCAGGAAACGCGGGTTGCGGTCGTCTTCCAAGGGACTGTCCAGGAACTGCATATCGAGCGCACGACCACGCGCGGACTGGTCGGCAACGTCTACCTGGGCCGCGTCGCGCGCGTGTTGCCAGGGATGCAGTCGGCCTTCATCGACATCGGCCTGGAGCGGGCCGCGTTCTTGCATGTCGCCGACATCTGGCACGCGGAGCAGCATCGCGACACTCCGAAATCGCCGGGGGCGGGTCTACCGCCGATCGAACGTCTCTTGCATGAGGGTCAGGCTCTCATCGTCCAGGTCATCAAGGATCCCATCGGCACCAAAGGCGCGCGCCTGTCGACCCAGATCAGCATCGCCGGGCGCATGCTCGTCTATCTGCCCCAGGATTCCCATATTGGCATATCCCAGCGTATCGAGGATGAAGCAGAACGTGAGCAGCTGCGCGACAAGGTGCAACGGTTGGTTCCCCCCGGCGAGAAGGGCGGCTTCATCGTACGCACCATGGCCGAAGACGCAAGCGAAGCCGATCTCGTCGCGGACATCACCTACCTGCGCAAGCTCCTCGAGGACATCCACGCGAGCGCCCTGCAAAAGCCGGCACCATCGCTCCTCTATCAGGACCTGAGCCTGGCCCAGCGTGTGCTGCGAGATTTCGTCAATGTCGAGACCTCGAGCATCCAGGTCGACTCGCGGGAGAGCTACGCCAAGCTCCTCGCTTTCGCCGACGCCTACATGCCCTCGGTCTCGGGCCGCGTACTGCACTACACAGGCGAGCGGCCCCTGTTCGATCTCTATGGCGTCGAGGAGGAACTTGAGAAGGCGCTCGGACGGCGCGTCGATCTGAAGTCGGGCGGCTACGTGATCATCGATCAGACCGAAGCCATGACCACGATCGACGTCAACACGGGCGGCTTTGTGGGCGGCCGCTCCTTCGACGACACGATCTTTAAGACCAATCTTGAGGCAGCTCAGGCCATCGCGCGGCAACTGCGGCTGCGCAATCTGGGCGGCATCGTGATTCTGGACTTCATCGACATGGACAATGCCGACCACCGGGACGCCGTGCTCTCCGAATTGAAGAAGGCACTGGCGCGCGATCACACGCGCATGACGGTCAATGGCTTCACGCAACTGGGCCTGGTCGAGATGACCCGAAAGCGCACGCGTGAATCCCTCGCACATATCCTTTGCGAGCCCTGCCCGACCTGCTTAGGCAAGGGAGAGGTGAAGACGGCCAGGACGATCTGCTACGAGATCTTGCGAGAACTGCTCCGGGAAGCCCGGCAATTCAACCCCCGCGAATTTCGCGTGCTCGCCTCCCAGCAGGTGATCGATCTGTTCCTGGAAGAGGAGTCGCAGAATCTCGCCATGCTCGGAGACTTCATCGGCAAGTCGATCTCGCTTCAGGTCGATCCGCTCTACCACCAGGAACAGTACGATATCGTTCTCGTCTAGGTGCGCATCGCATCCCCCTAGAACTGCACGAGATAGCTGAGCACGACCTGGTTGTCGACATACTTGGCCTGAGTGGCGCTCGGAGAGGGCAGGCGCACGGGGAAAAGGGTCACCTTCTGCCAGGACAGATCAAGCGATTGATGCACGGCCAGCGCGTAGTTCATGCCGACGGTGCCGATGATCGAGCTCGCTTTGAAGCGATATGCGATGCGATCGGTCGAACCGAAGGCCGGATCGGGTGCCAGCGCCAGGGCGATCGCCCGGTTGTCCGGATCGCGAAAACTGGACGTGACGGCATCGCCGTAGCGCTTGGCCAGTCCTCCATAGAGGGTCAAGGTCGAGGAAAGCGAGTCGTCAACATGGATCCGCACGCGATCTCCATGGCCGTCGAATGTCGAGTTCTCGGCGCGCCTTTCCTCGTGCTCGGCACCCAGGGAGGCCGTGATCTGATCGGTCAGGGCTTCGAGTGCCGTCAGATTCGCAATGCTTGCACCGCCTGAGCGGAGCGAGTCCTGATAACCCAATGCCCGGGCGCTCACACCGAACTGGATGATCGGCGCGTAGAAGCTCGCCGCGGGCCGATACTGGAACTGGGCGCCGGCGGCAAGGTCCGCATGGCTTAGTCCCACCCAGTGGTCGAAGTGCTCGAACTGGACGCCACCGGACAACACCAGTCGCATCCAGGCGGTAAGCGGCAGGATGACTGAATCGTCCAGGGAGACCGAGAGGCTCTCGTCCGAGAGGATGTCGCTATCCGAGCGGGTCACATTGTCGTCATAGAGTGCAGATGCACCGACCTTAAGACCGCTTACCTCGATAGACGGCAGCGGCATGGGCTCATCGGCGACGCCCGCGGCACGAGCCGAGACACAGACAGAGACAAAGACGCAGCAACTGAGCACGCACCAGCCGACGCCACGCATGCCGGCCTGACTGACCCATGTTGTAATGCGCCTCATCTGCTCACCTTGCCTCTTTCGAAGAGCCCACGGCAGCGACAGCTTTGCCGACCATCAAACCGGTGCTGAAACGGGATCGAGCAAATCTGTGACGCGAGGGCAGGGACCCCTTGGCTCGCCAGGTTAGGATACCCGCTTCGCGTTCGTTTCCTCCAGATTATCAATCTCGATGGGCTCGATCCCGGCAGGCAGGTCAAGGCCCAGCACGCGACAATAGAAATACAGCTCAGCCTCGAGCGAACGCTCGATATGTTCAGCGCTGCGAAAGCCATGCCCTTCTCCCTCGAAGAGCAGGTAGGCCACGGCAACCCCCCGTTCTCGCAAGGCGTTCACCATCACCTCGGATTGAGCGGGCGGAACGACCTTGTCGTCTGATCCCTGGAAGAAGATGATCGGACAAGACAGGCGATCCACATGATGGATCGGCGAGCGTTGGCCGTACAACGTGGCGCGTACGGCCTTCTCACCGACGAGGTAGCTCGTATAGCGCGACTCGAACTTGTGGGTGTCCCGATCCAAAGCCTCGAGATCACTCACGCCATAGTAGCTTGCACCCGCCTGAAAGACGCGATGAAAGGTGAGCGCCGACAGGGTGGTGAACCCCCCGGCGCTACCTCCGCGGATCGCCATGCGCTGGCTCTGGGCTCGGCCTGTCTCGACCAGATGACGTGCTCCCATGATGCAGTCTTCGACATCGACGATCCCCCAACTTCCCCGGAGAAGGTCACGATAGGCTCGGCCAAAGCCGCTGCTGCCGCCATAGTTCACGTCCAGTACGGCAAATCCCCGGCTGGTCCAAAACTGAACCGAGAGTTTGAGTACGTTGGTCGAACGGGAAGTCGGGCCGCCATGGCTGATGACAACCAGCGGTGCGCAGGTGTCCGAAGGCGTCTTGTACTGACGATGGGCCGGCGGGTAGTAAAAGGCGTGCACCGTGCGGCCATTTTGGCTCGGATAGTAGAGCGTGCGCGGAAACGAGAGATCAGCGTCATCGGGCAACGCGGCGAGACTCGTCGCGCGGACTTCCCAGCGCCGCGTGGGCCAGCTGAGTTCGACAATTTCCATCGGGGTCGAGGGCGAACCAGCCAGCATCACGGCCCGCGTGCCCTGGGCGACCAACGACTCAATCTCGGTATACGGCGTCTCGATCGATTCGACGAAGCCGGTGGCGACCTCGATCGCAACGAGATGGCTCGCGCCATCTTGGGAGTAGGCCGCGAGGATGTGTTCGCTGCCGAGAAAGCCGTAGGTGCTCATGCCAAGGGTCCACTGGGCCCGGCCGAATTCAGCCTGCATCGGACAGATCCCAAAGAGCCCTTCTGAATCGACCCGGTACAGGTTCCACCAGCCGCTGCGATCAGAGATCACATACAGCTGTCCAGTGGGCGACCAGGAGGGTTGGAAGAGCGACTCGGTGGCCCCGCCTGCGAGGTGCTCGGGGGTGCCAAGGGAACCATCGGGACCGATACGGGCCACCCAGAGCTCGGTGCCGTTCCAGGGCATCTGGGGATGGTCCCAGGCGAGCCAAGCGAGCCATTTGCCGTCCGGCGCAAGACAAGGACTGCTGTAGAAGTCGCGTCCAAAAGCCAGTCGCTCCACCCGCTGGGAGCCATCCAAGGCGATCGACACGAGACTGTTCAGAGGCTCTCCTTCGCCCGGCCGGTGGTCTTCCCGTACGGCGATCAGGCGTGCATGGCGAGCATCGAGCACAAAATCGGCAAACCGTTCCCCGCTGTCGGAGGTGAGCGCAAGCGCGCGGGAGCCGGGCGCGATCTGATAGACCCGGTTGTCGCTGAAGTTGCTCACATACACAGTGCCCTCTGCGACAAGGTAGGCGCCCCCTCCGTATTCGTGGACCCGGCTGCGCGCGGACAACACCGTGGGCGTGACATCCGTGGTTTCTTCACCACTTCGGCCACGGACGACGACAGCGCGTCCGCCCTCGGTCGGTCGGGCTTCGATCCAATAGGTGAACTCACCGTCCAGACGCGGTGACTCCAAGGGCGTGGCGCTGCGCGCGACCATGGCCGAGCTAATCGGCGAGGGCCAACAGGCGCCCCGGGCGATCGGCTCGGAGATCATGGCAGACGGCGGTTCTGGGTTTTCAAACTGTCCCTCTGTGGGGGGGCGGGTCAAAGGGGGGCTGCGCAGAGCGTCCCCGCAAGGATTCGACATTCTAGCGACAAGGACACCTGCAAGACCTGTTCCTTGGCGAACAACTTGGCTTCCGGGCCCATTCTTGCGCAAGCGTCCGATCGGGGCGCAGCTCGCCCGCAGGCGCGGGATCGCAACATCTGCCTCGGCGAGCGCGGCCTGCGGAAGTTCGGCACGTCCCTTGCTTCATGATCCCGTCCCCCTACTGGAAGCACGCCAGCCATGAATTCCGAAACCCTTCCCGCCGCGCTCACGGGTAGCCACGCGCCCCACTCCGCGATGCGTTGGTGGCAACTCGCGGTCGGCATCGTGTGCATGATGTCCATTTCGAGCACGCAATACGTCTGGACCCTGTTTACCAAGCCGCTCGCCTCGAGTCTGGGCGTTCCGCTGTCGACCCTGCAGGTGACGTTTTCGATTCTGATCGTCCTGCAGACTTTTTTCTCGCCGTTTCAAGGCAGCCTCATCGACCGGTTCGGGCCGCGCCTTCTGATCTCCCTGGGGGGCCTCCTGACGGGTCTGAGCTGGGTGGTGAGCAGCCAGGTGAACTCCATTTGGGGGCTCTACCTGGCGTACGGCGGGCTCGGCGGCCTCGGTACGGGAATCGTCTACGTGGGGATCG
>CAJCID010000231.1 GCA_903970305.1 Rhodospirillales bacterium | reverse complement strand
GACCTTGGACTGCAGCGCCGGAGCATTCTGCGAGTCGATGCCAGCCCACCCTCTTACGCACCACGAGATATTGCGTCTGGTTGCGCCCTTCACCCGGGCCGGCCGACATCCCGATCTCGCCTTGAGCAACCGCCTGGAGCGACGCCTTGTCTTTAAGCCGATCGAGCATCCTGCAGGCGGACCCCTACTGCCGGCGTTTTCCGAGACGCTGTATCTAGAGTGCTTCGATGGCGGCCGATTTGCGCTCAAGCGCGTCGTGCGCCTCGCATCGGGAGACGAGGCGGAACTCGAGACCGAGGGCGATGAGCCTTGCGCCTTGCTCGAAGCGATTGAGCGCATCCGGCCCGAATCCCAGTTCCGGCGTGTCGAGGGCATCATCGTTGCGACCAGCTACCGCTTGGAGGGACCGTCTCAGAGCGCTGCCATCTTCACCAAGGGGCGGGCACGACTGGGTCTTGCCTCCGTGGTCTTGATCGCACCACGGGGTAAGGGTAGTCCCTCAGCCGAACTCGACTTGCTGCCCGTTGCGGCAAGGACTCTCGAATTGCCCGAGGACTTGATCGCCGTGCTCGGTCCTGGATTTGGACTCCTCCGCGGCGATAGCGCTGCCTGGAAGGCGAACCTGAAGCTCTCCGGTCGCGAACCCCTGCGCACGGAAGGTGCCGAACAAAAACTGGAGAGGGTGGTCGGCCATCTGGTCGAGGTGTTCAGTGCTTCCCCCCGCAACTTTTGCGAGCGGTTCCATTGGGCGCGCTGGGCCGTGGCCGGCCGGCGCGCACTGCCGCTTTTGGTCTGCATGCTGCTCGTCTTGGCCGCGGCGGCCACGATCAAGCTCCATCTCGCAGAGGACTCGGCGCTACGCATGCTGATCTTCAATGCACCCACCTGGCTCTTGATGCTGGTCTTTTGTATGCGCGAGGTGCCCCGCATCGAAATTCCACCCTGGCCAAGGAGACTCGAGCTCGATCACTGGGCGACGCTGTCCGAGGCGCATGTGGCGGAGGCGCGAGCGGCTGAAGTGGCACCACCATCTCTGGATCCGGGCGCACCGCCCTTGCAGAGCCTCCTCGGGAATGGACAGGCGCATGGCCGGTAATCCGATGAACATCCCTGCGGTGTCGATCGCGGCCGCCAAGGCAGCCTTGATCGAGCAGTTCGCCGACCCGGTGCTCAGGCGCCGTGCGTCGATGCTCTGGGGGACCCGTGGTGTGGGAAAGTCATCCATCGTGCGCCAGGTTGCACGACACTATCAGGTGCCGCTCGTCGATCTGCGTCTGACCACGATTGAGCCGGTCGACATCCGTGGCGCCATTTATGCCGACGACGTCCTGGGTAAGACAGTCTGGTTTCCACCGGAGTTTCTGCCATCGCAAGACGAGCCTGCCGGGATTCTCTTTCTGGACGAATTGACGGCTGCCGACCAGCGGCTGCAGATCTCGGCCTACTCGCTGATTCTCGATAGGCGCGTCGGGCACTACGAGCTCCCCGATGGCTGGCAGGTGATCGCGGCTGGGAACGCGAGTTTTCATGGGGCGGTGAGCCACGACATGGGCACCGCGCTTGCCGACCGGATGTTCCATTTCAATGTGCAGACGGTTATCGACGCCTTCCTCGACTATGCCCTCGCCCACAACTTCGCCCCCGAAGTGATGGCTTACCTGAAAGTACGTCCGGACAAGCTTGACGATACCCAGTCGCAGTTGGCGCAGGATCACCTGGTGGGTGCAAGCCCAAGGGGCTGGGAGGACGTCTCGAACGTCTTGTCCTCGCACCTGGCCGAAGAGACGAAAAGGACCTTTGTGCAGGGCCGCATTGGTGCGGCCAATGCGGCCGAGTTCTTCGGAGTGCTGCGCGAGTTACGGGCGAGCACGGACGTCTTGCAGCTCATCAAGAGTCGTCGGGTCAAGGAGACACTCGCGCTCTTGCCGAGAACTCTCGACGGTCTCTACGGCATGATCTATGGGCTGCTGGCCGTTTTGACCGATGCGCCCACGGTCACGCGTGCGCTGGAGATCATTGAGGAGTTGCCCGAGATCGAGAGCACGGCCCGCCTGCCCCTCTACGAAGCCCAGACGCTCGCCATGGAGCTTCTGATGCAAAAGGCGCTCGGCTCGGGGCTTGAGGCGGCGATTCTCGAAAGCCCCTCCTACCGGCGCTATACCGAGCAACGCGAGCGGCATTCGACGTGAGCCCAATGTGAGCGCGCACTTCGAGCACCGCGGCACGCGGGCGATTCAGAGGATGGTCGAATACGCGCCAGCGACAGGCGGACTCGCGTTGTGGATCGGCCACGAGGACAGACCCGCCTCCTTCGAGGGTCCGCTCGTCGCGACCGACGGAGTGACCCTCTATTACGGTCCGGCATTCTCCAAGCTGCCCATCGCAGAGCAGACCGGAGCCCTCGCCCATGAGGTGCTGCACATCGCCTTGAGGCATCCGCAGCGCTGCCGCGAGCTGCGGCTGCTTCTCGGCGACGTGGATCTGCAGCTCTTTACCATCTGCGCCGATGCAATCGTCAACAGCGCACTGGCGCATCTCACCTGGCTCAGGCTCGACCGGTTTGCCGTCTACCTCGATCGGCTCCTCGCCCACGCACTGGGGATCGAAGAGCACGTCGAGAAGTCTTTGCTTGAATGGGACGTCGAGCGCCTGTATCGCGCCATCGACGATCGCATGCGCAAAGAAGAAGGCAGAACGCAGAAGGAAGAAGAGTCGGAACACCAGGGCAAGGGGGACGCTGCCGAAGGGGGGCAGGGCCAAAGTGCCCGGCAAGCGCTTGATGCGCCCCGCGCGGCGGAGACGGCTACCGGACTCCGGGGAACCCTGGACCCCGCCGCACCGGATCACGCTCAGAGACAGGGAGCCCGTCAGGACGGGCCGCGTACCGCACGCGCGCGTGCCTTGGGTGCCAATGTCCTGCGGGATCTGCTCGATCCACCCGAGTCGGATCTGACCCCGGAGAAGGAAGCCGAGGCGGCTCTTCTTTGGAGTGAACGGCTGCTGCGCGGACATGCGGGCGATGGTGCGCACTCGATGCTGCGCACGCTCCTCGCGGATCTGCCACGCGTGCGCACGCCCTGGGAGCAGATCCTGCGCAGCCAGCTCGCCCGCGCCCTGTCGACGAAGCCGGGACTCTCCTGGTCCAGACCCGCACGCTCGTATCTGGCCAACCAAGGCCGAAGCGGCCCACATCACCGATTGCCCTGGGAGCCCGGCAGGACCTCTTATAGACCGACTCCGCGGCTCGTGGTCATCGTCGACGTGTCCGGATCGATTGCCAACGAGCTCCTCTCGCGCTTTGCGCGCGAGATCGAAGCGATCACGCGCAGGCAGGAGGCCTCTCTTACGCTTGTCATCGGCGACGACCGAGTGCGTGCGGTGAGCGTCTTCGAGCCGGGTCGATCTGGCCTTTCGGAGATCGAGTTCCTCGGTGCCGGGGGCACGGACTTCACGCCACTACTCGAGGAGGCCGACCGACACCGACCCGACATCGGTATCGTCTTGACCGATCTCGAGGGGCCGGCCCGATTCCGGCCCCGCTGGCCCGTGATCTGGGCCGTGCCCGAGTCGCATCGAAGAGCGCAGCAGCCCTTTGGCCGCAAGCTCTGCCTGGTTTAGGCCGACTCGGTCAGCCCGGCGGCGCCACGCCCTTGCTCACGCTTTCTCCGTCATGGGATCTCAAGGTCCAGAAGGACATCGAGGAGATCAAGGTGAGGATGCCCATCGCAAGAAAAGCATGATGGAGGGCACTGGTGACGGCGCTACGGTCCGACTGGGGCAATCCCCCCAGAAAGAAGGCCGCAACCAACGATCCTGCGGCCAGCCCGAAGCTCATCGACATCTGCTGCATGGAACTCGCGATGGTGCTGGCCATGCTGGAGTCATTGGCCTTGATATCCGCATAGGCCATTGAATTCATGCTCGAGAACTGCAGGGAGTTGAAAAAGCCCTGGACCAGCCCGAGACCGACGATCGTCAAGATCGGCGTGCCGGGCACAACCGTCGCAAAAAGGCAGATGGTGACGCCGATCATGACCGTGTTCACGACCAGGATCTTCTTGAATCCAAAGCGCTTGAGTAGCGGGCTGGTCATGAATTTCATGCCCATGGCTGCAGCTGCGGCGGGCATCATCAGCATTCCCGATTGCCAGGCGGGTAAGCCAAGACCGAGCTGGTAGAGAAGCGGCAAGAGAAACGGCAGACCGCCCAGACCGAGCCGGGTCACAAAGCCTCCCACGACCGCGACGCGGAAGGTACGTACCCGAAAGAGTCCCAGGCGCAACAGCGGAAAGTCGATCTTTTGCGCATGGATCACGTAGGCACAGAGCAGTGCCACGGACGCGATGAAGAGGATGCTTGCCCGTTCGGCTGCGATATCGTGTTCACCAAAGACCTCGAGCAACCAGGACAGCAGCGCCGTTCCCGTTCCGAAGAGAAGCAGACCAACCCAGTCCAGGGGACGTCGGGAAGGGCCCATATAGTCGGGCATGTGGCGGTGAATGAGGACCAGGGCGAGAAGCCCCACGGGGACGTTGATGAAGAAAATCACGCGCCAGGAGAGCCAATGCACGATCAGCCCACCGATCGTCGGACCCAGTAGCGGGCCGATGAGGGCCGGGATGATGACGAAGTTCATCGCAACCAGCAGTTCGGACTTGGAGAAGGTTCTGACGATCGTCAGGCGACCGACCGGAGTCATGAGCGCCGCACCCATGCCCTGCAGGATGCGCGTGGCAACCAACATCGGCACGTCAAGCGAGCAGCCGCACAGGATCGAGGAAACCGTGAAGAGCGCAACCGCGCTGCTAAAGACGCGGCGAGTGCCGAAACGGTCTGCCATCCACCCGCTGATCGGTATGAAGACGGCAAGACTCAGGATATAGCTGGCCACGACCCCCTTCAGGCTCAGGGGCGCGACATGCAGGCTCACCGCCATTGAGGGCACGGCCGTATTGACAATGGTGGAATCGAGCTGCTCCATGAAGAGCGCCGTTGCCACCACCCAGGGCAGATAGCGCTTTACGGCAGCCGCTTTCTCGGGATCTGGCGCCGGGCTCGCCAAGGCCGGGCTAACCTCTTCGTCGGTTGTCATATGGTGGTGTATCGAATTGGCGGGACCGCAAACCGTATTGGCAAGCCCTGGCAACGGGTGCCAAAGTGCAGCCCGAAGTGTAGCGTCTGATCGACGTTCGCGTCTGGAGCAGCTGCGGGGCGATGGCGCCCTATGCAGCTCACCCGATGGCGGGGCTGCCCGGCCTGCTGCGCCTCGCCCGGGGATTTGTCCATGCGGGTCGATCGGCGCACAAACGGCTCACCTGCGGGTCGAGGTGGGAAGGCTCAAGCGGGATTCAAGTGAGATTCAGGCGGGATTCAAGCGGGGTTCAAGCGGGATTCAAGCGGCGAGAGTCTACCCAGACGACGATGCGTGGGACGCAAGCCCTGGAGGCCGCATCGGCTAGGATGACGCGTCTCTCGTGTAAGAAGCCGCCGATCGAGAAAACCACAAGGGCAGTATCTCGATCGGGGTGACGCAAAATCATCGGCGCGTCTTGACTGTGGTGTCGCCTCTACGGCGTTTCCACGACGTTCACCGTGCGCTGGCCGCTCGCGGAGCGAACTCCATCGCGCGGCCGAGTTTCATCACCTATTCTCGGTTTTAAACAATGCGATCGGCATGGATCCTGTGGCCGACCGCCCCTTCGCGGGTGAACCGCGTTCGGGGAAATCATTCCTTCGGCGCGGGAGTCTTCAGGGCCTCTTCGAGGTCGCCCAGTGCAGCGTCCACTTTGCCGTCTGCCTGCTGCAGTTTTCCCTTGGCTTTGAGCAACGAATCGCCCGTGATGGTTCCAGTCATCTCCTTCACCTTACCTTTAGCCTGCTCGATACGGCCCTTGACTTGGTCTTTGTTCATGAACGGTCCTTTGATGGGAGGGTGCTGCGATGCAGAGTCTGATCTCAGTGCTGGCGCGAAGCCAATGCACAGAATAGGCCGGGCGCACCGGCTACGTCTGTTCGCTAGCGCGCTCGCATCACAGCGTGATTCCCCGCTAGTCGGTCATGACCGTGCTGGCCCGTGCGGCTTCCTGCGTCCAGTAGGAGGGGAGTTCGTAGTGGTGATAAATCTTCATCTCCTCATTGCGTCCGAGCGGCAGGCTCGGGTCGTAGGTTGGCGAGCTTCGCACCGCCTCCCGGCTGAGGTTGATCGACACGGTACTGTCGGACCAGTTCACCTTGCGCGTCCACTGTGGCGCGATCAGGACCTTATGTCCGAGCCACCAGTTGCTGGTATCGACCACCAGGTAACGGATCGCCCACGTCCTCTCGTCCAGGATGAAGTCGTCAATGTGTCCGATCGCGCCGTCGTTCGCCTCGACGTGATAGCCTGCGACGGCTTCGCAACTGCGCAGATGAGGATCACCCAGAGCCTTGTCGGCGATCTCGCCGTCGTGGAATGGGGCGTCGGATCGCGGCTCGAGGTGCTCCCCCTCGCCCAGACCGACGTAGCCCGGCAGCAGCTCGCTGGGATACAGGCCACCAGCCCATAGTCCGGTACCACCCCAATAGTAGGGATAGCCGTAGTGGCTGAAATAGTTGAGCTCATACTGGCGAGAGACGGGTTTGGCCGTATCGATGTCCGGGCTGCCCTTGACTTGCTCACGGGAAATCTTCACCGGCAAGAGTTTGTCGATGGCATTCACCTTGCCGATCGCGATCGGGGAGATCAAGACCTTGCGGCTTGCAAGCCACGATCCGGTTTCGACCACGAGGTAGCGAACGACCCAGGCCTGATCGTCAAAATACAGGTCCTTTAACCGGCCGATCGGACCATCGGTGGCGTCGAGCGAAAATTCTTCAAGTTCTTTGGTCGTATGGAGCATGGAGGCGTCTCTTGAGTGAGGGGTATTGCGCACGCGGCCCTGTGCGCGACAGGCGGGGACGGGAAGAGTCGACCCGAGCGTAGACAGTGCGATGGCAGACCTTGAACGTCTGTACGCAAGCGTACGGGTCCCCAAGACCACCATTGTGGGCTGGCGCACAGACCGAAAACGGATGTCGATCTAGCTTTGGCAGTTGCCTCCTACGGCAGGCCGTAGCTTGCTTGTGCCCCGCTTTGCCTCCCTATCCATGCCCGGTACGCTCGACGCCTTCAAGGGACCGTTCGGTGAACGTCATCGGGCTGTCATCGAATCCCCGCACTCTCTTTGGCTTCCCCTCTGAAGGAGGTGAGTCCAGGATCGAACCAAGAACCGCAATGACCGAAGAGCCCCAGTCATGAGCAAAGAGGCGAGGAGGAGCCCGAGGGCACGAACGGTGTGCTTCGGACTTTCGTCGCAGTCGTGGATGCATCTTGGGCTCGCGGCACTGGTGCTCGCTGCCGAGTGCGGGCTTCTGTCGGGGCCCGTGCTCTTGAAGGCGCACGAGCCTGGCCTCTTTGCGGGATTCGCGCTGTGTTTCCTGGTGCTGACTCCGATGCACTGGGGGTTGATCCATGAGGGGATCCATGGCCGGCTTTTCTCCACGGCGGGAGCGAACCGAGCGGCCTCGAGGATTCTCGCCATCTTCTTCGGGCTGCCCTTTGAATTGGTGCGCTTTGGGCACCTCATCCACCACCGCTTCAACGGCCACGAGCACGACCGGCCCGAGCGCATCAAGCCCGGTGAAAGCCGCTGGGCGAGTTGCCTGCGCCACTACAGTCATCTTTTGGGCGGTCACTATTTCACGGTGAGTCTGGTCGGACTTCTGACGTTCTGTCCCCTCTCGGTTCGGCGTTGGGTTCTCGAAAGAGCCCTGGCAGACGGCGGCGAACAAGTCGCTGCGATCGAGCAGGCGGCCCTGAACTGGTCGGGCAACCGCCGCGTGGTGGGGCGGGTCCGGGTTGACCTTCT
>CAJCID010000230.1 GCA_903970305.1 Rhodospirillales bacterium | reverse complement strand
AGCGATCCCGATCCGCACCCTTTTGGCCCGCTATCCCCGTCTGGATTGGGCAGCAGTCGGCGATGTCCTGTATGGCTGTGCCAATCAAGCCGGGGAGGACAACCGCAACGTGGCCCGTATGGCCGCGCTTCTGGCCGGACTGCCCGTAGAGGTTGCCGCGGCGACCATCAACCGGCTCTGCGGCTCGGGGTTGGATGCGGTCGGAACGGCGGCGCGGGCGATCAAGACCGGCGAGACCGAACTCATGATCGCCGGAGGCGTGGAGTCGATGAGCCGGGCCCCCTTCGTCATGGGCAAGGCCGACTCGGCCTTCTCGCGAGCGGCCAAGATTGAGGACACCACGATCGGTTGGCGTTTCGTGAATGCCCAGATGAAAGCCCAGTACGGGGTCGATTCGATGCCAGAGACCGCCGAGAACGTGGCGGCCGAGTACCAGATCTCGCGTGCCGACCAGGACCGCATGGCCCTGTCCAGCCAGCAAAAGGCGCTCGCCGCCCAGGCCGCCGGATTTTTCGACGCGGAGATTACGCCTGTCACGATCGCCCAGAAGAAGGGCGATCCGGTTCTCGTCAGCCGCGATGAGCATCCGCGCGAAACCAGCCTCGAAGCGCTGGCGAAGCTCAAAGGGGTGGTGCGGCCTGATGGCAGCGTCACCGCAGGGAACGCCTCTGGCGTCAATGACGGGGCTTGCGCCCTGATCCTCGCCAGCGAAAAAGCCGCAGCCCGGCATGGGCTCGCCCCCGCCGCCCGGGTGGTGGGCATGGCGACAGCAGGTGTCCCTCCGCGGGTGATGGGGATCGGTCCGGCCCCGGCGACCCAAAAGCTTCTCGCGCAGACCGGGCTGCGCATCGAGCAACTGGATGTCATCGAACTCAATGAAGCGTTCGCCGCCCAGGGCCTCGCGGTGCTGCGGCTCCTCGGAGTCCCGGACAACGATGCCAGGGTCAATCCGAACGGTGGCGCCATCGCCCTTGGCCATCCCCTCGGGATGAGCGGCGCCCGGCTCGTTACGACGGCCCTAAACCAGCTGCGGGTGATCAAAGGCCGCTACGCGCTATGCACAATGTGTATTGGCGTGGGCCAAGGCATCGCACTCATCATCGAGCGCGTCTAGAGCGATCGCGGCGTCTAGGAGGCCAGTTCGGAGCGGCGCGTCTCGTCGAGCACGGCCTCGATCGAACGGCCGACGGCCAGAATGCTGCGGTCGGTGAGGGCCGCTCCTGCGATCATCAGACCCACAGGCGCCGAGCCCGGCGCATGGCAGGGCAGCGTCAGCGCACAGCCATCGAGATAGTTGATGAGGCTCGTATTGCGCAGCACGAGATTATTGGCCAACTGGTACAGCTCGTCGCTCTCGAGGAGCGGCGCGAGTGCCGGGGCGATGATGGCGACCGTCGGCAGGATCATGGCGTCAAAGCCGGCGAGCCTTTGCTCCATGCGCCGGATCCAGCCGGCACGAAAGGCGATGGCCTCGATGTAGTCGGCTGCGCTGACACCGGCTCCGCGCAGCAGCCGGCGCGCCACGCGTGGATCGTAGCCGGACTCCTGCTCGGCGAGGAGTTCACGGTGCCAGGCATAGGCCTCAGGTGCGACCAGGGCGGCTGCGCCGTGTCGCGCCTGGGCCCACTCATCCAGCGCTGCAAGAGGTGCCTCGACGAGTACTGCGCCCGCTCGCGCAAGCCGCTCAAGGCTCGTCTGGAAGGCGTGGGCGACATCTGCGTCCAGATCATCCAAGACCACGTTCGACGGCACCAGCAGGCGCAGGGCCTCCGGAGGAGGGCAGGGTAGCTCGTCGCCGTAATGCTGGGCGAGCAAGGCATCAAGTTGCGCGCAGCAGTCGACCGAGGCGGCGAGCGGGCCGATGGAGTCGAGCGAGCTCGACAGGGGAAGTGTGCCGGCGCGGTCGATGCGTCGCGCCGTCGGCTTAAAGCCGGTCAGTCCGCAGAGGGCTGCCGGAATGCGCACGGACCCTCCGGTGTCGGTACCGATGGCGGCGGCGCACATGCCATCGCTGACCGAGACCGCAGCACCCGATGATGATCCTCCCGGTATGCGGCCGGTGGTCCGATCCCAGGGATTCAACGGTGTGCCGTAGTGGGGATTCAGGCCCAACCCGGAGTAAGCGAATTCCACCATATTGGTCCGCCCTGTGATGACCGCGCCGGCCGAGCGCAGCCGGCTGACGATCGGGGCATCGTGCTGGGCCGGTGATGCGTTCGAGAGCACCACCGAGCCCGCACGCGTGGTCTCGCCGGCGATGTCAAACAGATCCTTGACCGAGATCGGAATGCCCATCAGCGGAGACAGTTCGATGCCCGCCCGGCGCAGCGCATCGGCGCCGCGGGCTGCGGCGAGCGCACCCTCCTCGTGCAGAGCGATGTAGGTACGGGCTCCTTCCCCATCGGCACGCTTGGCGCGCTCCAGGGCCGCTTCAGTCAACGCTTCGCTGCTCACCCGCTTGCAGCGTAGATCGTCCGTCAGTTGGGCGAGCGTTTCCATGGCAGGGATCACCGTGAGAGGATCGAAGTCCTAGTGTACCAAGCTTGCGCGGGGCTCCTGTTGCGCGCTTGGGGCGTCAGGCGACCAACAGGCCAAGGCTCGGCAGCAGGCGTTTCAAGACGAAACTACGGTGGTACTCGGCGGCCACGAAGAATCGATAAGGGTCGGAGATGAGGAATCCCTCGGCCTTCTCCCCGAGCTTGAAGCCCTCGACGATTCGGTTCCAGGTTTCGACATCGTAGGCTGGGGCGCTCTCGGGAGGACCGAAGACCCCCTGTTCGAGCGCACGGCACCACACGGCGGCGCGCTCATCGGCCGGCCCCTCGGTCTTGAGGATAGCCAAGACCGGGTCGGAAAGTTCGGCCCAGGGTTTCGCGGAGGCTGGTCGAGGGTCGTAGAAAAGCCCCGCGAACTGGGCGAGGCGCGCGTGGATTTTTTGCGAGGCCCGCAAGAAGCTCGTCGGATTGCTGCGCACCGAGGACCGAAG
>CAJCID010000229.1 GCA_903970305.1 Rhodospirillales bacterium | reverse complement strand
CGCTTCCACGACCTGCGCCGTGACGGTCTCTCGCCTCGCGATCTCCAGCGCTGGCTAAGCCAGCATCCCTGGACTTCGCTCGTCAATCAGAAGGGCACCACCTGGCGCAATCTCGAACCCAAGGAGCGTCCCGCCGATGAGTCGAGCGCAATCGCGGCAATGCTGGCCCATCCGACGCTCATCAAGCGACCCGTCGTGGAACGGGGCGCGGCTGTCCTGGTCGGCTTCTCCGAGGACAGGTTCGCAGCCTTGCTAGAGGGTCGTTCCGTTGTCGGCAACACTTGAACTCACCAAGCAGCTGATCGCGCGCCGTTCCTTGACTCCCGAGGACGACGGCTGCCAGACCCTCTTGATCGAGCGACTCCAGCGCCTCGGATTTGTCTGTCGACAGATCCCCTGCGGGCGGGTCAGCAATCTCTGGGCCGAGCGCAATGGCACCTTGGGCACACGCACTGCGCCGCTCTTGATCTTCGCAGGTCATACCGATGTCGTTCCGACCGGCCCGCTTGAGGCGTGGCACTCCGATCCGTTTGTCCCCACCGAAAGGGAGGGCAAGCTCTACGGCCGGGGTGCTGCCGACATGAAATCATCGATCGCAGCCTTCGTCGTCGCCGTCGAGGAGTTCGTCGCCCGCTCGCCCCTCTATGCCGGTGGCATCGCGTTGCTCATCACCTCTGACGAGGAGGGTCCGGCGACCGAGGGGACCGTGCGCGTCTGTGAATGGCTCGAGGCCGAGGGGATCCGGCCCGACTACTGCATTGTCGGCGAGCCCACCTCGGTCGAGCGGGTCGGGGACATGATCAAAAACGGCCGTCGCGGCACGCTCTCGGGTCGCTTGACGGTCCGGGGCATACAGGGGCACATCGCCTACCCGCATCTGGCGAAGAACCCGATCCATCTTTTGGCCCCTGCCCTTGCCGAACTCGTGACCGAGCAGTGGGACGAAGGCAACGAGTATTACCTGCCGACCTCCTGGCAGGTCTCGAACATCCACTCGGGCACCGGGGCTTACAACGTCATCCCTGCAGAGGCGCTCGTCGACTTCAACTTCCGCTTCTCCACGGCGAGCACCCCGCAAACCCTCCAGTCGCGCGTTGCCGGCATCCTCGATCGCCACAAGCTGGACTACACGCTCGACTGGACGTTGGGCGGACTGCCGTTCTTGACGCCCCGCGGGGCGCTCTCGGAGGCGCTGTCTGTGGCGATTGCGCGGGAGACCGGCCTCACCACCGAGCTGTCCACCACCGGCGGGACGTCGGATGGCCGTTTTATCGCGCGCATCTGTCGCGAGGTCATCGAATTCGGGCCGCCGAACGCCTCCATCCACAAGATCGACGAGCATATCGACCTGGCCGATCTCGAGCCGTTAAAGAACATCTACCGGAACACCCTCGAAATCCTTCTGGCGAGGGGGTGATCGTGAGCGGACTGCAGGACAAGGATGCCTTGGCGCGCCTGAAGACCGTGCGCGACGTGCTGCGCTACGCCGTGAGCACATTTGGCGCGCACCAGCTCTCGTTCGGACACGGCAGCAACAACCCCTGGGATGAAGCCGTCTATCTGATTCTCTCCTTGCTGCATCTACCCCTGTCGGATCTCGAGCCTTATCTCGATGCGCGCTTGACACGCGCCGAAGTGCAGGGCGCGCTCGAAGTCATTGCCAGGCGCGCCACCGGGGTGCCGGCCGCATACCTCACGCACGAGGCCTGGCTGGGTGAATATCGATTCTATGTCGATGAGCGGGTGATCGTGCCGCGCTCGTTCATCGCGGAGTTGCTCTTTGAGGGCCTCGCACCGTGGGTCGTCAACCCGAGCGGCGTGGGGCGCGTGCTTGACCTGTGCACCGGGTCGGGGTGCCTGGCCATCATCGCCGCCGAGGTGTTTCCGAACGCCCAGGTCGATGCGGTCGATGTCTCGCCTGAGGCGCTCGAGGTCGCCCGCGTCAACGTCGATCGCTACGAGCTCGAAGACCGGATCAATCTGATCCATTCAGACCTGTTCGACGCCGTCGGTGCAACGCGCTACGATCTCATCCTGTCTAATCCTCCCTACGTCAACTCAGCCGCCATGGCCGCACTCCCGCCGGAATACCGTCACGAACCCGCACTCGCCCTGGCAGGGGGACCCGATGGACTGGACGTCGTCGCACGCATCATGGAGCGCGCCCCCGCACACCTCGCGCGGCGGATTCGCAACCCGGGCCAGCTCATCGTCGAGATCGGCCACGAGCGCGCTGCCTTCGAGGCGCGCTATCCGCAGTTCGGCGGAACGTGGCTGTCGACCAGCGCGGGCGACGACATGGTGTTTCGGGCCACCCGGACCGAGCTTTCCGTCCACGACCAGTCATGATCCGCATCGACCAACTGAGTCTGCGCCGCGGTACCAAGGTGCTGCTAGAAGGCGCATCAGCGACCATCCAGCCGGGCGAGAAAGTGGGTCTTATCGGGCCTAACGGCGCGGGCAAGTCGAGTCTATTTGCGCTCTTGCGCGGCGAGCTCGGCGCCGATCAGGGTGAGGTATCCATCCCGGCCTCCTGGCGCATCGCCTACGTGGCTCAGGACACCACCATCGAGCGCGCAAGCGCGCTCGAACACGTCATCGATGGCGATACGCGCGTGCGCGCCTTGGAGAAGGCCATTGCGCTCGCGGAAGAGTCACACGCGGTCGACCCGACGGCCGGCGGCGAGGTGCTGGGCGAATTGCATGCCCAGTTCGCTGATGCCCAGGGTTACACGGTCAAGGCCCGGGCGGAGAGCCTCTTGCTCGGTCTTGGCTTCTCGTTAGCCGAGACGCGCGAGCCGGTATCGAGCTTCTCCGGCGGCTGGCGCATGCGCTTGAACCTGGCCCAGGCGTTGATGAGCCCGTCTGAGCTCTTGTTGCTCGACGAGCCGACCAACCACCTCGATTTGGACGCCATCGTCTGGCTCGAACAATGGCTAAAGCGCTACCTGGGCACGCTCGTTGTCATCTCCCATGACCGGGAGTTTCTCGACGTGATCTGTGAGGTCATGTTGCACATCGATGGAACGAGCCTGAAGCGCTACACCGGCAACTACAGCGGCTTCGAAGTGCTCAGAGCCGAGCAGCTACGCCAGAACCGCTTCGCCTACGACAAGCAGGTGCGCGAGATCGCCCATCTGCAGAAGTTTGTCGACCGCTTCAAGGCCAAGGCCAGCAAGGCCAAACAGGCCCAAAGCCGCGTCAAGGCGTTGGAACGCATGGAGCGCATTGCGCTCGCGCACCTCGATTCGCCTTGCACCTTCCGGTTTCGCGAGCCGCTCGCGGCCCCCGATCCGATGCTCGTCCTTGAAGATCTACGCTGTGGCTACCCCAGCCCCGAAGGGGAGCGCACGATCCTGGACAGGGTCAATCTGGTCGTGCGCACGGGAGAACGCATCGGACTCTTGGGCGCCAACGGCCAGGGCAAATCGACCCTCATCAAGACCTTAGCGGGCACTCTTGCGCCCCTCGGGGGCAGCGTGCGGGCGGCGCGTGGCTTGGCGATCGGCTACTTCGCCCAGCACCAGGTCGACGTCTTGCGACTGGACGAGAGCCCGCTCGCGCAGCTCGCGCGCCTCGCCCCGCAAACGCGCGAGCAGGAACTGCGCGACTATCTGGGGAGCTTCGATTTCCGGGGGGATCGGGTGACGGCCCCGGTCGGGCCCTTCTCGGGCGGCGAGAAGGCCCGACTGGCTCTGGCCCTCATCATCTGGAGCCGACCGAACCTGCTCCTTCTCGATGAGCCGACCAATCACTTGGACCTCGAGACCCGCGAGGTCCTGACCTCGGCGTTGGCCCAGTTCGAAGGCACGGTCATCGTCGTGGCCCACGATCGCTCCCTGTTGCGCGCAAGCGCAGACCAATTTCTCCTCGTCACCCACGGACGGCTCGAGAACTTCGAGGGCGATCTTGATGACTATCGTGACTGGCTCTTGGGCAAGACACCTGTCGTGGCAGCGCTCGCGGCCGCGCCCGAAAGTGCGGCTTCCAAGAGTGCCGTACCAGAAGCCGCACCGGTACCGGTCGTCCAGCGAGCCCCCGACGCCGTGCGGCGTGACCAGAAGCGGCGCGATGCCGAACAACGCAATGCCCTTGCCGAGAAGCGCCGGCCGATCGAGTCGCGCATCAAGCGCATCGAGGACCAACTGGGCAAACTGAACGCCAAGCGCAATGCGGTGGAGAGCGCGCTCGCGGCCGATGGGGTCTACGAGGCCGGACAGAAGGAGAGCTTGCGTCAACTTCTGCTCGATCAGGCTTACGTTTTGCGCGAGATCCAAAAGCTCGAGGAGGAGTGGCTTGAGCAGCACACCGCTCTCGAACAGGTGGCGGCCTGACATGCCCGGGCGCGCCAAACCCCTGGCTGGAGTGAGGATCCTGGATCTGACCCGCTTACTTCCCGGCCCGATGGCCACCTTGCATCTGGCTGATCTCGGGGCGGACGTCATCAAGATCGAG
>CAJCID010000228.1 GCA_903970305.1 Rhodospirillales bacterium | reverse complement strand
TCTGGTGCAGAGCAGCACGAGTTCGGAGGCACCCACGCATGCGGCTCGAGCGAGCGCTCAGCCCGGCTAAAACTCCAGCTGATCACCGGGCTTGAGCGCTTCGACTCGAATCGATGTTGGCCCCAGTGCCTCGATAAATTCCTGAGGAGTTCCCTTGAGCAGAGGGGTCGTACCGTAATGCATCGGAATGACGACCTTTGGTTTGATCCATTCTCGCGTGGCGTATGCGGCGTCTTGTGGATCCATCACAAAGTGACCGCCAATGGGGATCATGAGCAGGTCCGGGTGATACTTCTCGCCGATGAACTTCATGTCTCCAAAGAGTGCGGTATCGCCCATGTGATAGAGGCGAAAGCCGTTTTCGAACTCGATGATGAATCCGACCGGCTCACCGCCCACGTGAGTCTCGTCCCGATTAGTGACCGGGTTGTGCCAGAGCAATTCCGAACTGTGCTCCGCATGCACCTGGGTGATTTTGATCGAAGGCCCAAGGGGTGTGATGGTACCTCCCTTGCCCATCCGCGGCGCGAGTTCCGGTGGCAGGATGCCAAGGGTCTGGAGCGACTGATCAAGTCCGGCGGGGCCGTAAACGGGCGCGTTGTTCAGACGCGCCAGAGCGGGTGCATCGGCGAAATGATCCATATGAGCGTGGGTCACCAAGATCAAGTCGACTTTGCCGAGGGCGTCGAGTTTCTTGTACTGCGCGGGGGTCTTGGGATTGTCGATCAGATAGGGATCAATGACGATCACCTTGCCGGTAAGGGTCGTGATGCGAAAGGCGGACTGTCCGAGCCAGAGGATCTCTATCTTTGGGTCCTGGCCTGCGGCAATGCTGAGAGGCGTTGCGCCTAGAAGGGCGACACCGAAGCAAAGCGTAAGAGGTCCAAGCATGCGGCCGAGCCAGGTTCGAATCATTGCTGTTCCTCTTACGTTGTATCGATCAGGCGTTGCTGCGCCGCACCGCAGGCGCTGGTGGGCCCGAATTGCGAAGCAGGCATAATATCGGGTGGGCCAAGCCCCGCACAAGAAAATTCCACGAAGGACGCGCCAGCCATGTGGACCCAAGTCTACGACCCGCTTTACAACCCCATCTTGTCGACCCTCGTCGCAGCGATTCCCGTCGCCGTCCTGCTCGGAGCGCTCGCCTTCTTCCATGTCAAGGCGCATTGGGCGGCTCTGTTGGGGCTCGCTGCCGCACAGTTCGTGGCGATCCTTGCATTTGGTATGCCCGCCCAGGCAGCCATTTCTGCCGGCCTTCTGGGCGCGGCCAGTGGCCTGTTCCCGATCGGCTGGATCATCCTTAACGTGATCTTTCTTTATCAGCTCACCGAGCGCAAGGGGTACTTCGCTGTGTTGAAGGACAGCATTGCGGGAGTGAGCGACGATCGGCGACTTCAGCTTTTGCTGGTGGCATTCTGTTTCGGCGCGTTCTTCGAGGGTGCGGGGGGGTTCGGAACGCCCGTGGCGGTGACGGGGGCCATTCTGATCGGTCTGGGGTTTGCGCCTCTGGCTGCCTCAGGATTGTCACTCATCGCCAACACGGCTCCGGTTGCCTTCGGCGCGCTTGGGGCGCCCCTTCTGGCGCTGGCTGCCGTGACTGGGTTGGACTTGCTGCAACTCTCGGCGATGGTCGGGCGCCAGCTCCCGTTCTTCTCGGTGCTCGTTCCCTTCTGGTTGCTTGTAGCTTTTTGCGGCTGGCGCGGAATGGTGCAGATCTGGCCTGCCGTACTCGTGGCTGGCGTGAGTTTCGCGGTCCCGCAGTACTTCATTTCGAACTATCACGGGCCGTGGTTGGTGGACGTGGGCTCCTCTGTGATCTCGATGGCCTGCCTGGCCCTGTTTCTCAAGGTTTGGAAGCCTCGCGAGATCTGGACCTCGGTGACGGGCAAGCGCGCCGACAACGAGCCCGTCGGATCGATGGGGACTCGGCACACCCAGCATTCTCTCGATGCACGCTTGCGCGCGTGGCTGCCCTGGTTCATCTTGTCGGTCGTGGTCGTTGCCTGGGGTATTCCAGAGTGGAAGAAAATGCTCGATTCCTGGGCGAGTCCGAAGCTCTCCTGGCCTTGGCTGCATCTGATGGTGACCAAGGTCCCGCCAGTTGTCCCAAACCCCAAGGCCGAACCCGCGGTATTTGCGCTGAACTGGCTCTCCGCCACCGGCAGCGGGATTTTGACGGCCGCGTTGATTTCCGGGCTCGTCATGGGGTATCGCGTCGGCGAGATCCTGAAGATCTACTGGGATACCATCAAGCTCACGCGCTATTCTTTGATCACGATCGCGGCGATGCTCGCGATCGGCTACACCACGCGCTATGCCGGACTCGATTCGACCTTAGGATTGGCATTCGCCCACACGGGGGTGTTCTACCCGTTCTTCGGAGCCTTGCTCGGATGGCTTGGGGTGGCTCTCACGGGTTCGGATACGGCCTCGAATGTCTTGTTCGGTGGATTGCAAAAGACCACCGCGGAGCAACTTGGTGTGTCTCCGATACTCATGGCAGCCGGCAACAGCTCAGGTGGAGTGATGGGCAAGATGATCGACGCCCAGAGCATTGTCGTGGCGAGCACGGCGACCAAGTGGTACGGGCACGAAGGGGACATCCTGCGCTATGTCTTCTGGCACTCGATCGCACTGGCTTGCCTCGTGGGCGTTCTGCTGGTCCTGCAGGTTTATGTAGCGCCCTTCACCTCAATGGTGGTTCACTGAGAGCGCCCATCTAGGTGCCCTCGAATGCGCAGACCGTGAACGTGGGCACTCCTGCTGCGCGCAGCACCGTGGAGCCGCCCAGATCGGGCAGGTCGACGATCGCCGCGGCCTCTACGACCGTCGCGCCAAGCCGTGCAAGTAACTTCGCGGCGGCCATCATGGTCCCACCGGTCGCAATCAGGTCATCGATCAGCAGCACCCGATCCCCCGCCTCACAGGCGTCCGAGTGAATCTCCACCGTCGCGTTGCCGTATTCGAGAGAATAGTCTTCGGCCAGAGTCTCGAAGGGGAGCTTTCCCTTCTTGCGTACGGGCACGAAGCCGAGGTTCAGTTCATAGGCCACGACCGAGCCGAGAATGAACCCGCGCGCGTCGATTCCGGCTACAAGCTTCAGGCGCGAGTCGAAATAGCGCTGCACGAAAAGGTCGACCAGGATCCGAAACGTCTTGGCCGAATGCAAAAGGGGTGTGATGTCCCGGAATTGGATGCCCCGTTCCGGCCAGTCCGGAACGGTTCGAATCTGGTCGCGAATGATTTCAGCAGAGTTCTGCATGGATGTTTAAAGGCGGTTCAAAGATGTCATTCTAGCGAACTCGGGCGCGCGGGCGACCCGCAGGGTCAAATGAGAGCCGGGTCAGATGCGCCCGAGGGCATCTCCGATCCAATCCCCCTCGATCAGGAAGTGCGCTTGGCCGGAGGTTTATGGCGCGTTCTACCGTGGAACCAGCACTCCCCACAGTGAGTGCACTGCTCAAAGACTTTCGATCCCAAAGCCTCGCTGCTGATGGGGTCGAACTCCTCCATCCGCCATTTGAGGGTGGAATGGGGATACTTCGGGTCGCCGGCCAAGGCGCTGCAATTGGGACACATGATGAGGGGTGGATCGCCCATTAGTCCGTTGAGAGGGTAAGGGATCCTTTCAGGGATGACCTCCAGCCAGTCTGCCTCCACCGATCATTGTCGCCTTTTGAGGTGCTCTGCGCCGGCCCCGAATCTTGAAATATTGTTAATCGCGGGCTCTGGTGCGAAAAACCGACGCGCGTGCGGCACAATTCGCTCAGGTTTTGCGCGATTTGACCTGCTTTGAGGGCGCTAAGGAGTTAGTGTGTCGGCTGGATTGCGGCCGCCCCCATAACTGTCCGATCGCCGGACAATGGGTCGGAACGATCCTGAAGTTTCTTCCTTAACCCGGCGCAGCCCGCCTCAGCGAAACATTGAACCATGACGAATCAACGCAAGCCTCGTATCGAAGCCCCCCAATCGAAATCGGTATTGCGCCGCGGCCGTAAACCGCAAAAGGCCTTCATCAACGTCCTGGTGCGGACCTCTACCCGCTCTGCCCTGACACGACTCAAAGGAGAGCTGGACTTGCCGAGCCAGGGGGAGGTGATCGACCATCTGGTCGCCACTCTCGGGAAACAGCGCGTGGCCGAGTAGCTCTCGCTAGAGTGGCAGAAGCGATTCGCCCATCAATGCCAGATCGACCGCGCGGGCGCATTGACGACCCTCGCGAATCGCCCAAACGACGAGGGACTGGCCACGGCGCATGTCCCCCGCTGCAAATATCTTAGGGTGGTTCGTGCGGTAGGCGTTCGGACCTTCCGTGCTCGCGCGGACATTGCCTCGAGCATCGCGTTCTAGCCCGAGCTTGGCGAAAAGGTCCGCGCCGCGCGGCCCGACAAAGCCCATGGCCAGCAGGACGAGATCTGCGGGGATCTCAAATTCGCTCTCGGGTACCTCGATCATGCGCCGCAGTCCGGTGCGCTCGTCCACGACCCATTCGACGCGCGCGAGGCGCAAGGCCTTCACGTGGTTCTTCTGTTTGCCTTCGCCTGCACGAAAGCTCCTGGTCGTGAGGGCCCAATCGCGCTCGCAGCCTTCTTCGTGTGACGACGAGGTGCGCAGGATCATCGGCCAGTAGGGCCAGGTAAGCGGAGTATCCGCCGACGTGGGTGGCTCGGGCAGTAGTTCGATTTGCGTCACGCTGGCGGCACCTTGGCGATTACTCGTCCCCACGCAGTCCGAGCCCGTGTCCCCTCCTCCGATCACCACGACATGTTTATCGCGGGCCACGAGCTGGTCCTTGACCTTGTCGCCGGCTACGACCTTGTTCTGTTGCGGCAGGAAATCCATTGCGAAATGGACCCCCTTGAGTTGCCGTCCTGGCACCGGCAGATCGCGCGGCTCTTCGGCTCCCCCCGATAGGACGATTGCATCGAAGCCTTCGAGCAGCTCCGCGCCGGATAGGGTCAGTCCGACCTCGGTGTTGGTCCGGAATTCAACCCCTTCTGCGGCCATCTGCTCGAGCCTACGGTCGATATGCACCTTTTCCATCTTGAAGTCGGGGATCCCGTAGCGCAAGAGACCCCCGATCCGATCCGCTTTCTCGAACACGACCACGTGATGTCCAACGCGCGCAAGCTGCTGAGCGGCCGCAAGTCCGGCAGGCCCAGAACCGACGATGGCGACACGCTTATCCGTCTTGGTGCGCGCCGGTTGGGGTGCGATCCAACCCATCTCCCAGCCCTTGTCGATGATCGCATGCTCGATCGATTTGATGCCGACCGCCTCGGCATTGATATTCAGCGTGCACGCGGCCTCACAGGGTGCCGGGCATACCCGCCCGGTAAACTCGGGAAAATTGTTCGTCGAGTGCAGCGTGTCTAACGCCTCGCGCCAGCTCTGTCGAAAGACAAGGTCGTTCCAATCCGGGATGATGTTGTTCACCGGGCAACCGTTCTGACAGAACGGGATACCGCAATCCATGCAGCGCGCCCCTTGTATCTTGGCTTCTTCATCCGACAGGTGGAGCACGAACTCCCGAAAGTGCTTGCGCCGCATCGGGGGTGGCTCCGAGACTTCGCGAAGGCGTTGGTACTCCAAGAATCCGGTGACTTTACCCATCTGTCCTGTCCTTCCTCTATTCGCCGCCTAGGCCGCCAGCCGCTGCGTCGCTGCAGCGACAGCTTGGCCTGCCATGTTGGCGAGGGCCTTGCGGTATTCGAGCGGCATGACCTTGATGAACAGCCCGCGCATCGGTGCCCAGTTCTCCAGGATCGCCTTGGCGCGAAACGAACCGGTGTAACGGAAATGCCGCTGGATCAACTCACGCAGGATCTCCTCGTCGGCTCGGCCCCAGTGCCAGCTCGCTGCATCGCTCATCTGGGCCTGGCGTTCGGCGCTTTCGAGCGGTTCCAGCTCAACCATGGCCGTATTGCAGCGTCTGGCGAAACTGCGCTGTTCATCGAAGACATAGGCGACACCGCCTGACATCCCGGCCGCGAAGTTGCGCCCCGTCTCGCCCAGGACCACGACCGTACCCCCAGTCATGTACTCCGCTCCGTGGTCGCCACAACCTTCGACGACGGCCGTCGCGCCCGAGTTGCGCACGGCAAAGCGCTCACCGGCCACTCCGTTGAAGTAGGCCTCGCCCGCGATCGCTCCATAAAGAACCGTGTTGCCCGCGATGATGTTTTCTGGGCCGAAGCCACGGAAATCATTGGGGGAACGCACGATGATGCGGCCTCCCGAGAGGCCCTTGCCCACATAGTCGTTTCCCTCACCCACGAGATCGAGGGTGATGCCATGCGCGAGAAAGGCGCCAAAGCTCTGGCCTGCCACGCCATTGCATTGGATATGGATCGTATCCTCTGGCAGCCCTGCATGCCCGTAGCGACGCGCGACCTCTCCGGAGAGCATGGTGCCGATCGTGCGATTCACGTTGCGCACCGTAGTGATGAAGGAGACCTTCTCCCCGGTTTCAAGCGCCGGACGTGCTCTCTCGATCAACTTGTGGTCGAGCGCCTTGGCCAGTCGATGGTCCTGTTCCTCGCAATGAAAGCGTGCCACCTCGGGGGGGCTATCCGGACGATAGAAGATCCTCGAAAAATCGAGGCCCTTGGCCTTCCAGTGCTCGATCCCCTTCTTCATGTCGAGCAGTTCCGTCCGACCAATCAGCTCCTCGATGCGCCGCACGCCCAGTTGCGCCATCAGTTCCCGCGCCTCCTCGGCGACCATGAAGAAGTAGTTGACGACGTGCTCCGGCTTACCCTGGAACTTTCGACGCAGCACGGGATCCTGGGTGGCAACGCCGACCGGGCAGGTATTGAGATGGCACTTGCGCATCATGATGCAGCCGCTGACGACCAAGGGCGCGGTCGCAAAACCGAATTCATCCGCGCCCAGGATCGCGCCGATGACGACATCGCGCCCGGTCTTCATTTGACCGTCGACCTGCACGGCAATACGTCCGCGCAGGCGGTTCAGCACGAGCGTCTGCTGGGTCTCGGCCAGTCCGAGTTCCCAGGGGGTCCCCGCGTGCTTGATCGACGAGACCGGTGATGCCCCGGTACCCCCGTCATGGCCCGCAATGGTCACGTGGTCGGCCTTGGCCTTGGCGACTCCTGCGGCTACAGTCCCGACGCCGACTTCTGAGACCAGCTTGACCGAGATCGAAGCCCTCGGGTTGGCATTCTTCAAGTCGTGGATGAGCTGGGCGAGATCTTCGATCGAGTAGATATCGTGGTGCGGTGGCGGTGAGATGAGCCCCACGCCAGGAACGGCGAAGCGCAGCTTGGCAATGTATTCAGAGACTTTGTGGCCCGGAAGCTGACCTCCCTCACCAGGCTTGGCGCCCTGCGCCATCTTGATCTGGATTTGGTCGGCCGAGGCAAGGTATTCGGCGGTCACGCCGAAGCGGCCCGAGGCCACTTGCTTGATTCGCGAGCGCATTGAGTCACCGTCGAGCAGATTCAGATCCGCGACGATGCGCTCGGCCCCGATGATTGAGGCCATGCTCTGACCTGCCTTGATGGGCACGCCCGATAGGAAGTCCTGATAGCGCTTCTCGTCTTCGCCGCCTTCGCCCGTGTTCGACTTGCCCCCGATTCGATTCATGGCCACGGCCAGCGTCGCATGCGCCTCAGTCGAGATCGAGCCGAGCGACATGGCCCCCGTCGCAAAGCGCTTCACGATTTCGGCGGCGGGCTCCACTTCGTCGAGCGAAATCGCGCGCGCGGGGTCGACGCGGAATTCAAACAGGCCGCGCAGCGTCATGTGCCGTCTGCCCTGTTCGTTGATGATCGCCGCATACTCCTTGTAGGTGGGCAGACTATTGAGTTTCGTCGCATGTTGCAGCTTCGCGATCGCATCGGGAGTCCACATATGCTCCTCGCCTCGAACGCGATAGGCATACTCGCCTCCTGCATCGAGGGCGTTGGCCAGAACCGGGTCCGCACCGAAAGCCTGTTGATGCATCCGAATCGATTCCTCTGCCACATCAAAGACCGTGATGCCTTCGATGTTCGAGGCGGTCCCGGTGAAATACTGATCGGTCATGCTCTTGGCCAGGCCGACGGCTTCGAAGATCTGCGCCCCGCAATAGGACATGTAGGTCGAGATGCCCATCTTCGACATCACCTTCATGAGACCCTTGCCGATCGCCTTGGTGTAGTTCTGCAAGGCCTTCTCGGCCGAAGGCGCACCCGGCAACTCAGAGTGCATGGCGAGTAACGTTTCCATCGCCAGATAGGGATGGATCGCCTCGGCGCCATAGCCCGCCAGTACCGCGAAGTGGTGAACCTCCCGGGCTGATCCGGTCTCGACGACCAGGCCGGTGGAGGTTCGAAGGCCGCGCGCGACGAGATGCTGGTGCACGGCCGAGGTCGCCAAGAGTGCGGGGATCGCCACAGTCTGGGCGTCGACCTCGCGATCTGAGACGATGAGAATGTTGAATCCCGACTTGACCGCGTCGACCGCTTCGGCGCACAGCGACGCGAGCCGCGCCTCGATCCCCTCCTTGCCCCAGGCGACCGGATAGCAGATGTCGAGCGTGTGGCTCTTGAACTTGCTGTCCGTGTAGCGTTCGATGTGCCTGATGACGGCCATGTCGTCAAAGTCCAGCACGGGCTGCGAGACCTCCAGTCGCATCGGTGGGTTGATATTGTTCAGATCAAGCAGATTCGGCTTGGGTCCGATGAATGACACCAGCGACATCACGAGTTGCTCGCGGATCGGGTCAATGGGAGGATTGGTAACCTGCGCGAACAGCTGTCGGAAGTAGTTATAGAGAGGCTTGAGCTTGTTTGACGTCACAGCGAGCGGCGAGTCATTGCCCATCGAGCCGGTCGCCTCCTCACCCTGGCTTGCCATCGGAGCCATGAGGATCCGCAGATCCTCCTGGGTGTAACCAAACGCCTGCTGCCGATCCAGGAGAGACACGCTGCTCGTGTTCGGATCCAGGACCTTTGCTGACTCATCGGAGTGCAACTCGTCGAGTTTGACGCGGATGCGGTTGATCCATTCTTTGTAGGGTTTGGCGTTGGCGAGCGAGTTTTTCAGCTCCTGATCGTCGATGATCCGCCCCGCCTCGGTGTCGATCAAGAACATCTTGCCCGGCTGGAGCCGCCACTTCTTGGTGATCTTCGCTTCGGGAATGGGCAGAACCCCCGCCTCGGACGCCATCACAACGAGGTCGTCATCCGTGATCAGATAGCGCGCCGGCCGGAGGCCGTTGCGATCCAGCGTCGCCCCGATCTGTCGGCCGTCTGTAAATGCGATCGAGGCCGGCCCATCCCAGGGTTCCATCATCGCCGCGTGGAACTCGTAGAACGCGCGCCGGTTCTCATCCATCAGGGCGTGCTGCTCCCAGGCCTCAGGAATCATCATCATCATCGCGTGGGCGACGGGGTAGCCTCCCATGACCAGCATCTCGAGACAATTGTCGAACGATGCGGTATCGGATTGGCCCGGGTAGATGAGGGGCCAGATCTTGTCCAGATCGCTGCCGAGCACGGGTGACGAAATCGCCCTTTGCCGCGCGTTGATCCAGTTGACGTTGCCCTTGACGGTGTTGATCTCACCGTTGTGTGCGATGAGCCGGTAGGGATGGGCCAACTCCCAGCTCGGAAAGGTGTTGGTCGAGAAGCGCTGATGCACCAGTGCGAGAGCCGATACGAAGCGGGGATCGGCGAGATCCCGGTAATAGCGCCCGACCTGGTCGGCGAGCAGTAGTCCTTTGTAGACGATTGTGCGTGCCGACATCGACGGCACGAAGAATTCCTTGCTATGCGCAAGGCGTAGGGCCTGGATCGCATGCCCGGAAGACTTGCGGATGATGTAGAGCTTGCGCTCGAGCGCGTCGGTAACCATCACATCCGGTCCTCGGCCGATGAAGATCTGCCGGATCACGGGTTCCTTGGCCTTTACGTTCGGCGACATCGGCATGTCCCGGTCCACGGGCACGTCGCGCCAGCCGAGCAAGATCTGCCGCTCGGCCCGCACGGCGCGCTCGATCTCCTGCTCGCAGGCCAGGCGCGAGGCATGCTCTTTGGGCAGAAAGACCATGCCCACTCCATACTCGCCCGCAGGGGGTAGATGGATTCCCTGCTGAGCCATCTCCTCACGGAAATAGGCGTCGGGTATCTGCACCAGAATGCCCGCCCCATCACCCATCAGCGGGTCGGCTCCAACTGCGCCACGGTGGTCGAGGTTCTTCAGGATCAAAAGACCCTGCTCCACGATCTGGTGGCTTTTTTGGCCCTTGATGTGGGCTACGAAGCCGACTCCACAGGCATCGTGCTCGTGCGCCGGATCGTAGAGCCCTTGAGCCTGGGGTGCTGCCGTAGGGGCGTACGTCTCGGTGGGGGTCGCGTGGACGGGGGCCGCTGCCATGTCTTCTCCTGAATGCATGTGACGCGAAGCAAGACGTCCAATGTAATGCAGCGCAACACGGATCACAAGAGAAATTACTTGACTCTGGCCCTATTTATTGCCCAAAGCTCGTGTCATCCTATATTAAAAGGGGACAGAGTTAAGCCGGTTCACGCTTCCGTCTGAACTTTTTTGCTGGGCCGGCCCCTCGAAAGCGGTTGGGTCCGACGCTGCGCGGTAAGGGCAAGCCGTTGCAGAAACTCTGGCTCACCGAGGGCCCAGCCTCCTTGGACTGCTCGGGAGAGCGCGACCGACTCCTGATCGCCTAGGGGTTGCTCGGATAGTTCCTTGTAGACCGCCTGCCGTTCGAAGGGGGTGTTGCCCAGGGCCCAGTAGATCGGGTGATCGGTCAGAAAGGCACAGGGCTCGAATCCGCTGTGGTGACGATAAGAAGACCATGGATAGTGGGCGGCATCGGCCGCGAGTCCTTCGAGCACGGGAGCCTGTTCGACAAAGCGCATCGCGGACAGGAGATGTTGCTCAGGCTGGAGCAGGGCCGAACGGTAGCGCTGGTCCCAAAGCGAGCCGTGCCGCCCAAAGCGCCGATTGAAGTACTGCACGTAGCGGCGGCCAAGCGATTGGAGCAAGCGCGACAGGACAGCTACCGTCGGCGTCGTGGCGAGGAGCCGAAAGTGATCGGGCATCAACACAAAGGCATGCAGCGCCACACCATAAGAACGGACCGCCTCGGAGAGAATCTTCTGAAGCGTATCGAAGGCCTCGGCGTCGCCCGCGATGACTTGACCGGCGCGCCCCCGCTGCATGATGAGTTGCGGGACGTCCGGTGCGGACAGGCGTACGAGGCGCGCCACAGCTATGCCTGGCGTCGAACCGCGTGGCGGGGCCCGGCGGACCACCGGCGATGCGGCGTCATACGCGCTAGAGATCATCGACGGCGAAGAGCCGCCGATGTTCGCGCATTGCGTAGCGATCCGTCATGCCCGCGATGTAGTCCGCGATCGCGCGCGCCTGATCCTTGACAACGCGCGCCTGGTGATCCGGGGGCAACAGTCCCGGGTCCGCGGCGAACGCACCGAACAGGTCCGTGACAATGCGCTGCGCCTTGGTGGTCATGCGCTGTACTTGGAAGTGACGGTACAGGTTGTTCCGTAAGAAGCGCTTCAGGGCGTCCGCCTCGGCGCGTACCGAAGTGCTAAAGGCGATCAAGGGGGGCGAGCGCCGGACCGCTGCGAGCGATTCCGGGGCCGCATTCTTGATGCGTGCGCGGCTCGTCTCGATGACGTCGACGATGAGGAAATTGATCATGCGCCGGATCGTCTCAAGAATCAGACGCCGGTCCCCAAGCTTCGGGTACGCCTGTCGTACGTCGCTGGCATGGTGCGCGAACAACTCGATCTCCATCATCTGATCCAGGCTCAGCAGCCCGGAACGCAGGCCATCGTCGATGTCGTGGTTGTTGTAGGCGATCTCGTCGGCGAGGTTGGCCAGCTGCGCCTCGAGGGAAGGCTGCTGGCGCAGGAGGAAGCGCTCCCCCACATCACCCAAAAGGCGCGCGTTCTTCAGCGAACAGTGCTTCAGCACACCCTCGCGGGTCTCAAAGCACAGGTTCAGCCCGTCGAAAGCCGCATAGCGCTCCTCGAGCTGATCGACGACCCTTAATGACTGGAGATTGTGTTCGAAGCCACCGTGGGCTTTCATGCAGCGATTCAACGCGTCCTGGCCGGCGTGACCGAAGGGAGTATGTCCGAGATCGTGGGCCAGCGATATGGCCTCGACCAGGTCCTCGTTGAGCTCGAGGTTCCGCGCGATCGAGCGTGCGATCTGTGCCACCTCGAGTGAATGGGTGAGGCGGGTCCGAAAGAGATCACCCTCGTGGTTGACGAAGACCTGTGTCTTGTACTCCAGGCGTCGAAACGCCGTCGAATGCACGATCCGATCGCGGTCGCGTTGGAACACGGTCCGCGTGGCGGATTCCGTCTCCGGGTGACGCCGCCCGAGACTGTCCTCCGGGGCAGCGGCATAAGGTGCCAGACCGCTCCACCGCTCGAGCTTGGGCACGCCGGACCGCTTCACCCTGCCGTTCCACTCGATACGCGCGGGCTTTGGTCTCTCCGTTGTGCCCCTCCCACCGCTGCGAACAGGGCCGCCAGACGCTCGCGCGGCACCGGGCTCAGATATCCCTCACCCAAGCCGCGCAGGAGCACGAAACGTGGCGCCCCCTGGCTCGCCTTCTTGTCCCGTTCCATCAACTCCTGCCAGGTGTCCAGATCGAAATCCGGAGGAGCAACGGGCAACCTGCAGGATTCGATCATGCGCCTTATGCGCTTTGCATCGCCCTGCTCGAGCGTGCCCAGGGCAACCGACAATTCGGCGGCGAGTACCATCCCCGCCGCGACGGCCTCGCCGTGCAACCAGGCTCCGTAGCCCATGCCCGTCTCGATTGCATGACCAAAGGTATGTCCAAAGTTCAGGACGAAACGCCGACCCGCTTCGCGCTCGTCAGCAGAGACGACCTGGGCCTTGATCCGGCACGAGCCGGCAATCGCCTCGGTCAGAACCGTTCTCTCCCTGGCTAGAAGGGCGGGTAGTTCCGACTCGAGCCATACGAAATACTCGGCCGAACAGGCCGCCCCATGTTTGATGACCTCGGCCAGACCCGCCGCGTATTCCCTGTCGGGTAAACTCGCCAGGGTCTCCACGTCGATCAGCACGGCCTGGGGTTGGTGGAAGGCTCCGATCATGTTCTTGCCGCTCGGATGATTGATTCCGGTCTTGCCACCCACTGAGGAGTCCACCTGGGCCAACAGGGTGGTCGGAACCTGGATGAATGGAATCCCTCTCTGATAGGTCGCCGCTGCAAACCCAGCGATATCTCCGACCACGCCACCGCCTAACGCTACGATCAAGGTTTGCCGGTCGCAATGTTCTCGCAAGAGCGCGTCGTAGACGAGATTCAAGGTCTGCCAAGTCTTATGTTCCTCTCCGTCGGGAAGGACGATCGGCACAACGCGCCGGCCGAGAGCCTGCAAGGCCACGATGACCCGTTCGGCGTAGAGCGGCGCGACCGTGTCATTGGTGACGACGGCAACGGTCGCATTGGGCGCATGTCGCTCCCACCAATCGGCCCTGCCGAGCAGGTCCGAGCCGATGAAGATCGGATAGCTGCGGGAGCCCAGATCGACGTCGACGACAGTCATTGTGTTTCTCCTGACCGCTCGCTGAGCTGAGTAGGGGTGCTAAGAGCCTTGGCGGGCATGGACAAGAGTGCATCGAGGATGACGCCCGTAAGCCGGTGGACGTTCGGGCGGCCGGTTTCCACCACCAGATCCGCGACCTCTCGATAGAAGGGCTCGCGCTCGGCCAAGAGGGTCTCGAGCGTGACCCGGGGGTCCTGTCCCTTCAGGAGAGGTCGTTTGCGGTCATCGCGCAGGCGCGCGACCAGGTCTGGGACCGATGCGCACAGATAAATGACGAAGCCGCGCGTGCGCAAACATTCACGGCTCCCGGCGTGGATCACCGCCCCCCCTCCGGTTGCCAGAACGATATTGGTCTGCCCAGTCAGTTCCTTGATGAGCTCGGCTTCGCGACGCCTGAACCCGGCTTCGCCTTCAATCTCGAAGATGTCGCTGACTTTCACGCCAGTTCGGAGCTCGAGCTCTCGATCAGCGTCAATGAACCGCTTGTTCAGATGTGTGGCCAACTGGCGTCCGATCGTCGTCTTGCCGGCGCCCATCAAGCCTACCAGGAACAGATTTCCCGAAGATTGTTTCACAGATCGATTCTAAACCGCCCTCCGCAAAAACAACAATGCCGCCCGAAGGCGGCATCGTGCGTTCTGCCGGACTCGAGCTTTACTGGGCTGCGAGCTTGTCGCTGATGACCTTCGGTGTGATGAAGACCAAGAGTTCGGTCTTCGTGTAGGTCCGCGTGCTGCTCTTAAAGAAGTATCCGAGGTAAGGAATATCCCCGAGGAATGGCACCTTGTTCACATCGTTGCGGTCATTGAGCTCGTAGATTCCACCCAAGACCACCGTGCCCCCATTCTCGACGAGCACCTGAGTGTTGACGTGTTTGGTGTCGATCGCGTATCCCGCCGCCGTGGACTGGCCCACGCTGTCATCGGTGACGTCAACGGTCAGGATCACATTTCCCTCAGGCGTGATCTGCGGGGTGACCTCGAGCTTCAAATTGGCCTTTTGGAACTGAATGCTCGTCGCACCACTCGAGGTGGCCACCTGGTAGGGCAACTCCGTACCCTGTTCGATGATCGCCTTGACCTGATCGGCCGTCACCACACGCGGGCTCGAAATCAGCTTGCCATGGTTGTCTTGTTCGAGGGCCGAGAGTTCGAGGTTCAAAAAGCGGGTCGAGCCGGCCCGGAAGAGGCTGATGGCAATCGAGGCGGGATTCGCAGCCCCACCGGCAGGCAGACTCACGAACGGCTGGTTGGTCTGCAGCGGCGTATTGCCCTGAATTGCTGAGAGCGAACAAGTCACGACATTGTTGGTGGTTGTACAACCCTGCGGCAGTGTGGCGAGCGAGTTGGAGACACCCGTCGCATAGTACGGTTGGCTGGCATAGGTGCTCTGTACGGTTGCATTCACACCTGAATTACCGATCTTCTCGCCATTCGGATTGCTGTTGTAGTAACCGAGCTTGTTACCCAGTTCCCGCGTGAAGCCATCATCGGCTACGACCACCCGCGCCTCGATCAAGACTTGGCGGCTCGGAACGTCCAGACGCGCGATCAGGTTGCGAATCGTCTCGAGCTTCGACGGGATGTCCTGCACGAAGAGCTGGTTGGTACGGGGATCGGACGAGGCCGAGCCGCGTTTGGACAGAACCCGCGCCGAAACTCCGCCGCTTGAGCTTGACGCCGAGGGGGTTCCCCCGGCGCCGGGGACTGGATCTCCGTTCAAGAAGGCCTTGACCGAGTCAGCCTTCTGATAGTTCAGCTGAAACACCTCGCTGCGCGTCGGCTCGAGATCGCTGATCGCGGCTCGCGCTTCAAGCTCAAGCTTCTCCTTCGTGGTCAACTCGTCCTTCGGGGCGATCAGAATCACGTTGCCGTTCTTACGCTTATCGAGTCCCTTGGCCTGCAGGATAATATCCAAGGCCTGATCCCAGGGCACATCCTTCAAGCGCAAGGTCAGGTTCCCGCCGACGGAGTCGCTGGTGATGATGTTCAGGTTCGTGAAGTCGGCGATGACCTGCAACAAAGAGCGCACCTCGACGTTCTGGAAATTCAGCGAGAGTCGGTCACCCTTGTAGGTTGTACCCGTGCCCTGGAACAGCTTGTTCGGATCCTCCTTGACGGGCTTGACCTCGATGACCAGTCGCGAATCCGTCTGGTAGGCGTTGTACTCCCAGAGACCGTGTGGTTCGATCACGACCCGCGTATTATCCCCGAGCGAGAACGCATTGACCGTCTGCACCGGGGTGGCAAAGTCAGTGACGACCAAACGGCGCCGAAGATTTTCAGGTAACACCGTCTTCAGGAAATCCACCACGACAGTCTGGCCCTGCTGCTTGATATCGACCCCGGTCTGGGAGTCCGAAAGATCAATGATGACCCGTCCTTCACCGTCAGGACCACGGCGGAAATCGACGTCCCGCAGCGAGTGAGCCGCCGCATCCATGGCACCCCCGGAAGGACCGGTCGACAGACGCGAAGCGACCGGCGCGATGACTGCCGAGCCGTCCGGTGACGAGGGCGATAAGGTCACCAAAACGGAGTTTCCATCGATGGCCGTCGTGTAGTTGACCAGGCGCTTCAGATTCAGCACCATGCGGGTGCGCTCGCCAGCCTGAACGAGACTGATGGAGCGCAGATCACCTTGGTTCGACTCGAAGGAATTCTTGCCGGTGTTGTTCGTCACCCCGGGGAAATCAAGCGCGACGCGCGCTGGCGTCGCCACAGAGAACCCCGCGGGCGGATTGGCGATCGGGGCGCTCAAGCCGATCTTCACGACCGTGTTGGGTCCTTGTTGCGTGGTTGTGATCGAATCGATCGTCGTACTTTGCGCGTGAGCCCAGCTCGCCAGAACCGCCCAAAGCGATACGATCGCCAGGCCCCGCAAGCGGTGGCCCAGCAATCCCCCTAACGTCCGCTGTACTCGAATCATTTTGTGCTCTCCTGCAATTGCAGTGTGCTGATGCGTTCAACCCATTCGCCGGAGGCGTCCTGGACCACTTCCTTGAGCGCCACTTGGTTGTCCGTGATTTTGGTCACGACGCCAAAGTTTTGCCCGACATAATTCCCCAATTTGATCTGGTAGACGATGCCCTCGGCGCGTAACAGGGCGTACTGCAAACCAGGCTTTTCGAGCGTACCCACCATGGCGATGTTATCCAGGGGGTAGGCTTCCAACGGCTCCTTGCGGCGGTTCAGATCCGGGGCCAGACCATTGTTTGATTTCGCGGCGAGTTT
>CAJCID010000227.1 GCA_903970305.1 Rhodospirillales bacterium | reverse complement strand
GGCAGGCTCGGGACAGAACCCTGCCCGCCAAGCCACTCTGAAGGCGGGTCTGCCCCAGAGCGTTCCGGCGTTGACGATCAATGCCGTGTGTGGCAGCGGCCTGAAGGCCGTCATGCTTGCGGCCCAGTCCATTTCGCACGGCGACGCCCAGATCGTGGTGGCGGGCGGCCAGGAGAACATGAGCGCGGCGCCGCATGTGCTGCCGGGCTCGCGCGACGGTTTCCGGATGGGCGATACGAAGCTCGTCGACAGCATGATCGTCGACGGCCTGTGGGACGTCTACAATCAGTACCACATGGGCGTGACGGCGGAGAACGTGGCCAAGGAATTCCACATCGCGCGCGAAGAGCAGGACCGCTTTGCGGTCGCCTCGCAGAACAAGGCCGAGGCGGCCCAGAAGGCCGGCAAGTTCGTCGACGAGATCGTGCCCTTCCCGATTCCCCAGCGCAAGGGCGATCCGGTGCTGTTCGCCACCGACGAGTTCATCCGCGCGGGCGCCACGCTCGAGAGCCTGCAGGGCCTAAAGCCGGCTTTCTCGAAGGAAGGCAGCGTCACTGCGGCGAACGCCTCGGGCATCAACGACGGGGCAGCAGCCGTGCTCGTGATGTCGGCGACGCTCGCCAAGGACCTTGGACTAAAGCCTCTCGCCTGGATCCGCTCCTTTGCGACGACCGCCTTGGATCCGAAGATCATGGGCATGGGCCCGGTCTCGGCGTCGCGGCGCGCCCTCGAAAAAGCGGGTTGGAAGCCGTCTGAGCTCGACCTCATGGAGATCAATGAAGCCTTCGCCGCACAGGCCTGCGCCGTCAACAAGGAAATGGGCTGGGATACGACCAAGATCAATGTCAATGGCGGAGCGATCGCGATCGGCCATCCGATCGGAGCCTCCGGTGCGCGGATCCTCGTGACCCTTTTGCACGAGATGGTGCGGCGTGATGCGCGCCGCGGTCTCGCCTCCTTGTGCATTGGCGGCGGGATGGGGGTGGCCCTGACGGTGCAGCGTTAGAGTGGGCGCCCGCGGGGTGTGACCGTGGGGTGCTGTGGTCGGGACCTGCCCGTCGGGCAGGACAGACGGCAGGCGATGAAGCGAAGCGCTGCCGGGATGACATAAACATTTGGAGACAGCGATGACGCAACGAAATGCCTATGTGACGGGCGGAATGGGTGGCATTGGGACGGCGATCTGCCAGCGCTTGCACAAGGAGGGTCACCGCGTCATCGCGGGGTGCGGGCCGAGTCGGGACCACGAGAAATGGCTGGCCGAACAGAAGGCGCTGGGATTCGCGTTCTTCGCCTCGGTGGGCAACGTCGCGGATTGGGAATCGACCGTCGCCGCGTTCGAGAAGACCCGCGCCGAGCATGGGCCGATCGATATCCTGGTCAACAATGCCGGCATCACGCGCGATGGCGTGTTTCGCAAGATGTCCAAGGCGGACTGGGATGCGGTGATCGGCGCGAACCTGGATTCGCTCTTTAACGTCACCAAGCAGGTGATCGAGGACATGGTCGGGCGGGGCTGGGGCCGCATCATCAACATCAGCTCGGTCAACGGTCAGAAGGGGCAGTTCGGCCAGGTCAACTATTCGACTGCGAAGGCTGGCATCCACGGCTTCACCATGGCCTTGGCCCAGGAGGTGGCCAACAAGGGCGTGACGGTCAACACCGTCTCGCCGGGCTACATCGGAACCGACATGGTCAAGGCGATCCGTCCCGATGTGCTCGACAAGATCGTGGCCACGATCCCCGTCAAGCGCCTCGGTGCACCGGACGAGATCGGCTCGATCGTCGCCTGGATCGCCTCCGACGAAGGAGGCTACGCCACCGGTTCGGACTTCTCGCTCAACGGTGGTTTGCACATGGGCTAGGCAGGTCTGCTCAGTTGCCGCTGAGTGGCCGCTTCATGACCGCTTCATGGCCGCTTCATCGCTCCGCGGTTCTGGGTCCCCCGGCCGCGGGCGGCCGGCAGTAGGCGTTTATCCCTAGGAAGAGCCCTTTTTTTATACTGTAAAATGAGCAATGGAGGAGGCCACGCCGCACCAATGCGTGTTGCGGCGGGCGCGCGCCGACTCGAATAAGTGAGATGCCATGGCCGATGCTCTTCGCCTGATCAAGAAATATCCGAACCGCCGCCTCTACGACACGCGGACGAGCACCTACATCACCCTCGCTGACGTCAAGCAGCTCGTGCTCGAACAGGAGGAATTCCATGTCGTGGACGCCAAGAGCAACGAGGATTTGACCCGCAGCATTCTCCTGCAGATCATCCTCGAGGAAGAATCGGGCGGTGTGCCGATGTTCTCCTCGCAGATGCTCGGACACATCATCCGCTTCTACGGCAACGCGATGCAGGGGATGATGGGGACCTACCTGGAGAAGAACATCCAGGCCTTCATCGACATCCAGGCGAAGCTGCAGGAGCAATCCAAGGCCTTCTATGACGGCAAGGGCTTTGGGCCCGAGATGTGGACCCAGTTCATCAACGGCCAGGCACCGATGATCCAGACCATGATGGGCAATTACATCGAACAGAGCAAGAAACTGTTCATGCAGATGCAAGAGCAGATGCAAAGCCAGACCCGCAACGTGTTCGGCAATTTTCCGTTCCCGGGAACGCCTGAAAAGCCGAAGAAGTAGCGCTTGCCTTAAAATGCAGTCATCGGGGGCGGAATCGATCCGCCCTTTGCATTTTGGGAACTCCATCATGAACACCACCACCCAGGCCCCGCGCGTGGGTTTCATCTCCCTCGGATGCCCAAAGGCCCTCGTGGACTCCGAACAGATCCTGACGCAGTTGCGTGCCGAGGGGTATGCCACGGCCAAGGATTATGCGGGCGCTGATCTCGTGATTGTCAACACCTGCGGCTTCATCGATGCGGCCGTCACGGAATCGCTCGATGCGATCGGCGAGGCCTTGGCCGAGAACGGCCGTGTGATCGTGACGGGGTGTCTTGGTGCGAAGAAGGACGCCAGAGGGGCCTCTCTCATCGAGGGCGTGCATCCTCGCGTGCTGGCGGTGACCGGGCCGCACGCGACGGCCGAGGTCATGGACGCGGTGCACGCGCACCTGCCGCGGCTGCATGACCCATTCACCGACCTGGTGCCGCCGCAGGGGGTCAAGCTCACGCCGACCCACTACGCGTATCTGAAGATCGCCGAGGGCTGCAATCATCGCTGCAGCTTCTGCATCATCCCTTCGATGAGGGGCGATCTCGTGTCCCGTCCGATCGGCGAGGTGATGCGCGAGGCCGAGACTCTCGTGAAGGCCGGAGTGAAGGAACTCCTGGTCGTCTCCCAGGACACGAGTGCCTACGGCGTCGACCTCAAATACCGCACCGACTTCGTGGCCGGACGACCCATCCGTACGCGCATGACCGAACTGGTCCGCGAGCTCTCCGGCCTGGGCGTCTGGGTCAGACTGCACTACGTGTATCCGTATCCGCACGTCGATGAAATCCTGCCCCTCCTCTCAGCAAACAAGGTGCTCCCCTATCTGGACGTCCCCTTCCAGCATGCGCATCCGGATGTGCTCAAGCGCATGAAGCGTCCCGCCTCCGGCGAGAAGAACCTGGATCGGATCCGTGCCTGGCGCGCCGCCTGCCCGGAGTTGACCATCCGCTCGACCTTCATCGCCGGGTTTCCCGGGGAGACCGAGGCCGAGTTCGACTACCTCCTGGAATTTCTGCGCGAGGCCGAGCTCGACCGGGTCGGCTGTTTTGCCTATTCACCTGTCGAAGGAGCGAGCGCCAATACGCTCGAGGGCGCTCTGCCCGAGGCGCTGCGCAAGGAACGTCAGAGCCGCTTCATGGCGGTCCAAGAGCCGATCGGCGCGCGGCGTCTGAAACGTCATGTCGGCACCGTTCAGACGGTCTTGATCGACGCCTTGAACCCGGAGGGCGCGGTCGCCCGTTCACAGGGCGATGCACCCGAGATCGACGGCAACGTCTTCATCGATCTGCCCACTTCGATCAGCCAGCGCGCCCGCTATCGCGAGACCGTCCGGGTGGGCGCCTTCGTGAAGGTGCGCATCTCGGGCGCCGATGGCCATGACCTCTGGGGCCAATTGGCCTGAGGGAGGTGCCCATGCTCATCGCCCAGCTCTCCGACATCCACGTGCGGCCCCGCGGAGAACTCTACAAGGGCGTGGCCGATTCCAATCGCATGTTCACCGAGGCGCTGACGCACCTCGGGGGTCTGGAACGGCGGCCCGATCTGGTCGTCCTGACCGGTGATCTCGTCGACGAGGGCGACCCCGACGAATACGCCAACCTGAGGGCTCTCCTTGGCGCGCTCGATCTGCCCTATCTCGTCATGCCCGGCAACCATGATGAGCGGGAAAACTTTCGGCGCAGCTTTGCCGACCATCCGTACCTGCCGCGCTCGGGTCCTTTGCACTACTGCGTGGATGATTACGCGCTGCGCTTGGTCGCCCTGGACACGACCGTCCCCGGAGCGCACCACGGTGCCCTGGACCAGACGGGCCTCGACTGGCTCTTGGCGACGCTCTCCGAAAACCGCGCCAAGCCCACGCTCGTCCTCATGCACCATCCGCCGTTCTTGTCGGGCATTCCCTATCTCGATCCGTATCGCTACGTCGATGACGAGGCGTTGGCTGACGTGCTCGGCCAATTCCAGAACATCGAGGCGGTGCTCTGTGGGCATGTGCACCGGGCGATGGCGAGGCGTTGGGCAGGAACGATCGTTCTGGCCTGTCCGAGCACGACCACGCAGATCGCACTGGATCTCGTCGATCGGGCGCGGGGGCGCTCCTACATCGGCCCTGCGGCGTGCCTCTTGCATCTGTGGACGCCAGAGAGTGGACTCATCAGTCACACGAGCTCGATCGGCAGCTTCCCGGGTCCCTTTCCGTTCTTCTGAGTGGCACCCCCGTGCAGCAAATCCAAGCGGGGATCGATGACGCATGCTTGCCACGCGATGCACTCGAGAGGAGGGGAAAGCCAGGCCCGGCGGCTTAGGCTTCGCGCTCATCGGGGTTCTTCAGAGGCTCGGAGAAGTCCTTCTGCAACGGGACTGCGTTGGGGCCTGAGGCTTGGGGCACGCGGCTGCCGAGGACGGCTCCGCCCACGATCAAGACGAGCGCCGCGCCCGTGGACCAGCCCAGCCGGCCATGACCGGTCACGCTCAACAGGGCCGTCGAGCACAATGGGGTGAGATAGGCGAGGCTGCCGAGGCTGCGCGCATCGCCGTGCTTGAGTGCGGCATCCCAAAGGAAGAAGGCCCCGCCCATCGGTCCTAGTCCGAGAAGGAAAAGCAGCATCCAGTCGAATTGCGTGACCGCGGGCGTTGTCTCGAGCAGTGCATGGCAGACGAGAGCAAGGACCCCTGAGACCGCGCAAGAAAGGCCGATGGCCGCGGTTGGAAAGCCATCGGTCCGCCGACCCAGACGCTGACTCGAGAGCGAGTAGGTCGCCCAGATGAACGCCGAGACGAGCGCGAAGCCGTAGCCCATGAGGGCACCTTGTGAGAAATTGAAGGACTCGTTGCCGCCCTTTTGCGTCATGGCGAGCACCGCTCCCAAAAGACCCAGGGCCGCAGCCAGAAGGTGGCGGGCGGTCAGACGCACCCGCCCATCAAAAAGCGGGGCGAGCACGACGATGAAAAGCGGCCAGAGATAGTTGATGAGATTGGCCGGCAAGGGCGGAGCATAGCGCAGCGCCATGAACAGAAAAAAGTGGAATCCGAAGAGCCCGTAGGTGCCCAGCAGCAGCGCTCTGCCCGAGACGCGCAGCCGGATCCATAGCGGCAGACTGACGAGCCCCGCGACCGAGAGCGCGCATCCGACGACGAGAAACGGCGGCAGCAGGGCGAGCTCGACACCGAACCACGCGAGTGCCGCCCACAGGGCGATGGCCAGGAGCGCGAACCAGGTCGCGGCGCCATCGGTTCGAAATGCCCTCATCATCGACCGAGTGTAGCCGGTCCGGCCAAGCCACGAAAGGAGCCCCAAACCAGGTTGCTTGGGCCAGACGAAAGCCAGCCCGAGGCACCGGCCACGAGAAA
>CAJCID010000226.1 GCA_903970305.1 Rhodospirillales bacterium | reverse complement strand
CCCTCACCTTCCTACCCGCTGCCGCGGGCCTTCTCGCCGCTCAGCAACCCGGCGCCGTCAGGGAAATCTGTGCGTTCACCCGGGTCGAGGTCTCCATCGAGGTGCACTGGGCGGGCGCACCAACCAAACAGGCTGTGGCCGACCAGAACGGCGACGTGCGCCTCGAGCCGCGGCGCTCCTTCGCCCTCTGGAATGAAAGAGTGGCCGGCACCGCGCGCGCCTGGTCGCGGGCCGAGTCCGAGGCCTGTCAGCGGCTGTTGCGGGCTCTCAGCGAAATCTGCAGGGTGCGCCTGAACCAGAAACTGGAAGAGGAGCTGAAGTGGCGGGCGGATCATGATCATCTGACGGGTTTGTACAACCGCCGCGTGCTCGAGGAGAATCTGAATCAACGGATGGGAGCGAGCCGCTATGACGCGGCCCTCATGCTCATTGACCTCGACAACTTCAAGAAGATCAATGACACGCGCAGCCATGCTGCGGGCGATCTGCTGCTCAAGGAGCTCAGTGTCCGTCTGGCCGAGGTGATCAGGCCAGGCGACACGCTGGCGCGCTTAGGCGGCGATGAATTCATGCTGATTGCAGAAATCCCGACGGCCGACGCGAGACAGGCCAGGGCGATCTCGGAGCGCTTGCACAAGGCGGTACGGGCCCCCTTTCATATCGAGGGTGAGTCGATGCAGCTGGGCATTTCGATCGGCATCGCCATCCCGCCCGACCACGGGACCAACGCAACGGACTTGATGCGTCGCGCTGACCTTGCCCTTTATCGAGCCAAGAAGCTCGGTCGGTCGCAATCGGTGATCTTTAGCGCGGCTCTGGAAATCGCACTGCTTGGGACCTATGAGCTGGAGAGGGATCTGCAGTTCGCCTTGGACCACGATCGATTCTCGCTCGTCTATCAGCCCAAGGTGCATCTGGGCACCGGACGGGTCGTCGGACTGGAGGCGTTGCTGCGCTTTACCAATCTGCGCGGCGAGGAGATCGGTCCGGCGGTGTTCATCCCGATCGCCGAGCGCGGCGATTTGATCCTGCAGATTGGTAAATGGGTGCTGCGCTCGGCCGTCGCCGCTCAGGCGCATTGGCTAAGAGAAGGGATCCTCGATCTACCGGTGGCCATCAATGTATCCATGGCGCAGGTCATGACGGGCACTCTGGCCTCGGATATCGGCGCGACGCTCGCCGAGTTCAACGTGCCCGCGCGTGCCCTGGAGATCGAATTGACCGAGTCGGTCATTATGAAGGATCTGGGCTTTGCGACCCGCGTCTTGCTCGCCTTGCGACAGCTTGGCATCTGCACCTCTTTGGACGACTTTGGAACGGGGTACTCCTCACTGTCTCATCTGCGCGATTTGCCGCTCACGTGTCTGAAGATCGATCAGTCGTTCACGGAGGGTCTGACGAGCGATCCCCACTCGCGCAATCTGACCGAGGCGATCGTGCGCATGGCCGAGGCGCTCAAGCTGACCACCATCGCCGAAGGAGTCGAAACCTTCGGGCAGCTCGAGTGGCTCTCCGAGCAGGGCTGCACGGAAGGACAGGGGTTTCTCTTTAGTCCCGGCGTCTCCGCAGCGGTCCTGCCGGGGGTGATCCAGCGGATCGAGTCGGGCTGGCAGGCGCTGCTCGAGTCAGCTCATGCCTAGCTCGCTCCAAGGGTTGGGAAGCATCGATCGATTCGGAAGATCCTCAGTCCTCGGCATCGGCATAGCGCATGAAGCCCTCGGGACTCACGCGCATGGCCGCCCCGGTTGGACAGGCGGACACGCAGGCGGGCCCGGCGGGCAGGTTCTGGCACATGTCGCATTTGACCGCTTTCTTGGCGAGATCCTTGCCTTTGGCCTTGGGCTCGACGCCCGGCTCCGGTCCAAGTCCCAAGAGCAGCCACGAGAACAGGCTCGGACGATGCCGTTTCTTGCGCTGCGCGGCGAGTTGGATCACGCCATAGGGGCAGTTCTGCTGACAGTTGCCGCAGCCGATGCAGGCATCGGTGATATAGACCTCGCCGGTCGAACTGCGGTGGATCGCATCCGGTGGGCAGTCCTTCATGCAGTGCGGATGCTCGCAGTGGCGGCACGAGGTGGGCACGTGGATCTCGGCGTAGCTCGGTCCGGCTTCGCGGTTCAATCGCGAGGTGCCGTCGTGTACGTCGGCGCAGGCCTTCTCGCAGTTGTCGCAGCGGATGCAAAGCGATTGATCGATCAGGAGCACGTCCGTGGCTTCGCCCACGCCCTGCTTGACCAGAAAGGAGATGAGGCTGCCGAAATCGCCGGCCGATGAGAGCGCCTCATTGCTTCGGATCCGATCCAAGTGGCTCGCTTCGACGGCACTGCGCACGAGTGTGTTGCGCGCCATCACTTCAGTGACCCGCTCGGCCTCGAGCATGATGGCCTCGGTGTACACGGCAGCACGGATCGTAGCCGACCGTGGCGCGTTCGAGGTGAGCGCCATCTCGCCCACGAAGTTGCCGGCCGCCACGTAGGAGAGCACCACTTCGCGACCCCCGAATTCGCGCGAGACGGTGACCGAGCCCCGCCGGATCAAGTAGAGGCCGTCGGCGGCATCGCCTTCTTCGAAGACGACTTCACCTGCCGCATAGCGCTTGAGCACCGCGCCTTCCACCAGAAAGCTCAGATCGTCCTCGGGGATCGAGGGGGCCAGATAGGTCCGTACCAGGCGCTTTAGGGCAACCTCGTCAAGAATGCGCCGCACCGATTCGACCGAGGCGATGAGTTTGAGCATCGAGCGCCTTGGCGTCTCGACGAGCACGCAGCCCGGGCCTGCTGTCACCGTGGCCGAGCGCCGCCGTCCGGAGATGAGTCCGAGTTCGCCAAAGAATTCGCCGCTCTTCAGACTGACGAGCTGCTCGGCGCCCGAAGTGCTGTGCGTATGGATCGTGACCTCTCCTTCGATGATGGAGAAGAAGCTGTTCGTGTAGTCGTTGCGCGTAAAGATCGTCGCGTCCTTGCGCGGCGTATGGATCTCGCTGTCGAGCATGAACTCGCGCAGCTGCAGTGTGGTCAGCTCGGCGAAGATCGGCACATTCATGCGCAGGATGGCCAGCCCATGGGTGACGTTCTTGGCCCTTTGGAAGTTGGCGAACTTGGCCTTGAGCAGCGGCTCGTCGGCCGGCTCCACGGGGCGGCCCAGGATGTACTCGACGACCTCGTAGCCCTGGTTCATGGCCTGCTTGATGAGGGGGTAGCCCCCGAGCGCCCCGACGATGTACAGGCCCGCAACGTTCGACTCGTAGTGCTCCGAAAGCTGGGGTACGGCCGCCGGGTCCTTGCTGGGGAACTTGACCCCGAAACTCTCGACGAGCTTGCGCGGCGGGGTCGCGCCCAGTCGGGCGATGATGCGATCGCACGCGAGCGCATCCAGGCCCTGCTGGGTGCGACATTGAAAGCGCAAGGGTTTCTGGTTCTCTGCGCTTGCGCCGATCGCTTCGATCGATTCGGCGCGCGTGCCGTAGCGGCATTCCACGCGGCCATCCTCGATGGCTGCGAGAATCTGGTTCAGGTTCCCCTCCTTGCAGCGGGCGAACTCGTCATTGCGGTTGATGAGGATGACGCGGTTCTGTTCTGCCAGCGCCAAGGCGTTCTCGATGGCCGCGTCGCCAGCACCGATGACGAGGATGGTCTCGTCCTCGAAGGCCAGTGGATCGTCGAGCTGATACTGCACGAGAGGATGATCGTCCCCGGGCACCCCCACCCTGCGCAGGTTCCCTTGCAGGCCGACCGCCAGCACCACGTGTGCTCCCTGGATCACCTCACCCGTGGCCAGCTTGATGCGAAAGTCGCCCTTGGCCCCCTCGATCGCCACGACCTCCGAGTCGTAACGGATGTTGACCTTGAGCTTGTTGAGTTCCCGGTCCCAGGCATCGAGAATGTTCTCGCGCGTGCCGGCCGTAAACGGCATCGGGCTGCGCAGCGGCAGAACGCCCGGCTCGGCCATCACATGCTTGCCCTTCTGGTACTTGTAGATGGTGTCCGCAGGGTGCGGACTGGCCTCGAGCAGGACGTGGGATATGCCGAGCTCGGCGGCATGTCCTGCCGCCGAGAGTCCGCTGGGTCCTGAGCCGATCACGACGATTTGGAAGGCTGCGCCCATTGCTATTGCCTACTGACAGAACCGATGGAAGATACGGCCTGGCGCACCAAGAGCGTGCGCAGGCCCCGCAATTGCATCTCGTAGTCCGCCGGACGATAGTGCTCGTCATTGACCAGTGTCGCGTTCAGGCGGCCGAGCGACTGGTTCACTGCCCCGGGCGCTGCGAGCAGGTGCTGCCGGTTGATGTAGTCGACGACACTGCCGATCGACATCGTCGCCTGCTCGGCACCGGCGTAGTCCGAGTAATTGCCGCTTAAGCCTTCGTCGATGAGCCCGATCGCGACCCCTTTGAGGAAGGCGGCCGAGAAGCTCGTCTGGTCGATGCGTACCGCAACGTCCTCGGCTAAGCGCTGCAAGGCCCTGGCCTCGTCGTCCAAGTCGCCCTGCCCGGCGCTGGCCGCCTGCAGGCGTGCCGCCTGGGCTGTGACGCGTTGGCCGAGCGCCGGATCGATCTGGCGCGCGATCACGCGCATCATCAACAGATTCGAATCGTTGATGCGCGCGATTCCCGGGCTTTGGCGGAGACCGAACTCGGTGTGGGGTTTCCAGCGTTCTTCGGACATCGGATGATGACAGGCATGGCAGTCGAAAAGGACGAGTTCCGGAAATACGCCATCATGACCGCGTTTCGGATCAAGAAGGATCGACATGGTCTCGGAGACGGCCAGCGCCTGGCCGATCGCCCAGATCTTCACGCCGTCCCAGCGCATGGTGTCGGAGTCCATCGTCTTGGCCAGACGAAAGTGGGCGGGCTCGATCATCGAGAAGGTCTCCAGCTCAAAGCTTAAGCGCGGATGGCCGGCGCCCATCAGGCGGTGCGTGACGAGCTTGTCGGCATTGCCAAAATGGCACGACAGGCACAAGCGCGCTCGAGCGATGGGCAGATCAGTCGGGTAGAGCCCTGCCTCGATGTTGCGCGCATGGCTCGGATCGGGTTCCAGATGGGTCTTGATCCAGCGCTCAGCCGGCCCATGACAGGACTCGCAGACGACGCCGTCGGAGAGTTTAAAGCGCGCACCGCGCAGCTCCACCGGCACATTGTGCGCATGGCAGTCCAGGCACAGGGCCGACTGCACAGGTGGGGCCGGCAGTCCCAGATTCTTGGCGATGCGCAGCGATTGGGCGTTCTCCAGGACCTGGTAGCTCCGCGTGTGCTTATCCAGACGCGACCAGGTCACGTATTCGGTCTGCAACACCTTGGAATCGCGAAATTCCGAGATCGAACCATGACAGGTGCTGCTTGCACAGTTGACGGTCCCCAGCGTATGGTCCGGCGAGCGGTAGGGTAAGACGGGGTTCTCGGGCGCCCGCTCGGGCACCTTCTCGGCAGCATCGGTGTGCGCCGGAACCGCGGCCAGCCAGGCCAGTGCCAGCGCGACGCCCCATTGGCGTGCGCCAAGGTGCCTGACTTCCTTCGAGCGCTCGTACCGCCAGAGCCACTTCATTTTTTTGCCTCAATACGCGCGGCCTGCGCTTTCGGAACGAAGCCGGACCGGTCCACGGTGTCGCTGACAGTCCAGACCGATCCGTCCGGATTCAGGTAGAACTTCTCCATCTCCGCCTGCGTGAAAGGTCGCGCACCCACGCGCCCGAAGACCGCGATCTGCCCGCCGGTCTCGTCGACCGCCCGGTCGCGGTCGAGCCCCTTGGATAGGGCCAGAGCCGCCGAGCGCGTCGCCTTCCAGGCGATCAGTTCCGGCTTGGGTTCCGGCGAGAATCCATAGAACTTCGGCTGCGAGTCGGGCGAGGTCAACTGCAGGACCTTCAGGCCGTTCCTGCCGTCCGCCACGTAAGCATACAGCGAGGCATTGGTCGAGGCGACAATCACGTCCTGGGCGTCGTTCAACGCGCCTTCGGCGGTAAATAGATTGACAAGCCGTGGCGAGCGGGGACGTTCCACATCGACGATACCCAGGCCCTGGGAGCCTGCGGCGACGTAGGCATAGGTGCGCGCGACATAGACCCGGTTGGCGTTGGCAAAGGGCACCTTTGCGCCCGGAACGAGGACAGGCGCCTCGGGATGGGTCACATCGACGACCTCCAGGCCGCGTGCATCGGTGACAAAGAGGTAGCGAAACTGGAGTGCCGCCGCGCGCAGGTCCGGCAGCGGCAGGACCGCGAGCAGCCTGGGCTTCAGCGGATCGGTCGCATCCACGACCACGAGGCCGCGCTGTGCCGAGATATAGAGGATATTGCCGCCCACGACGATATGTCGCGCACCATCGAGGACACCGCCCTCGTTCCAGGTGGACGCGCGCTTTAGGAAGTTGTTCTCTGGATCACCGTCGCCCAACGTATCGACATTGACCACGATCAGGCCTTCCTTGGCGTCGGTGACGAAGGCGTAGTGGTAGATCGCGGCAAAGGGCTGCTCCTGGTTGACCTCGCGCATCAAGGGCCCCTGGTTGCGTAGCGGCGCGATCGGCTGGTTGGTCGGAAGCGCAACGCAGGTCGCGTTCGAGGACGCGATATGGGTGTCCTGCCCGAGGGGCGAGAACGGGGCGGTCACGATCCGTTCCGAATAGCCCTTGTTCGCGATCGATGCGACATCCAAGACCCGCAGGCCGCCCTCTCCCTCGGCCGCGTACAGGTATTCGCCGCGCAGCTGCAGGCAGCGCACCGCGTCGGGCGCGCTGTGATCATGCGCCACGGGCAGCTCGCGCTGGCGAGCGAGGTGGGCTGCATACCAGTCCGGGTAGGCAAAGCGGTGCAGGAAGCTGCCGATCACGGCCTGCGGTTCGTCCCATTCGGTGACCTGTACGGCCTCGACATGCGAGGCCTCGCCAAGCCAGGCGTTGTAGCCCACGAAGTTCAGGAAATTCGTCCCCTGCAGGAGCAACTGCGCCATGATCGCGTTGTTGTCCTCGAGCGTTGAGACATGGCAGTCCGAACAGGTCTTGGTCTCGGTCTTGCGCTCGGTGTGCGGATAGTGCGGGGCAAAGGCCTGCGAAGAAAAGCCTGAGGCGGACACCGGGGGCTGCTGGATATAGATGTGTTCCCGATTGATGTTGGTCGACGAGAGGACCAGCGCCGAACTCGAGCGGACGGGCGCGATGCGCGAGCCCTTCACCGCTCCGTGCACGCCCAGCTGGAAGGCGTCGTCGCGCGCGACCTCGGGGTTGTAAGTGGCGAAGTTGCGGCTCTCCCCACCCTCGTAGTGGTGCCGTTCGGTCTTCGCGTTGGCTTGGATGGGCAGGTGGCAGCCCGCGCAGGTCGTGGTCCACGACAGATGGCAGGTGTAGCAGGTCATCTTGTCATCCGAATGGGCGTAGGCCTCTGCGCCCGGTCCCCACTGCCCGGCCCGGCCCGGGGCGCCCGCGTACATCAGCTTGGCGCGCGCGGCCTTCTCGTTGTACTTCGGATTGCCCGGGGTGACGGTGTCCTTGACGAGAGTCACCTCCCATTCCTTGTCGGGATCGAGCGCCGAGCGCTGGTACAGCTTGCCGTCGCGCCACTCGAAGCGCCGCCGCCCGTCTTGCGTGCGCAACAGGCGCATGTCCATCCCGCCGGGCCGGGCCGCAGGGCCCGAAGTAAACAGGGTCGGATAGGTGGTGGCCGTGCCATGGCAGTCGCGGCAATCGATCTCGATGGCCGCGGCGACCTCGCCGTAGATGTGGCCATTGCCGTGCATGTCCTGGGCGAAGTGACAATCCACGCAGGCAAAGCCCAGATCCAGGTGCACCGAGGTCAGGTGCACGGCCTTCTTGAATTTGGCCGGATCCTGGTCATCAACCGGGGCGCCGTCCTGATCCAAGAGAGTGCCATGGCGATCGCGCTTGTAGACGGCCCTGAAGTTCCAGCCATGACCGTGGTAGTCGGCGAACTGTGTGTCGTTTAGCGTCGGGTTGAGCTCCGAGACGTGCTTGGAGAATTCCAGATCGCCCCACAGACCGCGGATCGCGGCCTCCTCGGGATTGCGGTCCAGGATGGCGCGCGCCTCAGCTGAGCTCGGATACTTCTGCTCCTTCGGCCACATCGCCCTTGCGTCGGATTCGTAGTCCCACATCGTATAGCCATAGAAGCTGTTGACGAAGACATTGGGCTGATGCATGTGGCAGACCATGCACTGCGACGACGGGATCGAGCGGGTGAAGACGTGCTGCAGCGGATGACCCGGCTCGTCGTGCGGGATGGTCGGATCGCTCGATTGAGACAGGCCTTCGTTACCGAACTGCGCGTAGGAGCCTGAGTGCAGCGGATCACGGTCGTTCGCATAGACCGCGTGGCAGGCCGTGCAGCCTGAGGAACGGTAGTCGCCAGGCTGCTCGTTGGTGCCCAGAAACCACAAGTGCGGATCGTTCAAGCGCGTCTTGGTCAGGTTCAGGACCGGCACCGAGATGCGGCTGCCCGTACCGGGTCCCCGGTTGGACTGGCGGATGTCGGGACGGCCGGGCTCGTCGAGCGCCTGCAGCTCGCCGCTGCCGTTGGGTTGGCCGATCTCGGGGAACTGGCTGCTGATGACGCGCCCGCCGCGTTCAAAGACGCGAAACACGTCGGCCGGCGGCACCGTCTCCCAGGCGGGCAGCGCCTGCAAGGAGGGCAAGATGCCCATGGCGGTCAGATGCTCGTCCACCGGGACCGGGTTCTTGATCCGGGCCCCCACGCTCACATCGCCCGCGACGACGTAGGACTCGCCCAAGATACCGCGTTTGAAGGGCAGGATGCCGTTGTTGTACGACGCGCCCTCCCAGAGCATCGCCGAGGTCGACATCAGGCTGCGCTCG
>CAJCID010000225.1 GCA_903970305.1 Rhodospirillales bacterium | reverse complement strand
TCGGGCGCGCCGCCGGCGACGGATGGCCGGCCGGTCGTCCACGCGCCGACGCGACTCCGGCCATCAAGAGGAGTACGGCAACCCCAACGATGAGGATGAGCCGGAACAGGGGACCTTGCATTATCTTGGTGAGCGCCAGTGGAGAGCAGGAACTGCCCGTGCAGTTCGTCGATGAATGTTATGCCGCCGGACTTATAGCGGGGGTTGCAAACGTGGCCACTTTGTAACACTTTGTTTCCCTTGCTCCGATTCGTACGCACGAAGCGTGACAAGAAACGAATCGGGGCATTACCATGCGCGCATGGCTCAGCCCGCCCCCTTCAAAGTTCTTATCGTCGATGACGACCAGCGACTACGTGACCTGTTGCGTCGCTATCTCAGTGAGCAGGGCTTTAACGTGTTTCTCGCCGAAAGCGGCCCGTCGATGAACAAGCTCTGGACCCGGGAGCGCTTCGACATGTTGGTGCTGGATCTGATGCTACCGGGCGAGGACGGCCTGACGATCTGCCGGCGACTGCGCGGGGCAAACGACCCCACGCCCATCATCATGCTGACGGCCAAAGGCGACGAGGTAGATCGTATCATTGGATTGGAGTTGGGTGCCGACGACTATCTGCCCAAACCTTTCAATCCCCGCGAATTGGTCGCTCGGATCCACGCAGTCCTGCGTCGTCGCGGTGCGCCTGAAGCTCCAGGGGCCCCTGCGGCGGATCTCGAGACCTTCTCCTTCGGTCCGTATGTGTTGAACTTGAAGACGCGCACTCTTGAACAAAACGGTGAGACCAAGTCCCTGACGACCGGAGAATTCGCCGTCATGAAGGCCTTCGCGCGCCATCCGCGCCAACCGCTGTCGCGCGAGAAACTGATGGAGTTGGCGCGCGGGCGCGAGTATGAGGTGTTCGACAGGAGCCTGGACGTCCAGATTTCTCGGCTGCGCAAACTGATCGAGCCGGATCCTTCCAATCCACGCTACATCCAGACGGTTTGGGGCCTGGGATACGTTTTCATTCCGGATGACCGCCCTGCCGCCGATGAACACCGCGCCGAGCCCGACGCACATTCTCGACCCTGAATCCCCCGCGCCAGTCGAGCGCGGACCCGGCGGGGTATTCTGGCGAACCTTCTTCCTGATTGCGATTCTGATCGGCGCGAGTCTAGGTGCCTGGTATCAGAGTTTTCGCATTCTCGAACGCTCCCCGAGGGCCCAGCAGGCGGCCCAGCTGGTTGTCTCCATCGTCAACCTGACCCGCTCGGCGTTGATTCATTCGGATCCGGAGAAAAGGCGCGCGCTCCTTTTGGACCTGGCGCAAAACGAAGGGATCCGGATCTACAGCTTGGAGCCTGAAGACCAGATCGAGCCCCTGCCCAACGAACCCTTCTTACGGATCATCGAGCAGTATGTCCACGCGAAGCTCGGTAGCGACACGAAGCTTTCCCTGCTGGTGAACAATCAGCCGGGCCTTTGGGTCAGCTTTTTCATCGATGAGGACGGCTACTGGGTCGCCTTCGATCCGACCCGTCTTGAGACCCTGCCGCGCGTGCAGTGGCTCGGCTGGGGCGTGGTCGCGCTCGCCCTCTCGCTCTTGGGGGCGGTCATCATCAGCCGTCTCATCAATCTTCCGTTAAAGCGCTTGGCGAGTGCAGCAGTGGCGATCGGCCGCGGTCTGCGCCCCACACCCCTGCCTGAAAGCGGTCCTCGTGAGATTCGTCAGGCCAATGCCAGCTTTAACGCGATGGTCGATGAACTGGAGCGCATCGAGGCCGATCGGGCGCTGCTTCTGGCCGGCATCTCCCATGACCTGCGCACGCCGCTTACGCGGCTGCGCCTTGAGATCGAATTGAATCCGCTCGATGCGGGCACGCGTGAAGCCATGACGGCCGACGTCGAACAGATGGATACGATCATCGGCCAGTTCCTCGACTATGCCCGTCCCTTGAACGCAGCAGGCGGCTTTGGCGAGATCGCTCTGGACGAACTGGTGCGGGAATACGTGACCAATCTGTCCCCCAGTGCCGATCTCGAATTGACCGTGCATATCGAGACGACTCGGCCCTTGTATGGCCAGAGAACCGAGTTGCAGCGGGTGCTGCAGAATCTGCTCGAAAACGCGCGCCGCTACGGGCGCCGCGACGGGGATACCTCTGCCCGGGTCGAGCTTACGGTGCGCAATGAGCAAGGGCCGGTCTTGGAGGTGCGTGACCATGGACCGGGAATCCCGGAGGCGCAGCTCGAGCGACTCAAGCGCCCTTTCACGCGTCTTGATCACGCGCGGGGACAAGCCAGTGGCGCAGGGTTGGGCTTGGCGATCGTCGAGCGCATCGCCCAGCGCCACGGCGCGCGCTTCGAGCTGCGCTCTGCTCTGGGTGAGGGTCTGACGGCGCGTCTGGTCTTTCCCGCGAGACCCGCCCCCTAGCGCAGATCCTGCAGGACGGCCGCGAGAAATTCGGGCGGCAATTCCTCGATGTGGGCCGGATAGTTGGGATGGTCGCAGCCGACCATCATCTGAGCGCCGTTCTTTAGCGCCGTCTTCATCGCGCCGGTCAGTTCAAAGCGCACGAAGTGGACTGCCGAAGTCTTCTCGTCGTTCTCCCGATCCAGATCCTCGTCGGCGATCGCGTAGACGCGGCCCTGTCCTTCGACCTGGATGAACATCCGATCCTCGATGCCGATCAGCTTCCCCAGCGCAATGCGTCGTTCCGACTCGTTGCCATATTCGATGAGCAAGGTGGCCTTGAAGTTCGAGCCGTCCGGCACGAGCGGCGTGTAGGCCTGGAGCTCTGACTCGATGCCTTGCTCATCGAAGATCTTCTCGATGCGCAGCATCTCCTGGATCTGGTAGCGCACAGTCTTCTCATCTTCGAACAGAAGCGTCACGTGATTACCCAGATGCAAGGTGCGCGTCTTCTTGTGCAAGATGACCTCGGCGCGCAGCTGGTTGCGGGCTTTCGAGTACGCCTCGAGGGTCAGAAGGGAATCGCGGGTGATGGTCATGGAAAACCTCGGCTGGGAGGAGGACAGACTGGGCGTTGGCTCAGATGCCGTAGGCGCGACGCAGTAGCGTCAAAGGATGCGCGAGCTCGGGTGCCGCGTCAAACGCCAGACCAATTCCCTGTTCGATATGGTGCCCGGCAAGCTGGCAATCCGAGGAGATATAGTCAGGCTGCGCCTCGGCGATCGCCTTAAAGACGGGCTTGCCGACCTTCATGGCGGCGTCGTGGAAGGCTTTTTTCACACCATAGGTCCCGGCGTGTCCCGAGCAGCGTTCGCTGACCTTAAGCGTCGTTCCGGGCACGAGCTGAAGGACCTCGGCGGTCTTCTTGCCGATCTTCTGCACGCGGAGGTGACACGGAACCTGATAAGCGACCGTGCCCAAGGGCTTGGCGAAGTCGGTCTTTAAGAGCCCATCGCGGTGGCGCGCCATCAGGTATTCGAAGGGGTCCCACATGGAGTCCTTGACGAGCTGCGTGTTGGCATCGAGAGGAAACATCAAGGGCAACTCCTGCTTGTACATCAGCGTGCAACTGGGGATCGGCGCCAAGATCGCATAACCCTCGCGGGCGAGCGCAGCCAGACGAGGAATGTTCTCTTCCTTCTTGCCCGCCACGGCATCCAGATTACCCTGCTCGAAAAACGGCATGCCGCAGCAGGCCGCCTTGTCCACGAGCACATAGGGGATGTCGTTGTGGTCTAGGAGGGCAAGCAGATCAAGCCCGATGCCCGGTTCGTTGAAATTGACGTAACAGGTCGCATAGACCGCAACCTTCCCCGGAGTGCTCGCCCCAGGCCGGGGTGCCGAACTCGGACCTTTGGGGGCCACGGACAGGAACTTCCGGCGGGCGAAGTCCGGCAGCCAGGCCCTGCGATCGACGCCCAGCATCGATTCGAGGAGCCTGCGCACCGGCTTGGTGTGGTTCAGCGCATTGACCGCCTGGGTCACGATCGGAATGCCTGCGAAATGACCCAGGCGGTCGGTGTCGGACAAAACGGCATCGCCCAAGCTTGCCTGGCCCGCTTTGAACTGGACCGCCTTGGCGCGCAGCATCAGGTGGGGGAAGTCCACATTCCACGGATGGGGCGGCACATAAGGACACTTGGTCACATAGCAGATATCGCACAGGTAGCACTGGTCGACGACCGCGTCATAGTCCTTCTTTGCGACGCCGTGCACCTCGCCATCCTCGGTCGCATCGATGAGGTCAAAGAGCGTCGGAAACGCCTGGCACAGGGACACGCAGCGCCGGCAGCCATGACAGATGTCGAAGACCCGCTCGAGTTCCACATTGAGCGAGTGCTGGTCGTAAAACGATTCCGAGACCCAGTCCAGCGGATGCCGGGTGGGTGCTTCGAGATTACCTTCCTGCATTGCCGACCCTCTTTTGGAAACCGGGTTTCACCCTCCAACCGAGAGGGCACTGCGCACCCTCGGGGCAGCCACACCGGGGCAACCGCTCCGGGGCGGGCGCCCCGGATTCCGGCACCTGCGCGGCAGGCTTAATCGACCAGGGCGTCGAGCGCCTTCTGGTAGCGGTTCGCGTGGCTGCGCTCGGCCTTGGCCAGAGTCTCGAACCAGTCGGCAATCTCGTCAAATCCTTCGTCGCGCGCGGTCTTGGCCATGCCCGGATACATGTCGGTGTACTCATGGGTTTCACCGGCGACGGCTGCGGCCAGATTCTGGCGCGACGAACCGATCGGCAGTCCCGTGGCAGGATCGCCAACGCTCTCCAGATACTCGAGGTGCCCATGGGCGTGACCGGTTTCCCCTTCAGCGGTCGAGCGGAACAGGGCAGCCACATCGTTCTGACCTTCGATGTCGGCCTTGTTTGCGAAGTACAAATAGCGGCGGTTGGCCTGTGACTCGCCGGCAAAGGCGGCTTTCAGATTCTCTTCGGTCTTGGATCCCTTAAGGTGCGCCATATTTGCTTCTCCAGTTGGTTGATAAACCTACCCCGCCTAGCGATTCGGGGCCCTTTTTTGCCCGTCAGAAGACAGGTAGAGTCGTTGAGTTGGCGAGCGCATTGTGGCTTCATCGCCCAGAGAGGGGCAAATAACTATTTTCAATGCGACCCATAAATTTTCTCTAACTGCCAAAAGGGGCTGCCCTGCCCGCGGAGCGCCACGGATTTTGATAGAAATTGCCCATTACTTTTCGTTAGATGATAGTGTGTTACGCAGTTGGATCGCGCGACCAAGCGGTGAGCAATCTCACGAGGAAGATGCAATATGTTCCTCATGTCGATCTCCTGCCATCCTTTTTTCTGGCCCGACGATGCGTTGCCTGAACGCCTCGCACCCACTCGTTTGCGAGCGCGACCGTGGGGCGCGACGGGTCCTCTCTGCACGACTGTGACGGCAGTGACGTCTACAGACCCTATAATCGATGAGAACAGCCCACATCGGCAGACCGGCAGGATTCGCCAAGGAGTTCAGATGGACTTTCTCGAACCGATCAAAGCACAGATGCCCGAGTACGCCAAGGATATTCGCACGAATCTGGAGGCGACGATTGGCCAGTCGAGTCTCGAAGAATCCGATGCCCTGGCCGTTGCACTGGCTGCTGCGTTCGCCTCTCGTTGCCGACCGCTCGTCGAGGCGATCCGCAACTCCAAGCGCCTTTCTGCCCCCGTCGAGACGGCAGCCCTCTCCGCGGCGGCGCTCATGGGCATGAACAACGCCTGGTATCCCTATGTGGAGATGACCGACGACGGCGAACTGCGCTCGATGCCCACGCACCTGCACATGACGCCTGCCGGCAAGCACGCAGGGGTCTCCGAGAGCCAGTTCGAGATGTATGCGCTCGCTGCGAGCATCATCGGGAAGTGCCGCTACTGCGTGGCCTCGCACTATGCGCTACTCAAGAGCGAAGGCACGGACCGCAAGAATCTGCGCGACATCGGCCGCATCGCAGCGGTGGTCCAGGCCGCAGCGCTTGTGTTAAGCGCCGAAGGTGCGCCCCCGGTGCTTTAGGACTTATCGCCAAGGAGGGCGATCGCCTCGGCCACGATGCCCTCGCCACGCCCTACGAATCCGAGCTTCTCCGCAGTCTTTGCCTTCACATTGACGTGCCCGGGAGCAAGATCGAGCGCTTTTGCAATATTGATCACCATCTGGGGGATATGCGGCGCCATGCGCGGCGCCTGGGCAATGATGGTTGCGTCGATGTTGCCGATCGCAAACCCGGCCTCGCGGACCTTGACCGCGGCGGCCGCCAGAAGCCCAAGCGAATTGGCCCCCCGATGGTCTGGGTCGGTGTCGGGAAAGTGGTGTCCGATGTCTCCGAGCGCGGCTGCACCCAAAAGCGCATCAGTGATCGCATGCAGCAGCACATCGGCATCCGAATGGCCGAGAAGTCCTTTCGGAAACTCGATGGGCACACCACCGATGATGAGAGGCCGGCCGGCCACCAGCTGGTGCACATCAAAACCCTGTCCAATGCGATAACCCATGGTGTTCACTGCCCTTTGAGGAGCTTCTCGGCGAGCTCCAGATCCTCAGGATAGGTTACCTTGAAATTGCTCGGACTGCCCCGTACGAGGCGCGGCGCGAATCCAAGAGCCTCGATCGCACTGGCCTCATCGGTCACCGGACGATTCGCCTTAAGGGCACCAGCGAGCGCTTCGCGTAACAGTCCAAAGCGGAACATCTGAGGGGTCTGGGCCTGCCACAGGCCCGCCCGGTCGACCGTATGCGAGACTGTGGCTGCCTTGCCATCGGCCCGCTCGGCCTTGAGCGTGTCGGCCACCGGCAAGGCCAGGAGCCCACCCACCGGGTCTTGCAGAAGGGCCGCCAAAAGGCGTGCAACCAGCGCCGCCGTGAGGCCGGGCCGGGCCGCGTCATGGACCAGGACCCAGTCAGCCGGGTCGAGCTCCTTGGCCAGCGCTTCGAGCCCATTGAGCACCGATTCGTGACGGCTCGCGCCGCCCACCGGGAGCGTGCGTGTCAGAGCCTCGGCGCGAGCCGACAGGGCCACCCCACCAAAGCTCTGGTCTGCGGGTGCAACGACGACGTAGATCGCGCTGATCTCGGCCGAGGCGGCAAAGGCCTCGATCGAATAGGCCAGAAGAGGCCGACCGGCAAGCAGCTGATATTGCTTCGGCAGGTCCCCGCCGATGCGCGTTCCGACTCCGGCGGCCGGGATCAGAGCGACGATCATGGCGTTCTCGTCACGGCTCGCCTTCGGAATTGGCCCGGATCTGCGGCCAGGCCAGCTTCATGTAGTAGAGCATCGACCAGACGGTCAGTACTGCAGCCACATAAACCAGGCGCGTTCCGAGCCAGCCGCTGTCGAAAAACAGAAACCAGTGATTAAAGAGCAGCATCGGGATCGCCACCATCTGCAGGATGGTCTTGAACTTGCCCAAGGAATTGACCGCGATGCTCTTCGAGGCCCCGATCTGTGCCATCCACTCACGTAGCGCCGAGATCGTGATCTCGCGCCCGACGATGATGAGGGCGAGCGCGGCATTGATGCGCTGCAGCTCCAGCAAGACCAGCAGTGCCGCAGTCACCATGAGCTTGTCGGCAACCGGATCGAGAAAGGCCCCAAAGCGCGAGGTCTGGTCGAGCCGCCTGGCGAGCCACCCGTCGAGCCAATCGGTGAGCGCGGCCACGACGAAGATGACGGTGGCAATCAGATTCTGTTGATACACGCTGAGCCAGCTGGTCGGCAAATAATAGACACCGACGACCAGCGGGATCAGGATAATGCGCAGCCATGTCAGAAAGATGGGGAGATTAAAGGGCATGAAGGCCATCGCTGCCGCGCACCGGCGCACAGGCGGACCCCGATTATAGCGTCTGGCTTGTACCCCAGTTGCCTAGTGCAGCTGACGGTAGATTTCCTCGGCCAGCTGGTCCGAGATCCCCTCGACGCTCGCCAGCTCGTCCACGGTGGCCGCGATCACGCCGCGGATGCCCCCGAAGCGGGCCAGAAGGCGCTGCCGGCGCTTCGCGCCAATGCCCTCGATCTCCTCCAGACGAGACGTTGTGCGCGTCTTGCCCCTCTTGGCGCGCATTCCCGTGATGGCAAAGCGATGGGCCTCATCGCGGATCTGGGCGATGAGCATCAGTGCTGGCGACTCTTTGCCAAGGACGAGCGGTGGGCGCCCATCGGCAAAGATCAAGGTCTCAAGGCCGACCTTGCGATCTTCGCCCTTGGCCACGCCCACGAGGAGGTCCGTGTCCAGACCCAGTTCCTCGAAGACCTGACGGGCCACCTCCACCTGACCCCGACCGCCGTCGATGAGCACCACGTCGGGCAGCACTCCTTGGGCCTGGACGACCTTCTCATAGCGCCGCGAGAGCACCTGACGCATCGCGGCGTAGTCGTCACCGGGCGCAACACCGGTGATGTTGTAGCGCCGATACTCCCCGGACTGCATGGCGTGATGATGGAAGACGACATAGGAGGCCTGGGTCGCCTCGCCGGCGGTATGGCTGATGTCAAAGCATTCGACGCGAATCTCGGCCAGATCGCCTTTCTCGGCCTCAAGGCCGAGCGCCTCAGCGAGCGCGCGCGTGCGGGCCTGCTGCGAACCTTCCTCGGCCAGAAGGCGCGCGAGCGCCAGGCCCGCGTTGCGCTCTGCCATGTCGAGCCAGGCGCGGCGCTGACTCTGTGGTTGGTGAACCAGCTGGATCCGATGTCCGCATTGGACTTCGAGCAATTCGATGAGATCCGGCGCCTCGAGGTTCTGGTTCATCACGATCGTACCGGGGACAAAGCGTTCCACGTAGTGCTGGATCATGAAGGCTTCCAGAACCTCCTCCTCGATCGGTCGCTCGGAGATGCTGCTCACGAGCTCCACATGGGTGGGAAAGTAGGCGCGATCCCCCAGATGGCGCCCCCCGCGGACCATGGCCAGGTTCACGCAGGCGCGGCCTCCCTCGATCTTCACGGCGACGATATCGGCGTCCGCGTCGCCGGCGACCTCGATGCTTTGTTGCTGCAAGACCCGCGACAATGAGCCGAGCTGGTCGCGAATCGCGGCGGCTCTTTCGTACTCGAGCGCTTCTGCAAAGCCTTGCATCTGCCCCTGAAGCTCAACCATCACCTCGCTCGCCTGACCCCGTAGGAAGCGCGAGGCGTTCGCGACGTCAGCGGCGTAGGCCGCGCTGTCGATCAAACCGACGCACGGTGCGCTGCAGCGCTTGATCTGGTGGAGCAGACAAGGTCTCGACCGATTCGCGAACACCGTGTCCTCGCAGGTGCGCAAGAGAAACACCTTTTGCAGGATGTGAATGCTCTGCTTGACCGCCCAGGCATTCGGGAAGGGTCCGAAGTACAGGTTCTTCCGGTCCACTGCGCCGCGGTAATAGGCCATGCGCGGATAATTGTGCGCCGTGATCTTCAGGTACGGATAAGACTTGTCGTCGCGAAACAGTATGTTGTAGCGCGGCGTCTCGGCCTTGATGAGGTTGTTCTCAAGCAAGAGCGCCTCGGCCTCGTTGCGCGTCGTGGTCGTGGCAATGCGAGCGACGCGCTCGACCATGTGGGCCGTGCGCGGGGCGTGAGTGTTCTTCTGGAAGTAGCTCGAGACCCGCTTCTTCAGGTCGCGCGCCTTGCCGACATAAAGCAGCGTGCCTGCCGCATCGTAGAAGCGATAGACGCCTGGCAGGCCTGGTAATGCCGCGACATAAGCGCGCAGGTCGAACGGTTCGTGCGTCTCAGTCGTCATCGTCTGGCTGTTGGGGTTGGGGCTGCCGCCTTTGTGCACCCCGTCACTGCGCGCGCGGCCTAAGCGAGCAGCCCCCGGACATCTCCGAGGACGGCGTGGAACATCGACTCGGTCAGGCGCTTGGTCTGGGTATTGTAGCGGCTCACGTGATAGCTGTTAAAGAGCACGATCTGGCCCGGCAGGCGGTGACGCTGATGGTGTCCAAAGGGATAATCGCGACGCAGAAGGCCGAACGCCTCGACGACTGCTTGATGGGCGATCGTGCCCAGGGCGAGGATCACCCGGACGTCCTTGGAGTGCCCCAGTTCCCAGGCCAGATAACCCGTGCAGGTCCGGATCTCGGAGAGTTCCGGCTTGTTCTTTGGTGGCAGGCACTTCACGGCATTGGTGATGCGACAGTCCAAGAGCGCAAGATCATCATCGGCCGAGACACTTTCAGGCCTCGTGGCAAAGCCATAGCGGTAGAGTGAGGAGTAGAGCAATGGTCCGCACCAGTCTCCGGTGAACGGACGACCGGTCCGATTGGCGCCATGCAGACCAGGCGCCAGGCCAACGATCAAGAACCGGGCGCTGGGGTCGCCAAAGGGCGGGACCGGCCCACAGAAGTAGTCAGGATGCTCGGCTTTGACCTGATCCAAAAACGCCGCCAGCCGCGTGCAGCGCCTGCACCGGGCATCATAGGACGATTCGATCGGCGCGGCTGCCTTCACACCGGGAGGCTGCGCGGCAGTTCCGGCTGGGCGTGCGCGTTTCGACCCCGCGAGCGCGCGCGGCTCACTTGACGCGATTGCGATATTCGCCGGTACGCGTGTCGATCTCGATCTTATCGCCAATCCCGACGAAGGCCGGCACGGGCAATTCGAATCCGGTGTTGATCTTGGCCGGCTTCATGACCTTGCCGGACGTGTCGCCCTTCACGGCAGGCTCGGTGTAGATCACCTCGCGCACCACCGAATTCGGGAGTTCGACCGAGATGGCCTTGCCATCATAGAACACGACCTCGCACGTCATGCCATCCTGGATATAGTGGATGGCATCGCCCAGGTTGTCCTGCTCGACCTCGAACTGGTTGTATTCCGAATCCATGAACACATACATCGGATCGGCGAAGTAGGAGTAGGTCGCCTCCTTGCGATCGAGCACCACGACCTCGAACTTGTCGTCGGCGCGGTACACCGTCTCGCTCGCCGCCTCGGTGAGGAGGTTCTTTAGCTTCATCTTGACCACGGCGCTGTTGCGGCCGGATTTGTTGTATTCCGCCTTCTGGACGACCATTGGGTCCTTGCCGACCATGATCACGTTACCCGCGCGGATTTCTTGAGCAATTTTCATCTTCAACCAACGGAAAAAATGTGGGGCCAAGGCGGCGCACATTAAAGCGCGCAAAGCTTAAGGCCAAGCCCGCTATTTTAGCAAGTCTCGGGCAAATTGCGCCAGTCGCCAAGCCAGATCACTCTGCTCGAAGAGCGCTTCCGACCAGCGCGACACCAGGGGCTCCCAGCCTGGCCGCCCCTGCCACCACTGCTGCCAGCTTCTGCCGATCGCCAGGTCAGAGCTGTTCCAATCCAACCAGAGCGAGCGCCACTCGGCTGTCAGGCATTGGGGCCATTCGGTGGTGTAACGGTCCAAGAACGCTTCGAGTTTGGTCAGGTGCACGGCGCCCTCTTGCGGATAGATCTGCCAGATGAACGGCCGCCCGGCCCACTGGGCGCGCACAAAGGAATCCTCGCCGCGCACGAAATTGACATCGCACGACCAGAGGAGCCGGTCGTAGTCGTCTTGCGACAAGAAAGGCAGCATCACGAGGCGAAGAGTGCCGATCGTTGCCGGCCGGCCCATGGCAAGGTCCGCCGCCCCCGGAAAATCGGCCAGTTCTGCCCTCAGAATCCCTTCTGGTATCAGAACGGTCCAGGTCTCCTCGCCTGCTTGTGCGAGCGTCTTGAGCAAAGGGAGTGCAGCGCGATTCGGATAGCAAAATAGGGATAGGCGACGTTCTCCTCTGACGGGCGGTGCGAGCCCCAAAGCGCCCCACCAGCTCCGAACGCCTGCGCCATCTTGCCGGAACGTATCGCGACGGCTCTTCAGATCGCGCTCGCGCAAGAGCCCTCCGCTTTCTGCAGTAAAGCCTGGAAAGAAGAAATGCTTGACGAGCGGGTAGACCGGATGGGGGGAAGGACGACCGTGAAACGCGTCGATCCAGGGCTCGGCAGACAGATACTCCAGATCGATCCAGACGGGTCTGGCGGGACCTTTGGCCATCGCCAGAAGATAAGCCGCGGGCAAGGCGCAGCCGAATCCCTGCACGACGACCTCGGGGAGCGGCATGAATTGCGCCTCGTCCAAGGTATCCTTCCAGCGGCGGATCTCGACGCCTTGCAACATCTGTTCGTTCAGGCGGGGCACAAGGCCCGGCTCGATCCGGGCAAAGCTCTGCAGATCGTCGAGCCACAGCCGGACCCTCGCCAACTCCCCCGCGGTCAAGCCTTTCGCGAGGCGCCAGCAAAATCCGATGTCGCCGAAGTTATCGACGACCCGGCAGAAGAGATCCCAGGTGCGCCCAGGCATGGCGTCACGGCCCGGCAAGAGCCAAGACGCGTTGGCGGGCAGAAAGGTAGACGCGGTCACGGGCGAGATGAATCTCACCTTGCAACGGAGCCCGGGGCAGGCGCGCCATGCGCTCGATGCTCTTTCTATCAGGAGCGCAATCGAGTCCGTGAAGCAATTCGGATGCGCGCTCGGGTGCGTTGCACACGAGCACCATATCGCACCCGGCAGCCAGAGCGGCCTGGGCTGCGCTGACGATGTCCCCGGCAGCCTTTGCGCCTTCCATGCTGAGATCGTCGCTGAACACGACACCCTCGAATCCAAGTCTGTTACGCAGGATCTCGGTCAGCCAGAGCTTTGAGAATCCCGCGGGAACGGAGTCGACCTGGGGATAGGTGATGTGCGCGGGCATGACTGCGGCTAATGCCGGGCCGAGCCAGCCATAGGGAGCCGCATCCTCTCTGAGAATCGCCTCCAGGGTGCGCGAATCGACGGGCAGCGCCACGTGCGAATCCGCCTCTACATAGCCATGTCCAGGGAAGTGTTTACCGCAATTTCCCATGCCGGCGAGGGCCAGTCCATGGTTCAGGCTCTTGGCCAGAAGGGTCACGACGCGCGCATCGCGATGCAGCGCCCGATCGCCCACGACCCTGCTTCGGCCATGGTCGAGATCCAGGACTGGCGTGAAGCTGAGGTCAATCCCCACCGCGAGAAGCTCCCGGGCGAGGATATAGCCGATATCGGTCGCCGCCCGGACCGCCCGGATCGCGCCTGTGACCGGATCGGAGTCCCAGAGCTCACCCAGACGGGCCATGGCGGGCAGCCGGGTGAATCCATCGTCGCGAAACCGCTGGACCCGGCCCCCCTCATGATCGACTGCGATCAGAAGCCCCGGGCGGGTCGCACGGATCTCCGAGACGAGTTGTTCGAGCCCGGTGCGCCCGACAAAATTGCGCGCGAACAGAATGACGCCCCCCGCGTTCGGATGCACAAGCCGCGCGCGGTCCGCCGCACCGAGGGTGCTTCCTGCCACATCGATCATCACCCGTCCGGGTGCGATCACGGATCGGCCCTCTCGGCGAGCGCGAACGCCACCGCATACTCTTCCTCATCGGTCAGGCTCACCGAAAGCGTGAGCCGCTCCTCGAAAAGCCACTGCGCCAGAGCCCCGTTTGCAACCACCATGGGTTTGCCCGAAGGGGCCTTTAAGATTTCGGCGCCACGCCAGGTCATCGGAGTGCGCATGCCAAGCCCGATCGCCTTGGAGATCGCCTCCTTGGCGGCAAAGCGGGTCGCCAGAAAACGTAAGCCCCGCTCGGGAATCCTTGCACGACGATGCTCGTAGATGCGCAATTCGCCGGCCCCAAGAATCCGCTCGGCAAAACGGGGACCGTGTCGAGCGACCGCTTGGCGCACCCGATCGATGCGCAAGATATCGGTACCGATTCCATAGATCATCGGTGCCGTCCGAGGGCCGCCAGCCGCGCCTGGCGCATCGCGGCAACCAGGTTCCGCACCGCCTTTTCCCAACCCGACAGAAGGCCCTCTGCAAGGAGCATACGGCCCACATGAAGGCCTTCGATGTCGAGGATTCCTGCGAGCAACTCGATACGACCTGCACTGAGGCCGCGCCCGGCAGTGACGGTCAGACCGGCCAGGCGAGCCACGGCTGCGGCTTCGCGCAAGCTTTCCAGGGCAAGGGCAACGCTTGCCGGATCGCGCGCCTGGATCAGCGCGTTCGTATCGAGTTCGACCCCATCAAAGCCAAGGGCACGGGCCGCCTCGATCTCCATTGGATGCGGACTGACGCTAAGGGTGACGCGGATGGCGCGCGCATGCAAATGCGAGACCGCGAGGCCGCAGGCGGAGGACCTCGCGTCCGAGGAGGCCGCGGCGTCCTCCGATGCGGCTGCTTTTCTGCCGGCGGCGAGGATGATCTCCACCGGAAACAAAAGGGCGGCGCGCTCGATCAGTCGAGGATGCGGCTCGATCTCCAAGATGAGCGGAATCGCCAGCTGTGCCTTCACGGCTTGAGCCTCGGACTCGGCCAAGGCATCGCCCTCGGCGCCGCCCTCGCCGTCCAAGGGGACGATCAGCGCGTCGGCCCCGCCTCTCTCGGCAGCGAGCGCCGCCCACAAGGGATCGGGGCTCTCTCCGGGACCCATGGTGCGCAAGGCGAGCACGGGACCGAGATCGACTGCGAGCTCGAACTCGCTCTCGTCAGAATCGAAGTGCGGTGGCATCAGGTGTGGACGGACGGGGCGATCGGTTGGGCGGGCGAGCCTTAGAGATCCTGCAGTTCGTGCAGCATCTGGCGCGTATAGAGCAGATGCCCTGCAAGGTGATGATTCAGCAACTGCCGCGAGAGCAGTTTGCTCTGCAGGAGGGTCGTCGGATCGCTGAAATCGTCGGCTTCGATGTCCTGCAGTGTCTTGCCACGCACCAGCGGCCCAAGGCCCACGTCGGCGCCAGGCGCCAAGACCGCCACCGGACCGCGCTCCGGAAGATAGCGATACCAGGTCTTCGCATCGACCGGAGCCCCGCCATCGGCGCAGTGGGTCAGCTGGAGCGCGTAGCCGGCTTCGCTAAGCAGTCGGTATTCGAAGCTGCGTAGCACCGGGGCCGCAGGCGCTTTGCTGCCCAGTGCAATCAAGGCGTTCAGGTAGGCATCGAAGAGTCCCTCATGGGAATCGTCCCGGGCGAGGAGCTTGATCAGCAATTCATTCAAGTAAAAGCCACAGAGGAGCCCCTCGCCTTCTGGAGGGGCGACGCCACCGACCCACTCGGCGGCGGTGAGATTGGCCAGTTCGTTCGCACGGTTGCGGCTGGCACTCCAAGACAGGGCGAGCGGCCGGAAGGCGAGCAAGACGCCGCGCAGGGCCGAGCGCGGGCGCTTGGCCCCCCGTGCGATGAGCGCAATGCGCCCGTGGTGGCGGGTGAGCGTGTCCAGGATCAGGCTGGTTTCCTTATAGGGATAGGAGTGCAGCACGAAGGCGGGCTCCCCCTGCACCCGCAATTCCGAACGCGGACCCGGCTCTTTGGCCTGTGGCCTGCCCGCCCGGGCCGTGCTGCTGCGCTTAGTCGTATCCATAGGACTTCAGATGCGCCTGGTCGTCAGACCAGCCCGACTTGACCTTGATCCAGAGTTCAAGATGCACCTTCGCTGCGAGAAGCCGCTCAATGTCGAGCCGGGCGTCCGAGCCGATCTGCTTGAGTTTGGCGCCCGCCGAGCCGATGAGCATCGACTTGTGGTTCGGCCGGTCCACCAGGATCGTCGCATAGATGCGGCAAAACCGCCCGGAGGGATCGGAGGTGCGGGGCTCCTCTTCGAATTTCTCGATCGTCACCGTAGACCCGTAGGGCAACTCGTCGCCGACCAGCCGGAAGACCTTCTCGCGGATGATCTCTGAAACCAGAAAGCGCTCGTTCCGATCGGTATAGTCATCAGGCCCAAAAATCGGTGGCTGGATCGGCAGATGACGCGCCAGTTCGTCCAACAGCACATCGGTCTGCAGCCCGCTCTTGGCCGAGAGCGGAACAATGGCCGCATAGGCATGCTCGCTACTACGCGCGGCCAGATAGGGCAAGAGCTCCGACTTGTCCTTGACCAGATCGGATTTGTTGACCGCGAGGATGACCGGTCGGTCCGAAGGCAAAAGTTTGGCAACCAAGGTATCGGCGCCGCCATATTTGCCGGCCTCAACCA
>CAJCID010000224.1 GCA_903970305.1 Rhodospirillales bacterium | reverse complement strand
TAGACAGAACCAGGAACCCTGATTTCAATTCAAGCGATTGAAAGCATTAGGGAAACTCGTTCTCCGTTGGGCGGAACTTCAGGCTAGATGCTTACTGAAAGGTTATTCTGGACCTCGGTTACGCCCGGAGCGCTCCATGCGGCCCACCCCGCGCCCTTCCTCTCGTTCCAAGAGTGCGTGTTTCCTGTCAGGGTCACTTTTCCGCCATGAGCCGATACCTTTATGTTGCCGGCATCTATTTCTGCGTCCCGGCGCAAGGCCTTCTCGATGGCTTCCTTGACTGCGGTCGGTTGTACCCCCGGCCTAATGGTGACGTTGTTGACGACCTTCGTCACGCCCGCCAAGTAGGCAACCGCGTCACGCGCTGAATTGCGTTCGAACTCCCACTCGACGCTGCCATTGAGCGTCACCTGGCCATTCTCGACCGTGGCTTGAATGGTGTCGGGTACCCAGACGTGCCACTTCAAGACATTGGCGACCGCCGCGGCGATGTCTGCATCTTTATGGTTATGGCGCGCGCGGCGGTTGACGTCGATTTCCTCGGCGATTCCCTTGACGCCCTGAACACGCTGTGTGGCGCGCTCGGCGGCCCACTTGTCGGCAAAATGCGGCACGGTTCCACTTAGGGTCACGATCCCGTTATTGGCAGATACCTGTACGCTGTCCGTACACATGGTGGGGTCCCATCGGAGTTCTTCGAGTACATCTGTTGTGAGTTGTGCGTCCGTTTTCATGACAATCTCTCTGTCGCTGAAGCGACAATCCGGCGGCACCGTTGGGCGTGAGAGAGACGCGACTGGGTCACCGTTTCCAAAAAACTGCATGTTGACCATAGCACTTCGAATGACCCCGTGCGAGGATTCGCCAAGGTGGGCAAGTTTGGGAAGTTTTCGGCCGGAGCCGAGGGTATGGCGCCTCTGGTTGGCCAGACCCCATGATCATTCGCGGTGCGCCTGACCAGTACGGGTCTGTGAGATGCTGCCTAGGCCCGGCAGTTCGAGCGGAAGTCGTCGGGAGTCCTATTCGAGTCCTATCCGCCCCAACCGGTCGGTTGTTCAGACGGACGACTGCCCTTCGAGCTCGGTCACGAGAGCCTGCAGTCGCGCGAGTTCGCCAAGCAGAGCCGAGATGGTTGCGTCCTTGCCGGCCAAGAGGGCGCGGCTCTTCAGGAGCGCCGTATTCAGCCGGCCGATTTCAGCGACCTTTTGATTGATCACTCGGGTACACCGAAGCTGAGCCCGCGCGAGTGCAGCAGAAAGCACCTCGTTCTCACGCACCATCGAGTCAAATCTGCTTGGCGATTCGCGCGTGAAGTGGATCGGCTCGTCCTGGATCATGCTCCTTGCCTCGGCTAGTTCAGTGCAGGCGCGGTTCGCGCTTTGCATCCGATTGGGTTGGGGGCTCTGGGGATTTCTGGTCCGAGCGAGCTAACAACTCGGCCTGAGCCGTTGACAGCATCCCGGCGAGTTCAGGAAAGTTCTCCTCAGGAACGCGTAGCGTCATGAAAGGGAGCACGATGTTGACGACCCCACATTCGGTGCAGACGGCCACCTCGCCGACTTCGCTGGTCGCAAGTCGGACGTGGGTGCAGAGTGGGTGGGATGCATTCATGGCATTGCTCCTAGCAGTTTTTGGAGGACCGGGGGTCTTGGCAGGGTTCCTCGTTTGATCTCATCTTAAATGAGAATGATTCTCATTACAAGAGATTCTCGTGTTGCGCTATATCTGATTTGGGGGTGTAGCGCATCAAGGTGCAGCCCCAGAGGGTCCGTACGAAACCGCAGGCGGGAGTGCGGCAGCCTTTTGAACCAACTCTGCGTTCTGGCCGCAGATGCTTCTGAATCCCTCGCTGATCCGGAGGTCGTGGCTCGCTCGGCTCCAGAAATCGATCGCGACCCGAGACGCCTCCTGCCAGATCTCTCGTTCCGAGGGCAAAGGTAAGCGCGGGACGAAGAATCGCTCCGGCAGCTCAACCCCGCGCTGGGGCGCGTAGAGCATGGGCAACATGTCGTAGACCGGTGCGAGTCGTAGACCTGGTGGATCGGGGACGAAAGAGAGGTTTCCATCGTGCATGTCGGTATTGCCGATCAGCTGCCCGAGATGCCACAGGCGCACGATCGCGTCGCGGGAATCGGCATCGATGAAGCCGCGCTGAAACAGCGTGGCAGCCCCCTCGGTCCAGGGGCGTCCGGCGAGCCCGAACCAAGCGTGGTTAATTGCTGACCAGGAGCACAGGGCTGAGCGGCCATGAGCACCGTGTCGGTCAAAACGTACGACTTCGAGAAAAGTTCGGCCTCCCAGACGATGCACAGCCGAGCGTGGCGCTGTCAGCCCGGTGAGCCCGGAGATGACTGTCGAAGCGAGGTGCTCACAGATCAAGAGATCCGACCAGCGCTCGCTTCCAGGTGATTCATCCGATCCCGAGAATTTGACCAGAACCCGGGTGGGCGCTCCCTCCATTTCCCGTACTGCCGTAAGTTTTGGGAACTCGCCTCCAGCTGAAGAACCCGGGATGCCTTGATCGATCGATCGCTGCGCGCTCGCGGGATAGGCCTGACCGAGCTCTGCGTCGGTCACGACTTCCAGGGGCTGACTCAATGCTTCAAGCCACAGCCTGTAGGCCGCCTCGCCGACAATGTAGTTGCCTGAGGAGTCCGTCCCAAGAAGGGAGAGCGCGTAGAGCGCATCGTCGTCGCTCCAGTCGCGCGGGTCTGCACTGACCTGAAGCAAACTCGAGTTCGCGCGCGCAAACGCGCGCCCCATGAAGCCCTGCGGCCGCAGATCTTGCAAAGGATAGGGGATACCTGCGAACCATCCATCGCGCATATCTGCGTCCAGCGGCCATCCGAACCCTCGGCGATAGTCCATGAGCGTGCCGTACGGATGCGCGAGATGGAGCTCGCCCACCTCAGCCGGGACGGCACACCCGTCAATTTCGTAAACGGGCAGCGGGGCAGAGTTCCCGCGTAAGCTGCGGCGTGCTGCGTAAGAACTTCGGCGTGCCCTCCCGATGGTCAACACCGCCGGACCCGCGCTCCGGACGGCGCGCATCAGCGTCGCGCGACTGATTCCGAGCTCTGCCCGGAGGGTATCGGCGGGTAGTCGGCCGCGCCTCCGAAGAACGGGAAGGAGGGACTCCATTGGTTTTCTTGGTGAAACGATTATTTTTCATAATACATCATTAAATTAGTTACTTACGGGACATTACATACTTTATCTGAAACGATACTTGCAACAATTATCCAAGCCTTGGGCGGGCTGATTGACGCTCGAACGAGTCCTTTTGTCGACGGACCCGCAGGCTCTCCGGAGTGGAGGCCAGACGCCCGCCCAAACGCGTCTGCTCACTATCCCCCAGCGCGCGCCTCGTCCCGCTTCAGCCGGGCACCGCGCCCTGGCCTGTCCCCCGGCTAGTCCGGTCCAGCCTTCGTTTGATTTAGCCCAATCGTGCACCCGAAGGGATCGGTCAGCATCGCGACGCTCGCGCCCTGCGTCGTCATCGCAGGGCCGCGATATAACTTCGCTCCGCGAGCGATCAGAAACTCGAGCGCCATCTTCAGATCATGAACGTTCCAATAGGGCGTCGCACCTCCTGCACCACCCGGGCTTTTTTCATCGGCGGGATGAAAGCCGATATTCACTCCGGGTGCCTCGATGTAGGCGAAATTCTCATTCTCGTAGCGCACCTCGCGACCGAAAATCTCCGCGTACCAGGACGCCGCAGCATGAACGTCCGGAACGAAGAGGATCACGGATTCGATCGATTGGAGCATTTTTCGCCTCACAGCGAGAGGATCTCCAGATGGAGCGGTACGGCCGCCAAGACGCGAGAGCGCGCCAGCGGATCGCTGATTCTCCCGGTGCGGCGCTCAAAATCGAGCTTGACCAGTTCCAGATGACGCCCTGCACGCGGGTCCTTGGCGGCATCGAGCACGCGCCACGCGGCCATGCGGGCCTCGAGCGAGGAGTGCGAGCCGTCCAGACCGGCCACGTCCAGCAGGGTATCCAGTTCGGGTTCGACGAGTGCCGATGCAGATTCCAAGTCTCCCTGCCTCCTCAGACAATCGGCGATCAGCAGTCTCGCGCCACGCATGTCATCGTCAAGGGCCACCTGCGTAAAGAGATCAAGGCTGCGCTCCAAGTAACCGCGCGCGGCACCGCTATCGCCCGCCTGGATTTGGACACGCGCTGCGCGGGCCAGAGCAAAGGCCGCATGCGGCCGATCGCCAATCAATTCATAGGCGCGTGACGAGTCCACGAAGCGTTCGAGCGCAACGGTCAGTTTGCTCTGAAGAAGTGCCAATTCGCCCTTCAGGCAAAGCGTCCCAGCGTGGCTTGCTTCGAATCCGATCTCCTCGGAGAGCGTGGCCATGGCCTCGATATGGTGGGCCAGGGTTTCCGGATCGCACAGAGCCACGGCGACCCAGGCGAGCCAGCCATGACAGGACGCCGAGATCCGCAGATTGGGTAGCGCCTCGGATCTCTCGAGCGCGCGTTTCGCCGCGTCACCGGCTCGCTCGAAGTCGAATGAGGCGAGATGAACCGCTGCCGATTGCAGCAGAACTTGCACTTCGAAAATATTGTCTTGCGCAAAATCCATTGCGATGGCCGCCTCGCGGCCTTTGCGCAGTCCGATCTCGATGTGGGCGAGCGCCGTCTCGAATTCGCCGCGTTCCTTCGCGAGCCAGGCGAGT
>CAJCID010000223.1 GCA_903970305.1 Rhodospirillales bacterium | reverse complement strand
CTCATTGCAGAACGCCTTCTTTAATCCCCCCTTGGCCAGGCGCCTGACCGGGCTCGACCAAGCCGGCCGCAGTGCACTGGTCGGCGCCCTTTATCGCGAGCAAAGGCGCCTCTTGCCCAGGGTAAGTGGCATCTCGGCGTTGCTCGTCATCGGACTCTGGACGTGCCACGTCTTCGATCGCCAGACCGCCTTGTTGATACTGGTCTCGATCGCGACGTCGCTGACCGTCCTGCACCGCGAGTACTTTCGCATGGTGCTCTACGCTTCCCGTCGCACGCTGCCGATCCTCGCTGCCGATATTGCCTACATCACTGTCCTCATCGCCGGGATCGCCTTGTCCCAGTACACGATCGCACCTGCATTCTTTGCGGTGACGAGCCTCGGTGTCGCCGCCGCGGTCAGTGGCCTCATGCTCTCCCGGTCGCAGGGACAGATCGAGCCCCTGCGCCTGGATGGGAATCCGCACATCCTGCGCGAGATCGCGCCGGTATCACTTTGGTCCTCAGTCGGTGCAGCCGTCCACTGGTCATTCAGTCAGGGCTATATCTATCTGGTCGCCGCCACGCTCGATGTCAACGCCGTCGCGGCCATCGCGGCCACCCGTCTGCCGATGATGCCCATGAATCTGATTGCCAGCGGCATTGGCGCAATGATGCTGCCGCTGGCCTCGAACTGGCTGCATCATCATGGCCCGAAGGCGCTCTGGCGCCGACTCAGCCTGCTTGCCTTGGGCTTGGCCTTCTCGACGATCGGCTATTTCCTGTTACTCTGGCTTGCGCGTGATTGGATCTTCTCCGAGCTCCTCAAGAAACAATTCGCGCAACGCGATGAATTGCTGCTGCTCTGGGCAGGCATCGTGCTCTTGGTCGTCATCCGCGATCAACTCGCCTATCTGCTCGCCGCCCAGGGCCGTTTCCGGGCGTTGACTTCCATCACCGCAGTCTGTGCGGCCGTGTCGCTCGCGACATGCTATGCCGGCATGCAACGCTTCGGTCCGCCCGGCGCCCTCGTGGGCGTCTTGGTCGGGGAGTTGCTGAATCTGACCGGCATCGTCTCCCTGTCCTTTCGAAGAGGCGCCCCTGCAGCTTCGGCGATGGCCTAGGGGATCGACCGAGCTCGATGGATACTGCACCCGGCAGGTGATTCGAGCGCTGCCCTAGGAATCGAATCCTCATCGACCGGTAGGAAGCACAATGCCAGTTCCGCGTTGAGCTCGGTGCAGCTCAGTAGCTCATGCGGGCCTTCTTGGACGCGCGCGATGTGTATCCCGACGCGAATCCGCTCGCCCGCCTCGACCGAGATCACACCTCCCTCGGCAGGGAGAGTCGCGGCAGAGGCGTCCGAAGACTCTTCCCTGCGAAGCAGATTAAAACGCCTGGGCCCGTCTCGTGCCTCGGGCCGCTCCAGCGCGACCAGCGCGCGCCGCGCATCGCCCAGCAATCGGTGCCAGTACGGCAGGCTCGCCGGTCGATAGATCTGACCGATACGAGTCACCGTCAACTCACCCAGCCAGTGCGCCTTGTAGTATCCAAAACCGGACAGCAAATTCAACAACGCCAGGCGCTCCCTGATCAACTGGCGCATTCCGAAAAGGAGAATCGCCGAGCCTGGAGCGAAACGATGCAGTCGTTCGTCGTAGACAATATGCAGGGCATACATCGTCCCCATGAAGATCCCGCAGATGAGCCCGGCAATCGGGTACCCATCGAGGAGCAGCACCTGAATCGAGATGCGCATGGGTTGATCGGCCTCGAGAAGTCCGCGGAGTTGGCGGATCTGTTGTTGATTCTGGCCGAGGTCGATGGCGCCTCGGACCTTCCAGCTATGCGTCTCGATGACGAGGTAAAGCTCCAGGAGCGCTGGCGTTACTGAACGATCCGAGGAACTCAATAGCTCCAGCCGCCCAAGGCCCGCGAGCTGACGCAGTTGTCTGCGCAGGTTGCCACGGAATTTCTTGGGCAGCGCCAGAAAGTAGTCCTGGAGCCGATCCCAGCGATTCGCGATCGTGCAGTTTTCCATGCTCGGCCACTCGCGCACGAGATACCCAAAGAGCTTGATCTGCGCTGGTGGCGGAAACAGCGATGAACTAGCGTCTTGCTGATAGAGCTCAAGGACATCCCAGTCGCGCCTGCGCCGCAGGAGGTAGCGATAGACCGCCACGGTCACCTCCTGCTCAGAATCAGCGCGAACCACGACATGGGGACGATCGGTGCCGCGGGTCGCGAAGAACCGAAGAGTTGCTGCACGAAATCCAAAGATCCTCTTCTCCACCCTCATCAGGACGACAAAGCCGACCAGCGCTTCTTCCTCGAAGGCAGCAAGCAACCAGAGTTGGCGGGCCTCGTTCTTTCCGGGAGGATCTTCTTGAGATGAGTAGTTTTCGAGAAACTCGAAGCTCGAAAAGGGATCCGGACGTTTGGATTCCCGGTTCAGGGCATTGACCTCATTGCGCAGATGGCTCGCCTCGCCTAGCGAATGAAAGCAGCGAATCTGTAGCCGATCGGGCTCTAACGGTTCGCGCTGGCCTACGCTCGCGGTGCGCGCGCGGGTCAGCCTGGACAAATCCAACTGGCCGAGATCGATCGCAGCGCGCCGCGAGGACTCCTCCATGGTCAGTTCACTGGCGAGTACTTGATCGCGGTGACTTGCCAAGTGCTCTACCCCTGTGCACGCCTTTGGCTGAAGCGAATCGGTGCGAGACTTCAAAGCGAGGCACTCCATCGTGGTGGAGTACGATGGTTCGCCCCCATGGTGCGCGCTGATCAGGGGCCCTAGGGTAGATGCAATCCCGAGCGCTCCGATCGCGCATCCACAAAATATCCATTGAGCGTGTCATAGCCAATCTGGCGGAAACCCTGGTCCTCCAGATAGCAGGTCACAGGGTGCTCCTGTAGATGATGCAATTGCACATGATGCATTTCGACGACGATCAATTTGGGCCGGAAGATGTCCAAATCCACCGAGCGCAGCACGTTCAGGTCATGCCCCTCGACGTCCACCGAGAGCAGGCCAATTTCTTCACCCGGAGCGAGGTTTTCAGACAACACCGACCCGAGCGTACGCGTCTTGACCACGCGCTCGCCGCGCTTTTTCCACTTGCCTTCCCACTCGGGCAGGGTTTCTTCACTCACGGTGCTGACCAGTTCGTCCTCGAATTCGTGGAAGATCATCTCGCCCTCCTGGTCAGAGATTGCCGCGCAAAGTGCCACGTCGCGGCGGCGCACCTTCTTGAAGCGATCGATCAGTCGAGGGTTGGCATCGATGTTCACACCGCGCCATCCGTGGAGGTACAACGAGAGCGTATTGGAGGACCGGATCGGATCGTGACATCCCACATCGACATAGATTCCGGGCAGGGTCTCATCGAGCAGAGAACGGATGACGGCATCTTCTCCGGTCTGGCTATAGTTGATCGAGGCATTGGAATTGAGTAATTTCTTGACCGTATAGACGAGGGCGAAGCGCAATGCCAGGGGAAGGGGCAAGGACTCGCACAGGATGCCGATTCTGTTCATGAAGGAAGCTAACCCAAGGGAAGTTCATCCAAGAGTAACCGCGGATCTTCTGTGCATCCGTGTGACAGCGCACAAAGCGAGAGCAGCGGGATCGTTCGATGACCCGATTGTCGAAGCGCAAGCGTGCTGCGCGACGGAACGTCGCGTCCTGCACAAGGCGCCTGCGCTCAGGACTCCATGGAGTTGGTTGAACCCACTCCTCGCCTGCGCGCTGGAGGGGCGGGCATACGCGAGCCAGAATGCGTTTTCGAAAGGGCGGGGTCAGTGAGGGAATGCGGCGTAGCCGGTAGTAGCCGGTACCGGTCCAGCCCAGTTATTTGGAGCGCGAGACTGTGTCATGATCCCGTTGCCGAACTGGATCGCCCCCGCTTCGGACGGATAGCAGATCGAGCCTCAACTCGTCTAGAAGAGTGGTCCGCTTGCCGGGGATGGTCCAGATCCTGCTTTAGCTCAATGCCGAAGTTTTCGATGGGAGCCCAGCCGATGTGCGTAGCATGGATTCGATCTGTTGTCGTCGCAAGTCTCGTTCTCGCCAGTTCGCTAGGAGCGCAAGCGGTGGCGCAAGGGACGAAGGACACCCTTGTGATCGGTATGTCACAATATCCTCCGACCCTGCATCCGGGTATCGAAGCGACTGTCGCCAGGGCGTTCGCGCTCGCCTTCGGGTGGCGCGCGATCACGGACTTCAACGACGACCGTAAACTCCAGTGCTATTTGTGCACCGAGCTCCCAAGTCTTGCCAATGGCCGGGTCAAAGTCGTCGATCTCGGAGGTGGCAAACGGGGACTCACGGTACGGTTCACGCTCCTGCCGGACCTGAAGTGGGCCGACGGTGTGCCGGTCACCTCGCAAGACGTCGCCTTCTCCTGGTCGGTCGGCAAGGATCCCGCGAGCGGCTATTCCCGCGAAGACCTGTTCCGCAAGATCGATTCCGTCGAAATCATCGACGCCAAGAACTTCGTGCTGCATGAGAACAAGGCGGAATACGACTTCGACGATCTGAGTTCATTTGCCCTCATCCCGGCTCATATCGAAGGACCGGTGGTCAAGGCACTGGCCAGCCCGAGTGACTACAGCAAGCACACGACGTACGTCCTCAGCCCCACCACTGCCGGACTCTGGAATGGGCCGTACAAGATGACCCAGATCCAGTCGGGCGCATTCATGGTGTTCGAGCCCAATCCATACTGGAGTGGCAAGAAGCCCTACTTCAAGCGCATCACGCTGAAAGTCATCGAGAACACGGCAACACTTGAGGCCAACCTGCGCTCGGGAGACGTGGACTACGTCTGCGGGGTGCTCGGACTGACCATCGATCAGGCCCTGGCCATGGAACAGGAGCCCGCCATGCAGTCCAAGTACGACTTCGCCTTTCCCCTGTCCTTGACGTATGAACACATCGAACTGAACCTGAACAACCCGTTACTCTCCGACAAACGCGTGCGCGCGGCGCTCCTCTACGGGATCGACCGGGAGACGCTCGTCAAGCAGCTCGTCGATGGTAAGTTTCCGGTCGCAAACAGCTGGGTCAATCCGCTTGATCCGGGATTTGATCCGAACGTGCGCAAGTATCCCTATGACCCGGCCCGAGCCCGGGCGCTCCTGGACGAGGCCGGCTTCAAGCCCGGACCGGGAGGTGTACGTGTCAATGCCGCCGGGCAGCGTCTTTCCCTGGAGTACATGACCACTTCGGGCAACAAGATTCGAGAACTGATCCAACAGGTTCTGCAGAACCAGTGGAAACAGATCGGGGTTGAGGTCGTCATCAAGAACGTGCCCGCACGGATCTTCTTCGGTGATACCTTGAAGAAGCAACAGTTCACGGGGCTTGCCGAGCTGGCCTGGTCGACCAATCCCGAGGCACCGCCTTTGAACACGCTCTCGAGCATTTCGATCCCCAGCGCCGCAAACAATTTTGGTGGCGCGAACTATCCCCACTTCAGCAATCCCACGATGGATAAATTGATCGACCAGGTCCAAACGGAACTCGACCCGGAAAAGCGCAAGCCGCTGTGGATCGAGATGCAGAAGATCTACACCGACGAGCTGCCGGTTCTGCCGCTATTTTTTCGCACGACCGTATTTGTCGTACCGAGGTGGCTAACCGGTATTCTCATCCCCGGGCATCTGCCGCAGGAATCGCAAGAAGTGGAGACCTGGGGTGTCCGTTGAATTCGAGCACGAGACGAGCCAGGCCAGAGAAGGCCCTGCGCTCATTCGCGTCGCTTCGCTCGGGGTCGGGTTTCGGACCAGGAGGGGCATCTTGCCGGCAGTCGAAGACACCAGCTTTACGATCGAGAAGGGACAGACCCTGGGCGTGGTCGGCGAGAGCGGCTCGGGGAAATCCACGATGGCTCTCGCCTTGATGGGACTGTTACCGAAGAGCGCCCGGGTGACCGGCAGCGCCTTCCTGGGGGAGCGCGAACTGCTCCACCAAAGCGAGTCCCAGTGGCGCCAGATGCGCGGCGACCGGATCGCCATGATCTTCCAGGAGCCCATGACCGCGCTCAATCCGGTGCTGCGCATTGGCGAGCAGATCGGCGAGACGCTCGTATTGCATCAACACCTGCCGGCACGTGCCGCCGCAGAACGGGCCATCGAGATGCTCGACGAGGTCGGTATCCCCTCGGCCCGCACGCGCGCACGGGCCTATCCCCATCAGCTCTCCGGAGGGATGCGTCAGCGCGCGATGATCGCCATGGCGCTCGCCTGCCACCCCGATCTTCTGATTGCCGACGAACCGACGACCGCGCTGGATGTCACCATCCAGGCCCAGATCCTCGAACTGATGCTCGAGCTTCAGGATCGCATCGGCATGGCCATCCAGTTCATCAGTCACAACCTCGGTGTGATCTCGGAGTTGGCCGACGAGATCATCGTGATGTACGCCGGGCGCATCGTCGAGCGCGCCCCCGCCGCGCGGCTGTTCTCCTTGCCCCTGCATCCCTATACCCTGGGGCTGATCCGGACTCTGCCCGATCTGGCCAAGCGCGAGCGCGTCTTGCCCGTCATTCCGGGTGGCATGCCCAATCTGGCGCTACGCCCTGCCGGGTGCGCCTTCGCCCCGCGCTGCGAGCGGGCCATAGCCCAGTGCCTCGAGGCGACACCGGCATTGCGCGCGCTCGGGCCCGGCCATGACGTGGCGTGCATTCGGGCCGAAACATGACGAGTCCGCTCGTTGAGCTCGAGGGCCTTACCGTTCACTTTGCGATGCCCAGAAAGTCTACCCTGGAGCGCGGAGCAGGTTCGGTGCTACAGGCCGTCTCGGACGTGAGCTTTTCGATCGCGCCTGGCGAGACGCTCGCCCTGGTTGGCGAAAGCGGTTGCGGCAAGACCACCCTGGCACGCGCCCTCGTCGGTCTTTACCCCCCGGCACGAGGTGCGATCCGGTACAAGGGCACCGATCTGCTCGCGATGTCTGCGCGGGAACGCCAGCACACGCGGCGCGCCATTCAGATGATCTTCCAAGACCCCTACGAATCGCTCAATCCGCGGCTGCCCGTCTCCGAGGTGATCACCGAGCCGCTCGTCATCCACGGTATCGGCGGGCGGGCCGAACGCGCCTCGCGTGCCCGCGAA
>CAJCID010000222.1 GCA_903970305.1 Rhodospirillales bacterium | reverse complement strand
AGATTTCGTCGAGCAGCTGCTGACCGAAAGCTCCGGCCGCAAGCGTCGCTCCGATCAGGGCGCCATTCAGGTAGCCGAGCCCGCCGATCAGCGCGAGACCGACCAGCAGAATCGATGTGAAGCTCGTGAACGTCGTGTAGTCGATCGTTTCCAGACGGAAGGCGAGCACGATTCCCCCGAGCGACGCGACGCCGGCGGACAGCGCAAACGCGTAGAGCTTCGCTGCCGGCACACCGATGCCGAGCGCCGCGGCGGCGCGCTCATTGGTGCGAATCGCGATCAGGCGTCGTCCGCTGGCACCGCGCCTGACGTTGGCGACCACAACCACGCACAGCACGAACATCGCCAGGGCGAAGAACGCGTAGCGGGCCGGATGCGAGAAGAACTCGATGTTCCATCCGAACAGCGTCGGTTCACCGATCTGAGTCCCCTTGAAGTTGCCCGTGTAGGCCGGATTTTTGAAGATCATCAATTCGATCGCGACGCCCAGGCCCAATGTGACGATCGCCAGATTGATGCCTCGCGTGCGAACCGCAGGCAACGCAAAGACCACCCCAAGCGGCACTGCCGCACAGACTCCGATGAGCAGCGCCGGGACGAATTCCATGCCGGTCGTGGCGACAAGCCTGCCCGCGACGAAGGCGCCAAAGCCGGCGATCGCGAATTGGGCGAGTGACAGCTGGCCTGCGTATCCGGTCAGCACCACGATCGAGAGCATTACGATCGCGAAGGAGATCGTGATCGTAATCGCTTCGGTCCAGTTGGCGTTGAGCTGGGAGATGACGAGGGCGCCGATCAGCACGGCCGGCACGATCGTCCGCAGCCTGATCCTGCCGCTGCCGACAGATGGCAGGCGCTGGAGCAGGTGGTCGCGGAGCGGGATCGCCTGGCCGCGCAGGACGAGCACCACGACGATCACGATGAAGGGGACCGATTCCCCGAACCCCGGCTGAGAGACGTAGCGATTGAGCTCGGTCTGTGCGATCCCGATGCCGACGCCCGCGAGCAGCGAGATGGGGAAGGAGCGAAAGCCGGCCACCAGTGCAGCCGCCGTGGCAGCGAGGATCAGGGCCGTCATCGACGTCACCTGAAGAGTCACGATCGGGGCGATCAGGATTGCGGCAAAGCCCGCGATCGCCGAGCCGAGCGCCCAGTTGAGCGTGGCCACCCGATCCGGCGACCAGCCGAGGGTCGAGGCCACACGCTCGCTCTCCGCGACCGCGCTCGTGGCAAGGCCAAAGCGGGAGTAGCGGTAGAGGATCCACAGGCCTGCCGTCAGGACGCCGGCGATGCCGAGGAGGACCACACGGTCGGCCGAGATGACTATGTTGCCCGATATTTTCCAGACGTTCGTCGGCAGCGCGCTCGGAACGAACTTGGGAATCGTCCCGTAACGGAGCACCGCGATCGCCTGCAGCGTGGTCAACACCCCCAGGGTGGCGATCACCCGGACGAGGGCTGAGACGCGCCGCAAGGGACGCATGATGAATCGATACGTGAGGGCGCCGATCAGCGCCGAGAACGCAACCCCGACGATCAACGAGGGGATGAACGGCCATCCGTCTTCAACGTGCAGTTCCCACTGCAGGTAGACGCCGACCATGCCCACCGCGCCGAGCGCGAAGTTGAGCACGCCCGAGCCGCGGTAGATGACGATCAGACCCTGCGACGCGAGCGAGTAAAGCGCCCCAACCCCGAGCCCCAAGAGTGCGAACCGAATGACTTCTTGCATGGTCTCCCCTACCCGATGTTCCTAAAGCGCGGTCAGCTCCAAGCGGGTTTCGACACCCGCTTGGAGCATTCCCGTGCCACTGACCCCTACGCTTCTTCTTCCAACTTGCCTGTACCCAATATCAGCTTCGTGCCGTTATACAGGTGTTCACCGTCTGGCACGACTTTGCCGTTTTCGATCTTCGAGAAGGCAGAGCTGCGCTGGAACAGTCGGTTATCACCCTTCAGCCCTTCTGTCCATTCCTTGGTGAAGTTGAGCGTCGGCACCTGACCATACGTTTCCAGTTTTTCGGTTTTGTTTGCCGCTTCCAGGAACGTGGTGTGGTTGATCGGGCCCGTCATGCCTTCGACGATTTTCGTGAACGCAACATAGCCGTTCCAGTCGCCGAGAGAGCCGAGCGCGTCATAGTCGTACGCCGGGTTGACTTTGGCGGCCGCCAGCGCTTCGCGCATTTCCTTCCAGGGCGCCGAAGCGAGGTCCGGATAGACACCCGCGATGATGCTCCCGTTGGCCGCGCTTTCGTAGCCCTTGATTCCCACTTCATCAAGGTTGCCCTGCGCTCCGTACATGCGCGCTTTGGTTCCCGATTGTGCCCATGCCGGCATCCATGCTTTGAACAGCGACTCGCCGAAGATGACCGCCACACAGTCGGCACCACCACTCAGGGCTTCTGCGACCTGCGGGCTGTAGTCCTTGACGGTCGTCGGCAGGTTGATGAACTTGCCGATTTTCTGGCCATACGCCTTGGCGGCGTTCTTCATCGGTTCTTCGAACACGCCCTGTGCGCCTTCGACGATCACGGCATTGACGTGTTTGCAGCCTTCTTCATACGCCTTCGCGATCGCCGCCGCACCATAGGCCGGCTGGCTTCCGGTCGGAAACGAGATCTTGCTCGAGAGCTCGGGCGCCGACTGCGCACAGCAGATCCCGAACCAGGCTGTCTTGGCCCGTTCGAGCACGGGGACGATGTTGGCGCCGAAGAAGCTGAACGACCCTACGCCGGCGACCGCTCCGTTTTCGACACCTTCCCGAGCGCACTTTGTCGCCTGGGTCGGTTCGCCGCGGTCATCACAGACGGTGATCTGCAGCGGGTGGCCCTTGATGCCGCCTTTTGCGTTGACCCACTTTTCGTAGGCGATCGCCGTTTCCTTGATGTTCGGGTAGGTAGGCACATCCTGGGCCTGAATCGAGGTAATCGTGAACGTCTTGATGGGCGTGCCACTCGCCGCCGCCGATGACGACGACGCCGGTGTGCTTGCAGACGACGATGACGACGAACTGCTGCTGCTGCCGCAGGCGGCCAGCACGACGGCTGCGAGCAGGATCGCTGCAACGGCTATCAGCCGCATCGAGCCCGGAGGCCTAAGCCGCCGCGCAGGGCTCCCTTCGCGCACCACCCCTGGTGCGACGCGTTTACGCATGAGCATCACTTTCTCTCCTCTGTTTTTCCAGGCCGCCCCGCGCATCGCTGGTCCCGGAAAGCTCCAAGCCCAAGCCAAACTCGGTAAGTGCCAGTTGTCGCGCGCGACTCTACCAGTCGATTGGTAGATAAGCAAGGCCCCCTCAGAAAGCGGGCCGGTTGACCGTACCGAGCGGTGCGGCGCACGCATTCCCAACCGCGACCGCCGCTCCGGACTCGCCCCGAACCCAGACATCGAGCTCCAGCACCTCGACGCCCTTGCGGCTGGCATCGCCGTGCACGGCGCCGCCGACGGTGATCCTCTCGCCGGCGCAGACCTGTCCGAGAAACTTCAGGCGCACCCAACCGCTCAGATACCAGGCCGCACCGAAAAAGCGCGTCATCGCCTCCGAGACGTGGCAGGCCAGCTGCTGGCCCTGCACGAGCGGCGCCGTCAGCCCGGCCCTGCGCGCGATCGCGAGATCCGTGTGGACGCTGCGCTGGGCGCTCGGGTGATCGAGCGTCGAAAAGACGAGCTGCTGGGGGAATGAGATCGTCTTCTCGAGTGCCGGGATGGGCGTCCCCGGTGACAGTCCGAGCTGCGCCGAGCGCGCGGGCTCGAGGCTCGCATCGGCGACCGGCCGCACCCGGCGCATCGGCGGCTCAGAACCGCTCGGAGCGCCCTCCGCGGCGGTCGGGCCGTCCATCGCGAAGTACTCGACCGCCCGGTGTCCCATGAGCACCGAGCCATCGGCGGCGCGGGCATCGCCCTCGAGCACCACGGCTCCGTGGCCGTCCTTCACATACTTCTCGACAAACCGGCCGTTGACGGCCACCGCTTCGCCGAGGAAGGCCGGCCTGCGAAACCAGAGAGTCTCCTCGACATGCGCCTCCTCGAGCCAGGCGCCCCCGCCCTCCTCGTGCACGTCGATCCGGTAGCGCTCGAAGTAGAGCTGCATCAGCTCGTTGGCAAGCAACGCCGCATGCCCGACCGGGCCGCCGAAGGGAGAGTCCGCGAAGTGCCAGCTGCAATAGTCGTCCTGCGCGAAGGCGAAGGCCTTGATGCGCTGCTCATCGATGCGCAGCTCGCGCGGGCCGAACAGCTCGGGGATCTCCACGAGCTCGAAGCGGTGCGCCTTGCCGGCCGGCTCGGCGCGAGCGGCCTCCTGCGCCGCGGCCCCGAAGGCCTCCTGCGCCCGCCCTGTGCGGGAGCCCACGTCAGCCACCTGACGGGTGCAGCTGCCTCTCGAGCTGGTCGCGCACCGCTGAGCGCTTGACCTTGAGGCTGGTGGTCCTCGGCAGCTCGTCGAGGAACACGACGGTTGTCGGCTTCTTGTAGCT
>CAJCID010000221.1 GCA_903970305.1 Rhodospirillales bacterium | reverse complement strand
AATTCTGCTGCCGCCGCAGCCACCGGCTCGGCCGGCGCTGGGGGTCACGGGCGCTCTGGCGCCCCTACCGGCTCTTTTTTCGCACGAAAAGATAGCACTATTTATGCCATAAACGCGCCCACGATTGGAGCACGGTCGCGCCAGCTCCGCACCCCCTCCCAACAGGGGTGATTTCCTTCTGTCAGGGGGCGTTCTTGACGCCCAAATCGCGAGCGCCCAAATGAACCAAAATGGTGCATAATGCACAACGAATGAACTGGATTGGTGCAATCCTCAATCAGCCATAAAGAGGGTTTGCAGATCGTTCAGAAACCGGCGGCCGCGCTCAGTGGGCCAGATGCGCAAGGGGTCTGTCCGGAGCAGGCCCTTGGCCTCGGCAACCTCCAGCATAGGGGCGATCTCGAGTCCGGATAAGCCCGTGCGTTCGGAAAAACGCGCGCGTGCGAAGCCGTCCACAAGCCGTAGCGCGTTGAGCATGAACTCGAAGGGCAGATCGCGCGGCTCGATTTCATGTTCTTCGGCGACGAGCGAGGAGCGTGCCGCAGCATGCTCGAGATAGCTCCCCGGCTGCCGATAGCGCACCTGACGCACGATCCTCCCAGAAAAACTGATCTTCGAGTGGGCGCCCGCACCGATGCCCAGATAGTCGCCGAAGTTCCAGTAGTTCAGGTTATGGCGGCTCTGCCGTCCGGGCTGCGCGTACGCCGACACCTCATATTGCGCGAACCCTCGCTCTTGGGTCAGTCGTTCTATGTCTTCTTGCATCGTCGCCGCGCTGTCGTCGTCCGGCAGGCTCGGCGGAAACTTGGCGAAGACGGTGTTCGGCTCCAAGGTCAGATGGTAGATCGACAGATGCGCGGGCAGGTAGTCCAGCGCTGTTTCCAGGTCGGCGTGCGCCTCCGCTAGCGTCTGTTCAGGCAGCCCGTACATCAGATCGAGGTTCACATTCTCAAAGCTCGCGAGCGCCGCCTCGACCGCCGCCCGGGCGAGGCGGGCGTCGTGGATGCGCCCCAGACGGGCCAGGGCGGCGCTATTGAAGCTTTGCACGCCCACTGAGAGCCGCGTGATACCGGCGCGCCGGAACCCGGCAAATTTCCCAGCCTCAAGGGTGCCCGGGTTTGCCTCGAGCGTGACCTCGGCATCGGCCTCGAGGGGGACGAGCGCGCGCACCATCCCCAAAAGCTCCTCGACGGCCGCGGAGGACAAAAGGCTGGGCGTACCTCCGCCCAAGAAGACCGCATGCACGCGCCGTCCCCAGATGAGGGGCAAGGCACCCTCCAGGTCGAAGGCCAATGCATCCAGATAGGCCCTCTCGGGAAGGTGCGCCGCGCCTTCTGGATGCTCGTGCGAGTTGAAGTCGCAGTAGGGACACTTTCTCACGCACCACGGGATGTGGATGTAGAGGGTCAGTGGGGGCAACGCGGCAAGACGGATGGCGCCTGGCAGAAGAAACGCATCGGCGGCCTGGGCCTGCCCGCGGACGCCCTCACGGTGGACGGGAACGATCGGTATCATCGGGTCACTTTGGCACAATCAACAATGATACCTTGACCGCCCCAGCGATCCAGAGGGCCCGCCGCTGGCTCCCTCGCGTGCACCCGCAGAGTCCTGTCCGGCACGCCGCGTTGCGCAGCCTGAAGTGGTCACACCTGTGGCCGCTCCCGTGCCTGCTCCTCCTTGCACTCTTCCCTGCGCTGGCGGCAGAAGGTCAAGCACCTGCGCTGCAGTCAGGCCCGCTCTGGGATGAGGTGAGTCTGGAAGGCATCGTTCGGGCGCGGCTCGTTGAAGAAGCTCAGCCGCTCTGCGCTGCGGTCGGGATCGCCTCACCCCGCCGAAGGACAACAGCGTTTGTCTGCAAGAAGCCCGGTCAGAGGATCGATCAGCATACCGTCTTTGAGGTCGGATCCGTCGCCAAGGCCTTCGCCGGCATCACTCTGGACGCGCTCGTGAGCGGTAAGCAGCTGGGCTTGGACGATCCGCTTGCGAAGTGGCTGGCCCTCCCAGCCGATCCAGGTTGGCGCCAGATCACGCTCAGAGAACTCGTCACCCACACTTCAGGCCTGCCGCGCGATGCGCCCCATGCCGAGCATGGCAGAAGCGAGGACCCCTATGACGGACTCGATGGCCCAGGGCTCATCGCGGCGCTGGCAGGAATGCCTTCCAGCGGATCGAAAGGCTCATTCGCCTATTCGAACGTCGGCTACATGCTGCTTGGCATGGCCGAAGCGCGCGCAGCCGGGATGTCCTACGAGGAGCTCGTAAGACGGACCGTCTTCGAGCCCTTGGGCCTGAACGAGACTGCGCTCGGCGCGCGCGCCGATCTCGAGGGCCGTCGGATCGCCGGACTCGACGGCGCCCTGCACCGCGGGACCCGCTGGCCGGTCGCTCCCGAGCTTGCGGCCTCATCCGGAATGGAATCGACGCTCGCGGACCTTCTGGTCTTTGCCGAAGCGAACCTCGAGGCGGAATTGAAGCCCGCGGCAGAGCGCACCGCGCTCGAGTTCGCCATGGTGAACTCGCACGTCGAACTGTATTCCGGCAGAGGTCTGTCGGTCGGCTCGGGATGGCTGCGCGCACCTTATGGCGCGAAGCGAATCATCTCGACCACCGGCCAGACCGGGGGCTATCACGCCTTCCTGGGCTTCTCTGACACCGAAGGATGCGCGGTGGTGGTACTCGTGAACGCCGATGTGGACATCGACGACCTGGGCTTACATCTGATCGATCCGCATCTGCCCGCCAAGGGACCTCATCTTGCCCTCTCGCTCGAGGCGACCGATCTCGCTGAGCTGACGGGAAGCTACCAGCTGCGCCCGGGGGTGACTCTGGCGATCACGGTCGATGGGGGACATCTGTATGCCCGAGTCGGCCCCGGGCGGCCCGTCGAGCTCGTCCGCGAGGGTGTCGATCGCTTCTACGCGCGCGAGACGGATGCGACGCTACTGGTCGAGCGTGACGAGAAGGCCCAAGTCACGGGCGTCACGCTCTTGCAGAACGGACGGCCCCTCGCCGCGCCCAGGCTGCCCTTGGCGCACCGACCGGCCTAGCCACCGACCGCCCACTGCACGACGCCCGATGGTCCCGAGGACAGCGGCAGCACTGAGCGCCAACCCTAGGCGGCACCCAGTCGAGCAAGGAGCCGCCGGAGCGCCTGCGCCCGATGACTCAGCAGATTCTTGCGCTCGGGGGCCAACTCCGCCGCGGTGCATCCTTCTGCGGGCAGGTAGAAGTAGGGATCGTATCCGAACCCGCCCCGCCCTCGAGGCACGAGCACGACCTCTCCATCCCAGCGGCCCTCGGCGACCATCGGTTCGGGATCGTCTCGATGGCGCACGGCAACGAGCACGCAGTAGTAGTGCGCCGTGCGGGGACCAAGGGATGCGAGTTCCGCCACGAGGCGTTGGTTGTTGCGCTCGTCCGAGCGGGGCTCTCCGGCATAGCGCGCCGAGTGCACCCCGGGCGCTCCACCGAGCACGTCGACGCACAGGCCCGAATCGTCGCCGAGCGCCGCCTGCCCGGTCGCAAGGCTCGCATGACGTGCCTTTTCGAGGGCGTTCTCAAGGAAGGTCGCGTAGGGCTCGCTGGCTTCGGTCACGCCGTGCTCCGCCTGACTCGACAGGGCGATGCCCAGGGGCGCGAGCAGCGCCTTGAATTCACCGAGCTTACCCGGGTTGGAGGAGGCAAGTACAAGCCTCTTAAAGCGCTCGTCCATGAAGACGGCTGCGGTGAAGGGCCCCTAGGTCCGGGACGGACCGAGGAGGGCCGTGCGCTGAGCTTCGATGAGACGGGCGATCCCAGCCCCGGCCAGATCGAGCAGACGATCCATCTCGTCGCGCGAGAACG
>CAJCID010000220.1 GCA_903970305.1 Rhodospirillales bacterium | reverse complement strand
ACACTGGTGTGACCCTCGAGACGCGCTGCCAGATCGCCGACTGGAATCCCAGCGATCGGCGCTTGACCGTCTACCACTCCCACCAGGCGCCGCATATGATGCAGGACCTCTATGCCCGCCAGTTCGGACTAGAGGAGTCCTCGGTACGCGTGATCTGCAAGGACGTGGGTGGCTCCTTTGGTGTCAAGGTTCACGCCTATCCAGAGGACTTCGCTACCGTGGCACTGAGCATCCTACTCGAGCGCCCGGTCAAGTTTGTGGCCGATCGGCTCGAATCATTCGCGAGCGATATTCACGCGCGCGAGCACCGGCTGCATGGTCGGATCGCTGCCGACCGCGACGGCCGGATTCTGGCGTTCGACATCGACGATCTGACCGGTATTGGGCCCTACTCGATGTTTCCAAGGACGAGCGCGATCGAGGGCAATCAGGTATTGAATCTGGTCGGTGGACCCTATCGGCACCGACACTACCGCGCGCATTTGCACGTCGTCTTTCAAAACAAGCCGCCCACCTGCCAGTATCGGGGTGTGGGTCACCCGATCGCCTGCGCTGCGACTGAGGGTCTGGTCGACCTGGTAGCAGCCAAACTGGGTATGGACCCACTTGAGGTGCGCCGGCGCAACGTCATGCCTGACGATGGCTATCCCGCCACAGGGGCTTCAGGCATCAAGCTCGAGTCCTTGTCGCACGAGCAGTGTCTGCGCAGACTCGAAACCCTGATGGACTATGCGCAATTGCGCCGCGAGCAGGCCGCGCTGCGCGAACAGGGGATCTTCAGGGGAATTGGATTTGCGGTGCTGATCGAACTGACCAATCCCAGCGCCGCGTTTTATGGGGTTGGGGGAGCCAGGATATCGGCTCAGGACGGCGCGACCCTAAGACTCGAACCCTCGGGTGCAGTGACCGCTCTGGTCGGTGTGGGTGAGCAGGGGCAGGGAACCGAGGGAATCTTCGCGCAGATCGCAGCCGATGCGGTCGGCGTGTCGATAGACCAGGTTCGAATCGTCACAGGTGACACTCAGGTCACGCCCTACGGCGGCGGAACCTGGGCCTCGCGGGGCGCGGGTATCGGCGGCGAGGCGGTCTTGCAGGCGGGCTTAGCTCTTAAGGAACGTATCCTAGAGGTCGCTGCGGTCATACTGAAGCGCGACCAGAATACGCTGTGCTTGCTGCGCGGCGTGGTCTGCGACCGGGCCAATCAAGAGAGCCTCTTGTCCCTGCCCGAATTGGGCCGGATTGCCTACTTCAGACCCGACACCTTGCCGCCGGGGACGACCGCAGAACTGATGGTGACCCGGCACTATGCTCAACGCGAATATCCGTTCATCTTTACCAATGGAATCCAGGCCTCCTATGTCGAAGTGGACACCGAGACGGGTTTCGTCAAACTGCTGCGCCACTGGGCTGTGGAGGACTGCGGCAGGGTTCTTAATCCAATGCTCGTCAACGAGCAGATCCGAGGAGCGATTGTGCAGGGTATCGGTGCGGCTCTGTTTGAAGAGTGTCTCTATGACGAGTCGGGATTGTTGCAAAATGGCAGTATGGCGGACTACCTCGTACCGATGGCAAGCGAGATGCCCGACATCGATGTGGCCCACGTCGAAACCCCGACCGCGAGCTCAAGACTCGGAGCCAAAGGTGCTGGGGAGGCCGGGACTGCGGGCGCGCCGGGTGCAGTGATGAATGCCATCAATGATGCCCTGGCCCCTTTTGACGTCCGACTGCACAGTCAGCCCGCCACCCCTGAGAAGATCCTGAGGGCCCTGGGGAGAGTCTAAGCGGTATCCATCGGATCCTCGCGTCAGATGATCAGTGGGACGGGCTCAAGCTGAAGCGCGACACGGCCCCAACAACCCCTTCCCGAGCGATCACGTGCTTGTGCGAAACGTCAATCCGAAGCGGGCGTGACTGCAGTGGACAAACAAATCGACGAGAACGCGCGCGGGAGCGTCGGACGGAGGGTGTGGGAACTTGACGACCTGCTACCGCTGTACCAATCGAGATCCTGCGAGATCCACATCCACATGAGGTATCGAACGATGCGCCACTATGGTATCGCCTGGCGCTGAGACGGCAATGCTGCGCACGGCTTGGGGATGTATCATTGCGCCAGAGGCGTCTTCGGGTGAAGCCTGGTGCACGACCGGAGATGAAGTCCAGCTTGCAAGTCCGAGCAGGCCCTGTCAGGGCACCGCCCGCTCGTGCTCTCGCGGATCCTCGGGACTCAGACCGGCCGGAGCGTACCGGCACAGAGCCGACCTCTCCTTGCTTGACCCACTGTCCACTTCTTATGAACTCATCAAACAAAGCCCCACATTGCTGGACCGTAAAGGAAGTGCTCGCGCTCCTCGACCTGCCGTTCTCCGATCTGATTTTTCGTGCTCAGTCGGTGCACCGCGAGAACTTCGATCCCAATTCCGTTCAATTGTCGGCGCTGCTCTCGATCAAGACAGGGGGTTGTCCCGAGGACTGCGGCTATTGCCCACAGGCATCGCGTTACCACACGGGTGTCGAAAACGAAGACCTCCTGTCTCTTGAACAGGTCGTTGAAGCAGCCCAGATCGCCCAACTGAACGGCGCATCGCGCTTTTGCATGGGAGCGGCTTGGCGCGGCCCTAAGGAGAAGGATCTCGCGCCTGTTCTGGATATGGTCCGGGCGGTCAAGGCCCTGGGCCTTGAGACCTGCGCGACACTGGGCATGCTCAAGCCCGGACAGGCAGAGCAGCTGCGCTCGGCGGGACTCGACTACTACAACCACAACCTCGACACCTCTCCGGAGTTCTATGGTCAGGTGATCTCGACTCGCACCTACCAGGATCGACTCGATACTCTCGATAAGGTCCGGGATGCGGGTATTAGCGTCTGCTGCGGTGGCATTGTCGGGATGGGTGAGACCCGGGCCGAGAGGGCCGGACTCATCGCCCAGCTTGCCAATCTGCATCCCCAGCCCGAGTCGGTGCCGATCAACAACCTGGTACAGGTCAAGGGTACCCCTCTCGCTGGCACGGAAAGGCTGGATCCCTTCGAGTTTGTCCGAATGATCGCTGTGGCGCGGATCACAATGCCCCACAGCGCCGTTCGCCTGTCCGCCGGCCGACAGCAGATCGGGGAGGCGTTTCAGGCGCTGGCCTTTCTTGCCGGAGCCAATTCGATCTTCTACGGTGACAAGCTCCTCACGACCGCCAACCCCGAAGCAATCGAGGACCGCGCACTCCTGGAGAAGCTGGGAATCGAGCCTTCCGAGGCGGCCGCTCAAGTGCGAATGATGCAGCCTGCGCTCCTCGAGGAAGCGTCGCGAAGTCATCGCGACGGCTAGATCCATGGGCGAGACTTGGGGCGACCGATCCGGGCGCTTTTCCGGGATCCGAATGGCCCCATGTTATGGCATCAGGCAGCGAAGATCCATTACACTGGCCGGGCGATCCTGAGACCGTCGAGTGGAGCACCAACGTGAGAGTCATTCGTTTCCTTTTTCTCTGTTTGATTGGGTTGATCGTCGTCCTCTTGCTCGGGTGGGTCGCCGTCAACGCCATTGACGAACCTCTGAAGGAAGAGGCTCGCGCGCTGCGCTTTCCCCCCC
>CAJCID010000219.1 GCA_903970305.1 Rhodospirillales bacterium | reverse complement strand
TTGACGGGCAAGGCGACTTCGCTCACCGATACCTTGAACGGTCGGTTCGTCGATCAGGTCGCTGCCGGCCCGATCCAGCAGACCAGCGGCTATGATGGCGTCGTCGCCTGGACCAAGGACGAATCCGGCAATGTCAACAGGCAAGAAGGGGGACAGGATAGGCAGTTGGCGGTCAATGACGCCTACCGCCGCGCCAACCTGTGGTGGCGTCCCGATTTCGGCGGCGCATCGATCACATCCGAGGGGGTCTCCTCGGACCACGGCCAGGACTATGACCTCGTAGAAGTCGTGCCCAAAGACGGCTTGCGCTTCGAGGCGTGGTTCGATCGCAACACGCACCTGCTGGTCAAGGTTGTCGAAGCGCAGGGGGCGAAGACATTCACGACCACTTATGGCGACTACCGCCGAGTGGACGGGGCCGAGGTCGCCTTTCGACAGATTGTCGAGGACAGTTCCTCGGCGGCCAACACGCAAGAGGCAACCATCGTCGCCGCCGCATTCGAGGTTCTTGGGCCAGACAATCGATTCTCCCCGCCGGCCAGCACCGTGTTCGACTTCACGATCCACAACAGCCGTGGCGCGACGTCGATTCCGTTCCAGCTGATCGGCAACCACATCTATGCGGAAGTGTCGGTCAACGGCGCGAAGCCGGACCTGTTCATCTTCGACTCGGGCGGCCTGAATATTGTCACGCCAGAGCGTGCCGCCGCACTGGGTTTGACCGTCGAGGGCGAGCTTGCCGGCGGCGGGGTCGGAGAGGGCACGGTCAAGGTCGGTATCGCGAAGGCCAAGTCGCTGAGTCTGGGTGAGGCTGAGATCGTCGATCCGGTACTTAGCGTGCTTCCGCTCGGCGACTTATCGGGCATCGAGGGTCTGCCGGAGACGGGAATGGTCGGCTATGAGACCTTTCGGCGATTTGTGACCAGGATCGATTACGGGTCAAATGTCCTGACGCTGATCGATCCGAAGTCGTTCGATCCGAAAGATGCGGGCACGCCGGTTCATTTCGACTATGCGGGCCGCTCAATTGTCATATCAGGCCAGTTTGAAAATCTGGCAGGGCGCTTTCGGATCGACACGGGCGCGCGCGACGATCTGTCGCTGAATCGCCCTTTTGCCGAGGCGCATCACCTCCGAGAAAGCCACCCCCACGGCGTTGAAGCGGTCTCCGGATGGGGTGCAGGCGGCCCGGTGAAGGGCTATATCTTTCGCGCCAAGAGCGTATCCATCGGGCCGGTCGAGGTTCGCAACATCGTCGCAAGCGAATCGCTGAACGAGAAGGGCGCCTTTGGCGGCGGCGATCTGGAAGGAAACATCGGGGGCGGCGTGCTCAAGCGGTTCATCCTCACGCTCGATTATCCGCACCAGACGCTTTACCTGAAACCCATCCTGGGTCCGATTGCGGACGTCGCAACCTATGACCGGGCAGGTATGTGGATCAACCTGGCCCCAACCGGTTTCGTCATTGCATCCATCACGACGGGAGGTCCCGCAGCGACGGCTGGGCTCAAGGCTGGGGACATCATTCGTTCCGTCGACGGTGCGGCATCGGGCCAGATCCGTCTTTGGGATCTGCGCAAACGCCTGCGAGATGACCCACCGGGGACGACAATCCGGCTCACTGTCGCGTCGGACCAAGGAGACCGGAACGTCACATTACAGCTTCGAGACCTGATCGATCCATAGGTGTGGGGTCGGACTTCGCTGAAGCCCTGTGAACGGTGTCCGATCGGCGCGACGTCTGATCCAGCAGACAGGTGGCATCAGAGATGCGTGATGACTGACCCCCGTTCGCTGCTCTGTGCCTGGAGGTACGCGTCCGAAGCGAATGCTCGTGTGGCTTTGGGTGGCACACTTGCACAACGCATGATGGACAGACAGGGGGTTGGATGGATAGCGACGAGGCGGGCACTGCGGATCGGGATGCCTTTCGCCTACGGCAAGTCCTTGTGGAGGACGCGGAGGTGATCACCAGCCACCGGCACAGGATGTTCGTCGATTCGGGCTTCGAGGACCCTCTGGACCTGCAAACCAAGACAGCTGCATTCCTCGAATGGCTTCGACCCAGGCTCTCATCGGGCTACTACCATGGATGGCTGGTCGAACACCGGTCGGAGACCGTCGCGGGCCCGGGAACGGTCACACTCGATTGGCCAGCGCACCCACGCCACCTCGAACCGGCGAGGGCGTATGTGCTGAATGTCTATGTCAGCCCGGATTTTCGTGGTCGGGGCCTCGCTCGCCGCCTGACCCAGCGCGCACTCGAAGAGGCTAATCGGCGAGGTCTTGGTACGGTCGTCTTGCACGCATCCGAGTTGGGAAAGCCGCTGTATGAAAAGATCGGATTCGTCAGAACGAACGAAATGTGGTTCCCTTAGCCGCAAGGGTGATGAACCCCGTGGTGATTGACATCGCTCGTCCATGCACCGCTGTTGACAACCTGTAGCCATCAGCCAATCCACACTCTGTGTCCGGGGGGCCTCGCGGGTCGACTCGTAAGCCCCTGCTCGTGTTCAACAAGACCGCATTTCAGGCTCGACGAAAGGGGCCTGTTCGCTTGCGTTTCACCGACACGGACTTGAACCGAGTCGGGTCGAATTCGGTGCGCTGGGTCAGGAGCGCCTCCCCGTCGATACGCTCTGTCAGGCTCTCCATGTCGCGCTGCGTCACGCCAACCTGCGCGAAGTGCTCCTGCCAGCTGTTGACAACCTCAATGACCGCCGCGACCTCTCCGGCGGCCTCGGCGGTCACCAGTCCGAATGCCTCGCACTGTGACATCGCGTTTTCGAGAGTCGAATCCCGACCATGGGCGCCGCAGATGAAATCCTGGTATCCCTGACCCGAATTCGAACGCAGTACATCGTACGCGGGCGCGAGTTTTAGGCGGCCATTCTCGAATGGACTCACGACCAGAAGGGAATGGTTCTTCTCGTGGTCATCGGTGTTGTCGACCAGGATATTGAAGACCATGCGCCGGAAAAGCTTGCGCACGTCCCTCTGGTTGATGTCGTCCTGGGTGCTGCCGACCCGGCGGAGAATTCGCGCCAGTTCAGGGTATCCCATCTCGGGCTCCGCACCCGATGGAGTGGCCGCCCGGATGGCTGTGGCGGCCGAGATGCTGTGGATCCGCGCATGCTTTTCGCGGTCGAAGCGTCGCACAGCCAGGACGTTTGCACCAGCGACGCGGATGACTTGCGTCTGGGCCGCATTGATGCCGGCGCGTTCTGCGAGCCTCATCGTCGCGTGCTCGATGAGCGGAGTATCGACAGGCTCGTTGTTGAAGAATTTCACGAACATTGCTCGCCGTCGATCTCGATGAGCGCCTTGGGTTTTGCACCCCCGAGGGGACTCCCTCCCCCGGCAATGATCCTTGCCTCCAAGGCGCTGAGGGGCTGCGAGGCTTCAATTTTCGCCACCACCTCGCTGAGTTGCTCCACTTGTTCGAGCCGGGGCAACGGGCCTCCGGGTCGCGGACAGTAGGCCGTCGAGGAAGTCGATACGCCCGTCTCGGGCGCGAAGACCAGGCTCGCCAGAGTCGTGTCGCCGGCGATGGTGCCATCGTCGGGTCTGAACCTTATGCGCTGCGCGTCTGGGCGCGACGCGCGGCCAGGGCCAGCAGGATCAAGGGGAAACCGAGGAAGATCATGTTGATCCCGACGTAAAGCCCGATGATCCAGGTCGCGTCGTTCGGCCAGCCCTGCCAGATGAGGCAGGCG
>CAJCID010000218.1 GCA_903970305.1 Rhodospirillales bacterium | reverse complement strand
CGAACTGCGCACCGCGCTGATCGTTAGCGCAAACATTCCCTTCGCGCTGTTCTTTAGCATCATCATCCTGGTCTTGACGGGGGAATCGGCCAACCTGTTGTCTTTGGGCGCCGTCGACTTCGGGATCATCGTCGACTCGTCCGTGATCTTGGTCGAGAACATCTTCCGCAATTTCCAGCTCCCCCGAGACGAGCGGCGCCTGATACTCGATGGTCTCGCCGGAGGCGACTACCGGTACATCGCGAACTCGGGTCAGGGTTGGACGGGAAGACTGCGCGTCATCTTTGTCAGCGCATTACAGGTCGATCGCGCGGTTCTGTTCTCCTCCTCGATCACGGTCGCCGCGTTCATTCCCCTCTTTACGATGCAGGGGGTAGAGGGACAGATCTTTGGCCCCATGGCACGCACCTACGCCTACGCACTCTTTGGGGCTTTGATTTCGACCTTCACAGTCACCCCGGTGCTCGCTTCGTTTCTGCTGCCCAAGCGGGTGAGCGAAAAGGAAACGCCGCCGGTGCGATTCCTGCGGCGCGTCTATTCGCCCATCCTCGCCAAGGCGCTCGCCCGGCGCGGCCTTACCGTCACGCTGGGCGCAGTGTTTCTCCTTGGGGCGCTAGCCCTCTTGCCCAGTATCGGCACGGAGTTCCTACCCGCCCTGGAGGAGGGCAATTTGTGGATCCGCGCGACGATGCCTCCGACGATCTCGCTTGAGTCGGGCATCGACCCCGTAGCGCGTATGCGCGCGATTCTGAAATCGCATCCAGAAGTGATCACCGTGGTCTCGCAGCACGGCAGGCCCGACGACGGCAGCGACGCGTCGGGGTTCTACAACGCGGAGTTCTTCTGTCCGCTCAAACCCCAGGATGAGTGGACTCCGGGCATGACCAAGGAGAAATTGATCGACGACCTGCAGAGGAATCTCAAGAATGAATTTGCAGGGGTAGAGTTCAATTTCTCCCAATACATCCAAGACAACATCGAGGAAGGTCTTTCAGGAATCAAGGGCGCCAACTCGGTCAAGGTCATCGGGCCCGATCTTGCCGTACTTGAGCAGTTGGGTGAGCAGATCCTCCACGAGATGACCTTCGTTCGGGGCGTCGAAGATCTGGGAATCTTTCGCGTCCTGGGTCAACCCAATCTGAACATCAACGTCAACCGGGCGCTTGCGGCGCGTTACGGACTGAATTCCGGTGACGTGAACACGGTCGTGCAGGCCGCCCTCGGCGCAACCCAGGCCAGCACGGTGCTCGAGGGGGACCGCCAGTTCGCCCTCACGGTCCGTCTTGCACCCGAGTTTCGCGCCAGCCTCGACGCAGTGCGCAACCTCAAGATTGCCTACACCACGCCAGGCGGTTCAGTTGCGTCCATTCCCCTGTCCGCCATTGCGACCATATCGATCGATACCGGCGCATCCTACATTTATCACGAGCGCAATCAGCGGTTCATTCCCGTGAAATTCAGTGTCAGAGGTCGCGATCTAGGGGGCACCGTCGCCGACGCCCAGGCCCGCGTGGCCAAGAACGTCGCATTGCCCACCGGCTACCGGCTCGAATGGGCCGGAGAGTTCGAGGAACTCCAGCAGGCGAAGGACCGGATGAAGATCATCCTGCCGGTGACCATCGCGCTGATCCTCATCCTGCTCTATACGCTCTTCAATTCGCTCAAGGACAGTCTGCTCACGCTCGCCTCGATCCCGTTCTCGATCGCCGGTGGGATCATCGCCTTGTATATCTCCGGACTGAACCTGAGCGTCTCGGCCGGGATCGGTTTCGTTTCCTTGTTCGGTGTCTCGGTGATGAACGGCATTCTGATCATCACCTACTTCAACCAACTCATCTACGAAGGTCGAGAGCCGCTTGACGCGATGTTCCACGCCGGCGAACAGCGTATGCGACCCATGCTCATGACGGCGTTGTCCGCCTGCATCGGGCTCTTCCCTGCTGCAATCTCCACCGGGATTGGCAGCCAGGTCCAGCGACCGCTGGCCACCGTCGTGGTCGGCGGGATGCTCCTTGGACCTATCATGCTGCTCGTGGTCGCCCCCGCTTTGCAGATCATGTTCCTGGGTAAGCCCAAACCCAAGGCCAAGGGTCGGTCGAGTCCGGTGCCGCCCGATGATCACTAGGATTTCAATGGACCCGACTCGTACGAAACGTGACCAGCTGAGCAGCCTAACGCTTTGGATGACCCTCGCGCTGGCCTGCGGAGGGTGCGCCGTGGGCCCGGACTTTCAGAAACCAGGCGCCCCGGGGCCCGAGCAATACGTGCGCCCCGCGCCGCCCGAATCCCGGCCGGAACCCTTCTTGGCGCAGCAAAGGCTCGATTCGACCATGGAGGTACCGGGTCGATGGTGGGAATTGTTTGAATCGAGTCGGCTCAACGCCCTCGTCGAGCGCGCCCTGCAGGTCAATCCGACCATCGAGTCAGCCAACGCGGCCTTGCGCATCGCGCAGGAGAACGTCGCCGCGCAACGGGGATTTTTCTTTCCCAACGTTCAAGCCCAGTATTCTCCCAGCCGGCAGCGCAATGCCACGGGCACACTGGCTCCGACGTTGACTTCGGGCACGAGCGTCTACACGCTCTACACGGCGCAGCTTGCGATCAGTTACGCGCCCGACATCTTCGGGCTGAATCGACGCACCGTGGAGTCCTTGGAAGCGCAGGAGGACTCCGAGCGGGCACAACTCCGGGCGGCGGAAGTCACACTGGCAACAAACGTCGTCGCTGCGGTCCTGCAAAGGGCCACCCTCGAGGCGGAAGTCGAAGCGACCCACCGGATCATCGATCAAGAGCAGGACGCGCTACGGCGCATCAAGCGTCAACTGGAGACGGGCTATGCAGGACGCCTGGACGTCGCCGCGCAGGAGGCTCTGCTCGCTCAAGCTGAAACCACCCTTCCCCCTCTGGAGAGGCAACTCGAGCAGACGCGTGATCTGCTTGGAGGTCTGATCGAAAACGATCCGTCGCATCCGATCGACGACATCCGCTTGGACGAGCTTCACCTTCCCGAGCGGCTCCCGCTTAGCCTACCGTCGCGCCTGGTGCGTCAGCGGCCCGACGTGCAATCGGCAGAGGCCCAGTTGCATTCGGCCACGGCAAGCGTAGGGATTGCCACTGCGGAGTTGCTGCCCCAATTTTCGATTACAGGAAGCTATGGTGGCGCCTCCACGAGCATGGCCAACCTCTTCCAACCCGGCAATATCTTCTGGTCCCTGGTTGGGAACGCGACCCAGACCCTTTTTGACGGTGGGACCCTCCTTGCTAGGCGCCGTGCGGCGCAGGCCGGGCTCGATCAGGCGCTCGCTGACTACAAGACCACCGTTGTGGGGGCCCTTCAGAACGTGGCCGATACACTCTATGCGCTGCAGACTGACGAACGGGCGATGCAGGCCACGATGCACGCTGAGGAGGCCGCAAGAGTCAGTCTCGATCTGACCCGCAAGCAGGTTGCCAGCGGATACGTCAACACCCTTGCATTGATTGCGGCGGAAGCGACGTACCAGCAGGCCGTGCTCGGGCGACTTCAGGCACGGGGCAGCTGGCTCGGCGACACCGCAGCGCTCTTCCAGGCGCTGGGAGGCGGTTGGTGGGATGTCGGGAATCCCTCCTCGGCCAGCGCATCAGAGCCCGCCGCACGAGGCGATCTGGCACGCGAGTAGGCGCTGGGCGTCTCGGTTCATCGATTCAGCCACGCTGCGCCAACGACCCCAATCGAAAGTATCCATCATCGACTAAGGGTCCGTGATCGGCGCCCCCATTCCGAATGCAACCCGACCCGTCACGCATCCGACCGAAAGCCCCACACACGAGGGCCAGAGCCACACTCGCCGGAAGCCTGGGCGAGCCCGATGAGCACATAAAAATCGCGTTAAAAAATCTTGAATCATTAAGTTCTGCTTAATGTTTTTACGCGGCGTTTAGGTCCCATCTGCTGTAATGAGTTCGTACTTGCAACGCAGCATTTGCGGCATTCGGAGGTCTTTCGTTGCAGGCGTTGCAAGTTGCAACAGACATGGCGGTTTCGCGTCGGCTCGGGGGTCCATGGATCGGGAATGGCACCGGGTCGATATCACCGGACTCGTGTTTTCCAAACCTCGGGAGGAAAGCAAGGCAATGAGTACCCCAAACAACAAAGCTGCGGACAATCTGTTGGCGTGCCGATCGGGATGGCACGTCAAAGGCATGGGGCGATCTGGATCGATCGCACTACTTATTGGGTTGGCGACGATAGCTCGACCCGTTGCCGCAGCAGACCCCGTAGCCGTCGTTGCTGGCGATGCGGCACCTGCCGTGGCGGCGTTGACTCCCGCGGCGCCTTGCGACCCCTATAAGAACTTTGAGTGTCTCGACGACTATCTTGGAAAGGGGTTCTGGGAACGACTTTCCAACTACTACTCCCTCGAATGGGGCCAACCTTCGGGCCCATCCGATCCCAAGGCGCCCGCCGCGCGTCGGGAGGACTGGCCTCCCGCTGCGCAGACCACCCCACCGATGCCCTTCACCGAGTGGCCTTATGGCGGTGCGACACCTTTGGGGGTGACCCGTCCGGGCTCAGTCGACAGTCCACTCATGAACGCGCTCGGCAATACCAGCTTTGGAAGCTGGATGAACGCAAATAACTTCCAGATGTACGGTTGGATCGACGTCGGCGGTAATGCCAGTACCAGCACAACGAAGCCCGGAGGCAATGCGCCGGCTGCGTATTTGTACACACCCAATACCGTCCAGCTGGACCAGGTTGTGCTGTATTTGGATCGGTTTCCGGACACGGTGCAGAAAGACCACATCGACTGGGGAATGCGATTCTCGGTCATCTATGGCGAGAACTATCGCTACACGACGTCCTATGGCTTGGCGAGCTACCAGCTTCTGGACAAGAACAAGGTCAACGGATACGACTTTCCAATGTTATACGGGGAGCTCTTCATCCCGCAGGTCGCCGAAGGATTGATGCTGCGCGCTGGCCGCTTCATCTCGCTACCCGATATCGAGGCCCAGCTCGCGCCGAACAACTACATGTACACGCACTCGATGACGTACACGTTCGACAACTACACGAATACGGGCCTACAGAGCACGCTTGCGCTGGACAAGAACTGGATGGTGCAGCTCGGAGTCACGGTCGGAACAGAAGCGGCCATCCCCCACATTCACGAGACCGTGGGCAATCCGTACCCCAATGTTCCGGGAACCGGACCCGGGCAAGTAGGTTACAACCCCCTGTACCCCTACTCAAGCTTCAAGAAGGACCCTGGGGCAATGCCCAGCTACACGCTGTGCGGTCGCTACAACAGCACTGACGGAAGGACTGACGTCAACTTATGTGCTGATGCCATCAATTCTGGAGAATATGGCTACAACAACCTGCAGTGGTATGGACTGACGGCCTATCACCAGATCAACGAGCAATGGCACGTCTCCTTCGAGGCCTATCACCTCTTCGAGCGGAATGTCCCCAATGAGTTGAATAGCGACGTCCAGACGATCTACGCCAACGGGGGTGCACCCTTCGCGCCGCGCTATATCCCCTACAATGCGCCGGGGCTCGCGGTTTGCTCCAACGCTTCGGTGATCAGTTGCCGGGCTGGTGCATGGGGTGAGGTCGCTTACTTCAACTACTCACCGGATCCTTTGGATAACTTCTCGATCCGACCGGAGCTTTACTGGGATCCCCAGGGCCAGCGAACGGGAGTGGCGACGCACTACTTCAATTTCGCCTTGGGATGGCAGCACTGGTTCTCTCCGCAAGTCGAGATCCGGCCTGAGATCGCGTACTATCATTCGCTAGACGCGCCGGCCTTCAATGGCAACTCGAACGCGGGGATCGCACCGAACAAGTCGCGTGAAGTGATTCTGTCCGGTGACCTGATCTGGCACTTCTAGCCGAACGCTCGAAAACGGTCAGGGCCACGCGTCTCGCGTGGCCCTTTTTTTTGCGGTCATGAACTACGCATCAGCTCGCATCGGTTATCGCCGAGTCCTTCAAGTACTGGCATTTGCCAGTGTGGTGGAAAGATCTTTTCCGATTCTGGAATTGTGCGATCACGAATGGGAAAGGGCGGAACACTCGCAAACCTGGCTGCACGAGGCGATTCGCTGAGCTCAGCATCGCCGGGGCGCAGCCTCGGTTACCATTCCCGATGCTAAAATAATCCTGCTCAATCCTCCTCGCGTTTCACCGGACTTACGAAATGCGTTTTC
>CAJCID010000217.1 GCA_903970305.1 Rhodospirillales bacterium | reverse complement strand
TTGTGCAGGTTGCCATCGAAACTCGTACCCAGACCATAGATTACCGTGGGATCGGTCTGGAGCAGCATGCCGCGGCGCAGCCGGTTCAGAAACACCGCCGCGATCTGCGGACGATCCTCGCTGTGACCGGTCTCCTTCTCGACGATGGAGGCGAGCACGAGCGCCTGATAGGGGTTAGACAGCGGCAGGTCCGCCGTGCGCTCTGACCAGGCATCGGCAAGACGCTTGTGCTGCACGCGATAGGCGCGCCGAAAGATCTCCAGGTCAGCCGTGCCCCGCGCGAAGCGATAGGTGTCCGGGGCGAAGAGGCCCTCGGGGCTCGACTCGGTCGCCCCGATTGCCTCGAGCAGCTGTGCATCGGTCCAGCCCTTCGTGGTCGGCTTCAGGTCAGGGTCGTCCAGGAGAGCACCTTGCATCTGCCGAAAGGTCCAGCCCTCGGGTATGACGATCTCGATGGGCACCACGTCGCCCTTCTCCATCTTTCCGATCAACTGCGCGGGTGTGATGCCCGAGGCGATCGAATAGGTGCCGGCCTGTAGATGCGCTGCCTTGCCTTCAAGCCGCACAAACAGATCGAACAAGAGCGGATTGAGCGGCGCGCCCGTCTGGGCCACGTCGTTGGCGATCTGTCGGACCGAGCGGCCGGGCGAGACCGTATATTCGGCGGGGCTGTGTTCCCAGGTGAGTGGCATCTCGGACCACCGGTAAAGACCCCAGGCGCCGATCGCCAGCGCAGCGAGGACCAGTGCGGCCAGACGCCCAATACGCGAGAAGTGCATGAATCGGATGCCTACGCAAGACAACCCCTATAATAACCGTTCGCGGCCGCCCTCCCTTTCTGCCAGTCCCTTTCTGTCCTTTCACCGCTCTCCCTCCCCCTCACTCTCTGCCTCTTTCGCGCAGTCCTTCAATGACCACCGGAATATCTCCGCCCCCGAACACCCCTGCCACCTGGGCGCGGCTTACTCACCTGGGTGTGATCGAGGTCAGTGGAGCCGATGCGGCTGGGTTCTTGCACAACCAGCTGACCAACGACATCGAGGGCCTTCCCGAGGACCTCGCCCGACTTGCCGGTTATTGTTCGGCCAAGGGCCGCCTCTTGGCCACGTTCCTTCTCTGGAGAACGGGAGCCACGTTCCACCTGGCTGTGCCGCTCGAGATGGTTGCACCGCTCGCAAAACGCCTGTCGATGTTCGTACTGCGTGCCAAGGTCGCTATCCGCGATGCGAGCGCAGAGTCCCCACTCTTTGGGCTCACAGGGTCGGTGAGCGACCTGGTGAGCCTTCTGGGCGAGGCGGCAAAGACGCCTCCCATCGCCTACCAGCACGTCCAGACGAGCCAGGGTTCTGTCATCGCGCTGACCGCTGCGCTCGGTCGCCCGCGCTGGCTGCTTGCGCCCCTACTGGCGAGTGTCCCGTCGTTACTGGCGAGCTTGCAAGCCGCCCGGGGAACCTGGTCCGAAATCGATGCGGCGCACTGGCGCTGGCTCGACCTTCGCGCCGGAATTCCGCAGATCGTGCCCGCGATCCAGGACCGCTTCGTGCCCCAGATGATCAACTTCGAGGCACTCGGAGGAGTCAATTTCAAGAAGGGCTGCTATCCGGGTCAGGAAGTCGTCGCGCGCAGTCAGTATCTGGGTAAGCTGAAGCGGCGCATGACCTTGGCCCACCTCGATTCCGAGAACCTGCCAGCCCCAGGCGCGGATGTCTTTCACAGCGCGCGGCCGGCCGATCCGATCGGCACTGTCGTGAACGCCGAGCGCTCACCCGAGGGCGGCGTCGATGTCTTGATCGAAATCCCGCTCGAGGCGAGTTCCGAGGGATCCTTGCATCTCGAAGGTCCCCTGGGCCCAGGCTTGGCGCTCCTCGATCTGCCCTACCCTTTGCCGCAAAACGAGGTGTTCGTGCGCCCGAGGCTCTAGCCGCATGGAACATCTCTACATCTACTATCAGGTCAGGCCCGAAGAGCGCGAGCGGGCCCAGGAGATCGTGCTGGGCATGCAGGCGAGACTCCTTGAGCGCTCCGGGCAGAAAGGAAGGATTCTGCGCCGCCCTGAACTCAATGCCGCAGGACTTGAGACCTGGATGGAAATCTACGAGGATGTCGACCGGGAGAACGCAGCGCTGATTGATTCCTTCTCCGAGGCCGAGGGTCTTGCCGCTGTCATCGTCGGCGCACGACACATCGAGCGCTTCGTCGATCTGTGAGCGCGGCGCAAGCGCATGGCCCGATTCCCCGGTCCCTTTCTCCTTCCACTTCCCAGCTCGCCTCTGCCCCCTTTGCATCATGTGCCTGATTGCGTTTGCCTGGCAGGTTCATCCCGAATTCCCCCTGGTCTTTGCCGGGAATCGGGATGAATTCTTCAACCGACCCACCGAGCCCGCCCATTGGTGGGAGGGGTCGCCTGCCGTTCTTGCCGGACGCGACATGCAGGCCGGTGGTACCTGGTGCGGGCTGGCACGGGGCGGACGTCTCGCCGCGCTGACCAATTTTCGGGCGCCCTCGGAGCACAATCCCAAGGCACCCTCGCGGGGTGCACTGGTCGGCGGGTTCCTCTCTTCAAAGAGTTCCATCCCGGCTTATCTCGAAGAAATCAGGCCGCAAAAGGCCGCCTACAACGGTTTCAATCTCGTCCTCGGTGAGGATCTCAACCGGCCCGAGCACGCACAGCTCTGGATCGATTCGAACCGCGATGCCACGCTGCCGCGACGCCTTGAACCCGGGATCTATGGCGTCTCGAACGCTAAGCTCGATACGCCCTGGCCGAAGGTGGAGGCCATCAAGACCGGTCTTTGCGCGCTTCTCACCCCACTGAAGCTGGATCAGAAGACGCTCGTGCACGCCTTACTGGAACTGCTCGCAGACGACCATCTCGCAGAAGAAGGGGCGCTCCCCAAGACCGGAGTGCCCCTGGAGGTGGAACGCACCCTGTCGGCTGCATTCGTCAGAATGCCCGGCTACGGGACCCGTACATCGAGCGTTGTCCTGGCCGACAGGCAAGGCCGCCTGGAGTTTCTCGAGCGCAGCTTCGAGCCCGGGGGAGCCCACACCGATCGTCAGTTCTGGCTCGGCCCAGGGGGATCGATTCCCGCATAGACGTAGCGGCGCCAGAGCCATTCGCAGGGGCCGATCGTAAAGCGCGTGAGATACAGCCACGCCGCCACGAGTTCGAGGCCCGCGATGAAAAGACCAAGAAGGCCAAGCTCGACCAGCGAGAGGCGCTCGGCCCAGCCCAGTCCGGCACTGGAAAGGATGAGAAGCATCAAGAGCGACTGCAGCAGATAACCCGTCAGGGCGAGGCGTCCGAGGCGCGCCAGTGCGGCCACGACAAAGGCTGCAAGAGGCGACGAAGCCGCGCGCTGCGAGGCCCAAACGAGCAGCGCGACATAAAGGGGCGTTTGCAAGAAGGCGCCCGCGTAGCCGCAGAGGGCAGCGATCTGGACCGCATGGCTTGCGTCTCCGCCAGGGGCTTCTTGCAGCTGCGACCACGTCAAAACCAGATTCACCGGGATTCCCGCAACGATACCGACCGTGAGGCAGCGCCGCCAGAGTCCCGGAAAGCGGGCACTCCGTCTGAACACTCCGAGGCGCGCCGCATAGGCGCCCAGGCTCATGAAGAACAAGAGCTGCGGCAGGAACGTCCCCAGCTGATAGAGTTGCGCCAAGACGTAGTCCTCTGCGCGTTCTGCCGCCGCGGGGAGAAAAGGTCCATGGGCGATTTCGGCGATCGAGGCGGCGACGCGCTCCTGCATCGGCGCACCACCGGGCTGCCCTTCGAAGGCGCCCGGTGCGACCGACTGGGCGAGGGTGAGCAGGATCGACAGTGCGAGCCACATGACGATCCTTCTGCGCAGGATGGGGCGCTCCTCGGGCATGGTCGCGAGGAGCACGAATCCCGAGATCGCATACATCGTCAGGATGTCCCCGAAAAACAGCATCAGGCCGTGCAGAACGCCAAGCCCGAATAGAAAGAGATAGCGGCGTTTGAGGAGCCTCTGACGCAACAGGGGACGATTGGCGAGCGCTTGCCACTGCAAGCCGAATCCATAGCCAAAGAGAAACGCGAAGAGCGGATAGAACTTCGCCTCGACCAGAAAGCTCGCCAGGGCGAAGGCCCACCAGTCGCCGAAGTTCTCGCTTCGGCCAAGGAGCACGTAGAGCGGATCGGCGCCGGCCAGAAACGCCGGCAGATTGATCTGGATGATCCCAAGAAGGGCAAAGCCGCGCAGGGCATCGAGGGTCACAAGACGCCGCGCGCTCGGCGCCACAGTGCTCGCGCCGGTCGTTATCGCAACACCGTTTGCAGAAAGGTGTAGGACAGCGCCTCCATGAAGGCCGCCTGCAGGTTGTCCGCCGAGCCCGCGTGGCCGCCTTCGATGTTCTCGTAATAGTGCACGCGCGCCCCGAGCGCCTCGAGCTTGGCAGCCATCTTTCTTGCATGACCGGGATGGACCCGGTCATCGCGTGTCGAGGTCATGAGGAGTATCTCGGGATAGGTGACCCCGGCGCGCACATTCTGATAGGGGGAATAGCGTGAGATGAAGGCCCATTCGAGGGGATTGTCCGGGTCGCCGTATTCGCCGACCCAGGAGGCGCCGGCCAAGAGGCGGTGGTAGCGCCGCATGTCCAAAAGCGGCACCTGACAGACGACGGCCCGAAACAGTTCGGGTCGCTGGACCATCACGGCGCCGACCAGTAGGCCACCGTTGCTGCCGCCCTCGATGGCCAGATGGGCCGGGGTCGTGACCCGCCGCTCGATGAGATCCGAGGCGACTCCGATCAGGTCGTCATAGCACCGCTGCCGGTTCTCCTTGAGCGACGCCTGGTGCCAGGCCGGCCCGAACTCGCCTCCTCCGCGCAGGCCCGCGATGGCGTAGGCCCCGCCTTTTTCCAGCCAGGCCGCACCGACTGCCGGACTGTAGGGGGGTGGCAGCAGCGTCACCTCAAAGCCCCCATACGCATAAAGAAGCGTCGGCGTGCCTTGGTCGGGCGCAAAGCCTGCCGGCGTGACGAGGAAATACGGCACGAGGGTGCCGTCGGCCGAGACCGCGTTGTGCTGCACGACCTGCATCCCCGTGGCATCGAAAAAGGCCGGTGCGGTCTTCAGCAAGACGGGCTGGCGGGGATCGGCCTCGATCCAGGACAAGGACGTGGGCTTGATCGGACTCGTCTCGATCAGGAAACATTCGTTGCACGTATCCGGATCGACCCCTGAAAGCGTGGCGCTGCCGCCTTCGGGCAGCGGCCACTCCTCGGCCGTCCAGCGACCGTCGAGAACGCGCCAGCAAAATGCCCGGGGCCTTAACTGATCGAGTTCATTGACGATGAGCGCGTCGTGGAGCGCAGCCAGCCCGGCAAGCGACTTGCGTGGGCCTGGGGTATAGATCGCCGTGAAGTCGCGATCGCCCGCGACGAACGCGTCGAGCCCGATCGCGAGCGCAGCGCCCTGCGGCCAGACGCGCTTGCCGTCTGTGCCCTCCACCGCCCAGGCGCTACGTAAGGTCACGATCAACTGATCGGCAAAGGTCTCGATCTCGGCGTCCTCGGGTATGGCAAGGCGCAAGAGGCCCGCCGGGCCCAACAGGTAGGTGGCTCCGCTATAGAAAGTCACCCGGTGGCAGATGAAGTCGCGCACCACCAGTTCGCCCCCCACCCAGTCGCGGGTGCGCCTGGCCCAGACGGTCATGTCCGTCTCGGATCCCTCGAAGACGAGTTCGGCCGAGGCGAGCGGCGTGCCGCGCTGCCAGCGCTTGATCTGGCGCGGATAGCCCGAGTCGGTCAGGGTGCCAGGCCCGAAGTCAGTGGCGACGTAGACCTGGTCCTGCTCGATCCAGCTCAACGAGCCCTTCGCTTCAGGCAGCTCGAACCCGTCTGGTACAAAGCGGCGCAATGTCAGGTCGTACTCGCGCACCACCTGTGCATCGCCCCCGCCGCGCGAGAGGCTGATGAGCGCCCGGTCGAACCCGGGATAGAGGCATTGCGCTCCTTTGAAGACCCAGTTCTCATTCTCCGCGCGCGCGAGCGCGTCGATGTCGAGCAAGACCTCCCAGGACGCCTCCAAGTTCCGGTAGTCGGCGGCAGTCGTGCGGCGCCAGATGCCGCGCACGTGCACCTCATCCTGCCAGAAGTTGTAGTAGAGTCCGCCGCGCGCGGCGACCATCGGGATGCGTCCTTGCGCATTGAAGATCGCAAGGAGCCGTTTCTCGGTCGCGGCGAATTCGGGAAGAGCTGCGATCAGAGCGCGGCTTTGCCCGTTCTTCTCGGCCACCCAGGCCATGGCCTTGGCACCATCGATCTCTTCAAGCCAAAGATAAGGGTCTTCCTCGGCACGGCTATCGGGTTCAGTCATCTCGTTCCTTCGGCGGTAAGGTCGACTCGGCCCGCTTGGCGTGCGCTCGCGATCGTGGCCAGGTCCGGGCTCATGTCTGCTGCGCCGCGGACTCGAACCCCGTGAGTATGCGGCGCCAGTGTTCGGGCACGGGCGCTGCGCTGCGACTGGCGACATGGGCATAGACATAGACGAGTTCGCCCGAGACGAGGTGCATGATGTCCTGCGAGGCGGGGTCCTCGCGGTGGATCTCGATCCGGAAACAAAGGCTCGAATTGCCCACGCGCTCTAAGCGCACCCCGATGTCCAGCTGATCGTCGAAGCGGGCGGGAGCGTGGTACTCGATGGTCGACTTGCGCGCGAACATCTCAAAACCGCTTTGGGCCTGGAGAAGCGGTCCCTCCAGGCCCGTGGCGCGCCAGTATTCGGTGAAGGCGACATCGAAGTAGGTCAGGTAGTGACCGTTAAAGACGATGCCTTGCATGTCGGCCTCGGCCCAGCGTACTCTCAAGCGATGCCAAAAGCGGAATTCCTCACGCGCCATCGCGGCCCTCTTTGGGTAAGCCAAACGCACGGGCGAGCGCCCGGGTGAGTTCGGTATGCGCTTCGCGCGCGACGTCGACGGCACCGCCGAAATTGAAAAAACCGTGCACCATCCCCGGATAATCGCGCAACTCGACGGCCACGCCCGCCTCGGTGAGGCGCGCTGCGTAGCCCACGTCCTCGTCGTGGAGCGGATCGTAGCCTGCGGCGATGATGAAGGCCGGGGCCAGGTCACCCAGATCCGGAGCGGGTCTCGCGTCAAGCGGCGCAAAGCGCCAGTCGTCGCGGTCGGTGGCATCGCGCAGATACTGGCCGAAGAACCACTGGATCGTCTTCGCGTCGAGCAGATAGCCTTCGGTGAGGCGTCGATGCGAGGCGGAGTCTTGATGGCCGGACAGGCCCGGATAGATGAGCGCCTGCAGTGCAAGACGCAGGCCCGCATCGCGGGCGCGGATGGCATTGACCGCGGCGAGCGTGCCCCCGGCGCTGTCGCCGGCCACGGCCAGGCGTGCCGGGTTCGCGCCCAGACGGCGCCCATTGCCGTGCGCCCAGACCAGCGACTCCCATGCATCGTCGACGGCCTTGGGAAACCGGTGTTCGGGCGCGAGCCGATAATCCACGGCCAGCACCCGACAGGGCGTCTTGGTCGCGATCATCCGGCAGACGCTGTCGTGGGTGTCCAGGCCGCCGATCGTGAAACCGCCCCCATGGTAGAAGACCACGAGGGCGTCCTCGTTGGTGGTCCCAAGCGGCACATAGAGTCGCACCGGCAGGGCGTGGCCGGCGCGGCAGCGGATCGAGAAATCGTCGACGCGCTCCACAGGGACCGGGGCGATCTCGAGAACCCGTGCGGCGCGTCGATAGCTCTCGCGGGCCTCCTCGGGGGTCATCTGCCAGAAGGCGGGGCGCCCGGCGCGGGCCACGCGCTCGAGGATTTCTGAGATTTGCGGGTCGAGTGCCATCGTCGTGGGGGATCGGGCCGCCAGTGTATCACCGCCCCGCGAGGCGCCCCGAGGTGACGCCTGACGGGATCTCCTCGCGTTTTGCTATTCGCCGCTTGCCCTCGGCATGGATGTTGCGTTGCACCCAAGCGGTGAAACTGCTCGCGCTCGGTCCGCGCCTCTGTTCCGCTTCAGTTCCGCCTCAGTTGCGTCTCAGTTGCGTCTCAGTTGCGTCTTACCCTCGCCCAACCCACCTCGAAACGGATCGCAGCATGGATTATCAGACACCTCCCGAAGTGGTTCGCGCACTCATCGAGGGGGCGAGTCGCAAGGCTCGGCTCTCCGCACTCGATCTCTTGGTGCGCGGCGCCCTGTCGGGCGCGATCCTCGGTGTCGCGACGAGCCTCGCCATCACGGCGACCGCGCAGACCGGACTGCCCATCGTTGGTGCACTGATCTTTCCGGTGGGCTTTGTCATGATCGTCCTGCTCGGGCTTGAACTCGTGACGGGCAACTTCGCCTCGATGCCGCTCGGCCAGCTCAACGGCAGCCTCGGTGTGGCTGGCGTCTTGCGCAACTGGAGTTGGGTGTTTCTGGGCAATCTTCTGGGCAGCCTCGCCTATGGTGTCCTGCTCGCTGCGACTCTGACGATGACCTGGTCGAGCCCTCCTGGCGGCATCGCCGATAAGATTGTCGCCCTGACCGAAGCCAAGACGCTCGCCTACGCCAGTCACGGGGGTGCCGGCATGGCGACCGCCTTCGTCAAGGCGATGCTGTGCAATTGGATGGTCTCGATGGGTGTGGTGATGGGTCTTGTCGCCCAGTCGACCGTCTCCAAGGTGTTGGCCGCATGGCTGCCGATCACGATTTTCTTTGCGCACGGCTTCGAGCACGCGGTGGTCAACATGTTCCTGATCCCGACCGGCATCCTCTTGGGCGCAAAGACCACCATTGCCGACTGGTGGGTGTGGAACCAGATCCCGGTGACGCTGGGCAATCTCGTCGGAGGTTTCTTGTTTACCGGGCTCGCGCTTTATGTGACCTACGGCGCGAAGGGCAAGTCTGCGGCACTCGAGGGCGCGGGCGCCGCGGCCCAGTCCGATGCGCCGGTCCTGAACCGTGCTTCCTGAAGGGGCGCCCTGATGGATTCGTCCACGACCGACGGGCTCGCTGGAGCGGCCGCTGAGCCCTTCAATTCCATCCAGAAGGAATATCTGCAGGGCTTTACCGCCGGTCTTTCGGCAGCGGGCCTGCTCGGCGGCGAGGCCGGCTCCACCCCAACTCCTGCCGCTCCCGAACTCTGGTTTGGCACACCCATCGAGGATCTGTGCCGTGAGGAGCGCCTGAAGATCGAGCAGGACCCCTTCACCCTGTGGGACAAGATGCTGGCCTATGCCCGCACCGATACGCCACCCGAGGCGGGCGACGTGTTTCGCTACAAATATCATGGGCTTTTCTATGTCGCGCCGGCCCAGGACAGCTTCATGGTGCGTGTCCGCGTGCCGGGCAATGTCCTGCGCGCCCACCAGCTCCGTGCATTGGCCGCGATGGCGCGCGAACTCGGTGGCGGTTTTGGGGACATCACCACGCGCGGCAACATCCAGATCCGCGAGATCGCGCCACGCTCGACGATCGAACTCTTGATGCGCCTGTCCGAGTGTGGTTTGAGCTCCCAGGGCGCGGGCGCCGACAATGTGCGCAACGTCACCGCGTCTCCGGGTGCGGGATTCGACCCGGACGAGCTCTTGGACACGCGCGAACTCGCACGCAACATGCAGTTCTATCTGACCCAGAACCGCGACCTCTTCGGTCTGCCCCGCAAATTCAACATCGCCTTTGACGGCGCTGGCCGCTTTAGCAATGTCGCAGCGACCAACGACATCGCCTTCACGGCCACGCGTCTTCTCGCCGATCGCGAGGCGCCGGTGGTCTTTCGGGTGGGGCTCGCGGGGATCACGGGTCATCTGCGCTTTGCCGAAGATGCCGGGATCGTCGTCAAGCCTTGCGACGCGGTGGCCGTGGCGGGGGCGATGCTGCGCGTTTTTGCGGACCATGGCGACCGCACCGACCGCAAGAAGGCGCGGCTGTGCTATCTGATCGATCGCCTGGGCCTGGCCGGATTTCTGGAGAAGACCGAAGCGCGCCTGGGTCGCGCGCTGGAACGCGCCCCGGCCGAGCTCTACCTGCCCCGCCGGGAGGTCGACAAACGCGCCCACCTGGGCATCCATGCACAGCTGCAACAGGGACTCTTCTATGCCGGTCTTTCGATCCCGGTCGGCCGCCTGTCGGCTCTGCGCATGGAGGAACTCGCGCGCCTGGCCGAGCGCTACTCGGCCGGCGAGTTGCGCCTGACCGTCTGGCAGAATGCGATCCTGCCGAACATCGCGGCAGAAGACGTGCCGGCCTTGGCGGCCGAACTCGCCGGGCTCGGATTCGCGCCAGAAGGACCGGGCACCGATCCCCAGCTCGTCGCCTGCACCGGCAACACCGGTTGCCGCTTCGCTGCGAGTGACACCAAGGGCCATGCGCTGATGCTGCGCGAGGCCTTGCATGCAGAGCTTGTGCTGGACACGCCGCTGAACATCCACCTGACCGGCTGCCCCCATTCGTGTGCCCAGCACTTCGTGGCCGACATTGGCCTGCTCGGGGCCCAGGTCGAGACCGCGGGCGGGACCACCGTCGAGGGCTACCATGTCTATGTCGGTGGTGGCTCCGAGAATGAACAGGGGCTCGGGCGCGAACTGGTGCGCGACGTTCCGGTCGACAGGCTTTGCGCTCTGATCGTGCGGCTCGTGCGCGAGTTTCTGCAGACACGCGATCCGGGCGAGACCTATTTCGCGTATTGCGCGCGTCACGATCTCGAGACGTTGAGAAAGCCGCTTCTGGATGAGGCGCTCGTATCGTGAACGACCTCTGCGAACTCCAGCCCCTGGAAGCGGCGCAGGAGGCGCCAAAGCCACCGGCCCGACCGCTCGAACTGATTCCCGCCGATGCACCCTTTAGCCCCGCCCAAAGGGCGTGGTTGAATGGATTTTTTTCAGCGATCCTGACCCGCCCACCGGCGGCGCCCAGGGCGGCGGCGCCGGCCGCGCCCAGCGTCGTGGTCTCGATCCTTTATGCCTCCCAGACCGGCACTGCCGAAGGCTTCTCGCGCAAATTTGCCAAGGCCGCCAAGGCGCGCGGCTATGGCGCAACCATCGAGGATCTCGGCTCGGTGGGCCTTGCGGGCTTGGCAAGCCGGCCCTTGTGCCTGGTGATTGCGAGCACCTATGGCGAGGGCGAGGCGCCCGACTCGGCCCAGGCATTCGCCCAGGAACTGGCCGAGGCGAAGGGAGAGATCCTCGCAGGCGTGCGCTACGCGGTGCTCGCTCTGGGCGACCGAAACTATCCGAAGTTCTGCCAGTTCGGCGCCTTCATCGACGCCCGCCTGGCTGAACTGGGTGCCGCTCGCTTGGCCGAGCGTGTCGAAGCCGACGCGGACGCTGATCCGGCCTATACGCGCTGGCGCGATCTGCTCTGGCCTGTGCTGCCCGAGGCGGGCAGCGCTGCGGCCGAGGCCGGTGCCCGAGCGCCCGCGGCCGAAGAGAGCGGGGAGGACCAAAGCGCCTGGACGCGCGAGCGGCCTTTCGCCGCGCGGCTTTTGGGCAACCGGCGCTTGAATGCCGAGAGCTCCGACAAGGACACGCGCCATGTCGCGCTCGCCTTAGGCGATTCCGGACTCGTCTACGAGCCAGGCGACGCCCTTGGGATCTGGCCGCGCAACGGCTCCGTGCTGATCGATCGACTGCTCGAGGTGACGGGCCTAGAGGGCGATGCCCCGGTCACGCTGGATCACTCCACTCTCGGGTTGCGTGAAGTCCTGGCCGCGCGGCTTGACCTCGGGCGGCTCTCGAATGCGCTCGTGATCCGCTTCGCCGAGCGCTTTGCCGACGCGGAGCTGTTGCGTCTGTGCGAGCCTGAGTCGTCCGAACTGATGCAGGGCTTTCTGCAGGACCGGGATGCCACGGACCTCTTTGCGAGACCGTCCGCTAAGGGCATCTCGGCCCAGGAGTTAGTCGAGATGCTGCCGCGTCTTGCGCCACGTCTCTATTCCATCTCGTCGAGCCTGCTCGCGCATCCCGGTGAGGTGCACCTGACCATCGGTGTGGTGCGCCAGACGGCCTCCGGACAGGTGCGCGACGGCATTGCCTCGACGCACCTGACGCAGTCGATTGCACAAGGGGCGACCGTGCCGGTCTACGTCCACCGCAATGCCCGCTTTAGGCTGCCCAAGGATGCCGGGACTCCCGTTGTCATGATCGGCCCGGGAACCGGCATCGCGCCGTTTCGCGCCTTCCTCGAGGACCGCGGCGCGCGCGGGCTGACCGGGCGCACCTGGCTTTTCTTCGGGGAAAGGCGCAGCCAGTGCGACTTCCTCTATCGCGATGAGCTCGAAGCGTGGCTGGCCAACGGGACGTTGACGCGGCTCGATACGGCGTTCTCCCGGGACAGCGGCCAGAAGTTCTATGTCCAGGACCGCATGCGCGAGAACGCGGCGCTGCTCTGGTCGTGGATCCAGGACGGTGCCGTCCTCTATGTGTGCGGCGACGCCCAACGGATGGCCAAGGACGTGGATCGGGCCTTGGTCGAGATCTTCATGTCCGAAGGGGGCCATTCGGAGGCCAGCGCCCAGCTCGAGGTACGCCATCTGGGTGCCAACGGCCGTTACCTGCGCGACGTCTACTAGCCCTGCTCTGGGCATCATTTCACCCCACCGCGAAGGAGAGTCGTCTTGGATCGCATCACCGTCACCGAAAAAATCGTCGTTGCCAAGCTCGCCAAGGGTCTGACCTGGGCCGAGGTCGCAAAAACCGTCGGACAAAGTAAGGAATGGACCACGGCCGCGTGCCTGGGCCAGATGACCTTCACGGGCACGCAGGCCGAGAAGATCGCCGCCCTCTTCGATCTCACCCCCGAGGAGACCGCGTGGCTTCAGGTCGTGCCCTACAAGGGCTCGCTTCCGAGCGCCGTGCCGACCGATCCCTTGATCTACCGGTTCTATGAACTCGTGAACGTCTACGGCACGACCTTCAAGGCCCTGATCCACGAGGAGTTCGGCGACGGCATCATGAGCGCGATCGACTTTTCGATGGATCTGTCGCGCGAGCCCGATCCCAAGGGCGATCGCGTGAAGATCGTCATGTCGGGCAAGTTCCTGCCCTACAAGATGTACTAGGGGGACCTCTAGGCGTAGGTTGCGAGGTGGTCCATGCCGTGGAACTCGATGTGCGCGATCGTGTTGAACGAGACCAGGTGATGACGCTTGGCGTTGGCGCTGAACTCGGTCACGGCCGTGTTACGGATGCGCAGATTCAGTTCGATCGCCGTCTGCGGGGGCGCCGCAAGCGCTGCAGCGACGACGGCTGCGATCGGGCCGCCGGAACTGACGATGAGGACATTGCCGTCGGCAAACCGTTCGCGGGCCGCGACGAGCGCCGCCACGGCGCCCGACTGGAAGCTCGGCCAGTCCGGCATGCCCTCTGGCGCCGTGCGTCCTTCAGCCCAGGCCAACAGCGCGTCGCGCAACAGCCGGAAATGTTCGCGTACGACCACGGGGTCGCGCCGCGCTGCGGCCGCGTCTTCGGCTAAGTGCTCGCCCTTTAACGCATACACCAGGGCACGTGGATCGTACTCGTTCAGGCCAGGAGCGCGCTCGCGAACTGCAGGAGAAGCGTTGGCAGCGGGCGCGAGCGCGGCGACGATCGCATCCGCGGTCTCCTCGTGGCGCCTGAGCGTTCCCGTCACGACCGCATCGAACTTCACGCCGCGCCGTGCGAAGTACTCGCCCAGAAGCCGCGACTGCTCAAAACCCTCGGCGGTCAGGCGGTCGTAATCGTCCGTGCCGAAGGACGCCTGGCCGTGACGCACGAGATGGATCGTTCCCACGGGGGCACCCTTTAATGATCGAGCGCAGCGCCAATGAGCGCATTCACACGCTCTGGTTCCTCGTGGATGACCCAGTGGGAGCCCTCGGCAATGCGGGTGATCTGAAGGTCTGCGCAGAACTCGTAGAGGCCGTCCAGAAGGGTCGTGCGGAGCGCGACATCGCGCTCCCCCCAGATCACCCGCACCGGTACCCTGACCTTCCAGGGATCCGGATTCGGATCGAGCACCGGCGGCGCTTCCCCCGGCAAAGGCGGGCGCAAGGGCGAGGCGCGGTAGTAATTGATCGAGCCTGCGAGGGGGGCGCTGCCCTCTTCTCCGGGGATCGACCACATCGCGTGATAGCGGGCGCGCAACTCGGGCGTATACCAGCTGGGCGCTTCGGCCTGCCCGAAAAGTCCGTCCAGCTTGGCAAAATCGTCTGCCGCGAGGACCGCCTCGGAGCCTTCGGCGCGCAGCCAGTTCATGTATCCCGAGGCCGCCTGCTGCGCGGGGTTCTGTGCGAGTTCGCGCATGAACAGGTACGGGTGCGGCGCATTGATGATCACGAGCCGCGCGACGAGCTCGGGGTGGAAGATGGCGAAGTTCCAGGCGATGGCGCCACCCCAATCGTGGGCCACGACAAAGGCCTTCTCGTAACCCAGATGCGCGATCAGAAGCCTCAAGTCGTCAACGACGAGTTTCGGCCTGTAGTGCTCGACGCCCTTGGGTTTGCCTGAGAGATTAAAGCCCCGCAGGTCGGGTGCCACGGCGTAGTAGTCGCCACCGAAGTGCTTGAGCTGCTCCTCCCACTCGAACCAGGCTTCTGGAAAACCGTGCACGAAGAGCACGAGCGGCGCGCCCTTCTGGCCTGCGCTCGCATAGTGCAGGCGCATGCCGTTCTGAAGCGTGGCGAAGTGGTTTGACTCGATGGCAGCTGACATCATGAGCTCCTGTCTTCGGACTTCAAGGAGGCACGCAGTATCTCGCGCACCTCGGGACGTGCGGCAAATGGATCACTCGGGTTGTGCAGGGCGACGATGTCTTCCATGCGGCGCTCGACGTTCCCCAGCGCATGCGGATGCGAGAAGATGTAGAACTGGTCGGCGCCGACCGCCTCGAAGGTGCGCTCGGCGACCTCGGCAGCACTCACCTTGCCTGAGCTGACGGCCTTGACCGAAAGAGCCTGCTGAGCGCGCTGGGCCGCCGTCGCGGGCGTCTTCGCCACGGCAGTGGGTGCGTTGCGGTGCGAGTCGCTGATGCCGGTCGGCACGAAATAAGGACACAGTACTGATGCGCCGATGGGCGCCTCGATCAGTCTTAGATCCTGGTAGAGCGTCTCGGTCAGGGAGACCACGGCGTGCTTGGAGACGTTGTAGATGCCCATGTTGGGCGCGTTCAGAAGCCCCGCCATCGATGCCGTATTGACAATATGCCCCTGGTAGTCGGGGTCGCTCTTCGCGCTTTCGAGCATCAAGGGCGTGAAAGTGCGCACGCCGTGGATCACGCCCCAGAGATTCACCCCCAACACCCACTGCCAGTCGGCGAGCGTGTTCTCCCAGACGAGCCCGCCACTGCCGACACCGGCGTTGTTAAAGACCAGATGCACGGCTCCAAAGCGCGCCATCGTCGCTTGGGCGAGTGCCTCGATCTCGTCTGCTTTGGAGACATCGACGACCTTCTCGAGCACCTCGGCTCCGAGGGCCTCGAGTTCCGCGCGCGTGGCCGCGAGTGCCTTGGCTTCGACATCGGCCAAGACGAGCTTCATCTGAAGGCGCGCGCCGATGCGTGCGAACTCGCGCCCGAAACCGCTGGCTGCGCCGGTGATGACGGCGGTACGACCGGTGAATGTCTTCATGTGCTTTGTCCCCTCTTCATGTTGTTCTCGCATTGGCGGGTGCTGCCAGGAGCATCTCGACATGCGCGATGTCATCTTCAATGAAGACCGAGCCTGCCGTGACAAACCCCTGTTCCTGATAGAACGCTTCCAGGCGGTGCTGGGCTGCGATCCGGATCGCACGCCCCGGCCAGACCTGTTGCGCGCGAACGATGCCCTCACGCATCAAGAGCCTGCCCAGCCCGCGGGCGCGCCGGCTTGGCTTGGTCACGACGCGCCCGATCGCCGGTTCTTCGTACTTGCGCCCCGGATCGACGATGCGCAGATAGGCCACGAGCAGCCCGCCGGGCTCGCGGCCCAAGAGATGCCAGCTGCAGTGATCAAGCTCATCCGGATCCAGAAAGGCGCAGCGCTGCTCGACGACGAACACCTCGGCGCGCAGCATCAGAAGATCATGGACCTCGGCCGCCTCGAGCTCGGCCAGGCGCGCGAGTTCAAAGGACAGTCCGCTCACGCCGGCTCGGCCTTCCTGATCTCAAAGCCGATGCGTGGGAAATGCACGACAACCGTGCCGGCCCTCGGATCGGTGCGGAGCAGCCCAATTTCGTCAGGTCGCGAGATGACGAGTTCGCCCGCGACCGGATCGCAGCCGTAGTCGATGGCGGCGATGGTCACGGGGCTGCCGAAGGCGAGCCCGTGGGTCTCGATGAATTCGCCGGGCTCGGGCTTTGCGTGCGTCGAGCGCGCGGCGAGCGCCACCGCCTCGGCCGAGTCCAGGCGCTCGGAATTGCCGTGACCGATGGCCTGCATCCTCGAACGCCAGGCGCCCACGCGCTCATAGCCTTCGAGGATCGCCGCGGGCGGCCCGCCGCGCGCGACGAACCAGATCGAGTGGTAGACCGAGAAATCCGCGATCGATGGACTCTCGCCCAAAAGCCAGGTCCTGCCATCGGCATGAAGCGCCTCGAACTGGTCGAGATAGACCTTCAGGGCGTGAGTCGCCTCGGGAATGCGAAGCCTGGGCATCGTGCCCCGAAACTTGGCGCGGTCGGCGGCGAAGGCCTGCTGCACCTCGGCGGGCTGACCGCTCATGGCGTGCGCGAATCCCGAGGGCTGCATCGTATAGGGAATGGCCGTCCAGAAAAGGGTCGAGTCGGCCCACTGCGCGAGGATCGATGCGAGCGGGCCTTGTTCCGTCGGAAAAACCGTGGGTGAGGGCGCCAGATCCTCGATGACCTTGGCGATCAACGCCGTGTCGCAATAGATGTCCGCACCGAGCTGCAGGATGGGTGTCTTCCGATAGCCACCCGTGAGGGCGACGACATCGGGCTTGGGCATGATCGAGGGGATGAGGACCGAAGTCCAGTCGAGTTTCTTAAAGCCCAGGAGCGTGCGGATTTTTTCGGCGAAGGGGGAGTTCGGATAGTGATGCAGTATCGGTCGCACGGTGACTCCAGATTCAGAGCCCGGACGCGTGGGCACCCGGACGGTGGCGCCCTCGCTTGGGGCGATCGAGGCGGCCGGAATCGTTCCGGCCTTGCCCTCTAGATGAGTTTAACGAGCTGCTTACCAAAGTTCTTGCCCTGTAAGAGGCCGATGAAGGCTTCGGGGGCATGCGCGAGATCCGGGGCGATCGACTCCCGGTAGCGCAGCTTGCCTTCTGCGACGAGGCCGGCCAGCTCACCGAGCCCAAGCGGCCAGAGGTCCAGATGGTCCGAGACGATGAAGCCTTGCATCTTAAAGCGTGCGACGAGGAACATGGCTGGATTGACGATCGCGCTCTTGGCCATTTCACCTGCAGGGTTGTTGTAGTCGGTGATGAGCCCGCAGATCGCCACCCGCGCGAAGGGATTCAGAAGACTCAGCACCGCATTCAGAACGTCGCCGCCCACGTTTTCGAAATGGCAGTCGATGCCCTTTGGTGCCGCTTCGGCCAAAAGCGCCGCGAGACTCTTGACATCGCTTGCCTTGCGGTAGTCGACGCAGGCATCAAAGCCCAGTTCTTCGGTCACGTAGCGGCACTTCTCCGGGCCGCCTGCAATACCGACGACCCGTACGCCGGCAAGCTTGGCGAGCTGGCCCACGACGCTGCCCACCGCGCCGCTCGCGGCGCTGACCACAACGGTCTCGCCCGCTCGAGGCTCCAAGATCTTGTTGTAGCCATACCAGGCCGTCATGCCGGGCATGCCCACGACACCCAGGAAGGCTGAGATCGGAATCTGGCGCGTGTCGATTTTTGTGAGCCCGGTGCCGTCGGAGACGCCCTCTTCGGCCCAGCCGAGCATGCCCCGTACCGCGTCGCCCACGACAAAGTGCGGATTTTTCGATTCCACCACCAGCCCGACCGTGCCTCCGACCATGGTCGCGCCGATCGCCTGAGGCTGGGCATAGGATTTCGTGTCGTTCATGCGTCCGCGCATGTAGGGATCGAGCGACAGATAATGGTTCCTGACGCGCAGTTCACCCTCCTTCAAGGGGACGGCCTCGAGCGTTTCGAGGCGAAAGTTTTCGGCGGTGACCCACCCCGAGGGGCGGGAGGCGAGGACGATGCGGCGGTAGGTATGGGTCATGGTCTCTGGTGTCTCGGTAGGCGCTGCGTGGTTCATAAGTCCAGGGGACGCGCTAGGCGTCGGCTGGCTGTGTGGTGGGACGCTTGCGGATGTACTTGAAGGTCCCCATTGATTTGGCGATCAGCCGGTCATGGTCGTCGCGCACTTCGCCTTCGCAAAAGGCCATGGTGCTCGAGCGATGAAAGGCGAAGGCGGTCGTGACGAGGCGGCTGCCCGCGGCGCCGGGCTGCAAGAAACTGGTTTTCATCTCGACCGTGACGCCACCTCCGGCAGTGGGATCCAGGGAGCGCCCAGCGACCGCCATGGCGATATCCAGGAGGGTCATCAAAACGCCGCCGTGGGCGACGTTCCAGCTGTTCAGGTGCCGGTTCGATAACTGCAGAGCGATCTTGGCGCGCCCGGCTCCGGCTTCGAGAAACTCGATGCCGAGATCCTTGATGAAAGGGATGTCGTCCCGAAAAGCAATGGGGTCAGTCACGGGTCGGTCGCGTCAAAGAGGGTCAGATGGGATCGAGCGTCTCGCTTGGGTCCTGGATTCGAAGGGAATCGGCCCACCACAAGCCGCTCTGCGCGCCTTGGCGAACTTCGACCCCACAGGTTCCTGATCTTCGCTACGATTCTAACCCAACTCCATACAGTAGTGTTTGTTCGCGTCGCTGAGGTTGGCAAAGAGCAGGTTTTGGAAGGCTATGCTCGTCTGCGGGCCAAAGCCGCGCCCGCGCTCAACCTGGCCTGGCCTTCGCGGGCGGACGGGCGAGTTCCAAGAGCGCATCGACGGTACGCAGATTGCGCGCTGTGGCCGTCACGCCAAGAATCTTCTCAACCCGGACACCCAGTTTCGACTGCCCCATCCCTTCTGGGGTATGGAGATAGAACACCGAGCCCCTTAACTGCCAGCGCTCAGAGGGGCTTCGCAGTCGCTCCAGTGCGCTCTCTTCGAACTCCTTGGGGCTCTCTGAAAGAAAGAAGAGGTGCAGGAACTGACCCTCCTTTTCGGCTTCGGGAAAGGGATTGGCGGCGCGGGCCGCCTCTAAGCTCGCGAGGCTCAAAAGCGCCACCCCCGGCAGAAATCCGAAGCCTTCCTGGATGGTCTGGCCGATCTCTTCTGCGAGGCCGCGCGAGCGGGCTTTCGGACAGGACAGGACCAGATTGCCGCTTTGTATGTATGCTTTGACGTTGTGCAGGCCTCGTGCTTCGAGCCTTCCGATGAGTTCTTTCATCGGCAGCCGGTTGCGACCGCCGACGTTGACCCCCCGCAGTAACGCAATCCATGTATCCATGATTTCATCCCTTTATTCGTGCGGCCCCAAGGATCCCGTCGGGCTGACCCGTGCACGACGCCATCCGAGAAAGGGCCGATGACCGATTCTGCCCAACGAGCTTGTCTGACGCTCTTCGATCTCGACCATACCTTGATCCGCCTCGACAGCAACCAGGCCTGGGTTCAGTTCCTGATCGACGCAAAACGGCTTGATGCCAGGTCAGCCTCCGCAGGGGCTCGTGCAATGGAGCAACGTTATCGCAAAGAGACGGTCGAGATCGACATCGAATTCTGCGAGTTCTTCATCGGCACCCTGGTCGGCATCGAGGCGGGTGACCTGGCGTTTCTCCTCGGGGAGTTCGTGCGATCGCGCATCCGCCCGGCGATCACGGCGCGCGCGCGGGACTTGATCGAGGCGCACCGCAAGGCGGGCGAGATCCTTGCCATCATCACGGCGACCAATCGGATCATCACCCGCCCGATCGCCGATGCGTTGGGAATCTCCAATCTTATTGCCACCGAGCCCGAGTACTCTCATGGCCGCTTGACCGGCCGCGTCGCAGGCGTACCCAGCATGCGTGGCGGAAAGGTCACGCGCCTACGCGCATGGCTTAAAGAGGGGGCCGTTCCTGGCGCGGAGGATCTGAACGACCTGAAGGTCCTGCGCTTCTACAGCGATTCGATCAATGATCGCGCGCTACTCGAGGTGGCAACCGATGCCATCGCGGTCGACCCCGATCCTCCCCTGGCAGCATTGGCTAACGAGCGCGGCTGGCCGATCATCTCGCTCCTCGATCCAGCGTCGACGCTCTGAAAGGCGCGCATTCGCGGTAAGCCCCGCGGCTCCGCCATGTTCAGGCGAGCACACTGGAAGAGGCTCGGAGTTTTCTTTCCCTCCGATTTAACTTACTCTCGCGCATACCCGGACGGCCCCGCATGGTCAGAAGACCCGGCCGCGGGGAGTTCACTCGTTTCACCCTTGGAGACTTCATTGTGCGATCACAATAACGCCAGGCTACGTCGACTCGCCCAGGCCGCCGCCTTCCTCATTGCACTGAGCGCGAGCGCATGCAACAGCATCATTGCGCTCGATGTCGTACGCTCGCCTCTCGAGCCACCCGATCCCGGCCCGAATCCCGTGCTCGTTTTGCAGCAGAGCCAGAACATCGTGCTCGATACGGGCTATGAGCGTACGCTGAACAAGGGCAGCCACTGGCAGCTGGCGGGGACGATTGTCGAGGGCAAGGTGTATAAGCCTATCGATGGCGAATTCACGATCCAAGGCCGCGAGCCCGTCTCGGCCTACATCGTCGTCAGCAATGGCCAACTGGTCGGATTCTTCCTGCCCGTTGAAGACAGCTTCTCGCCCCTTTACAAGAAAATCTCCATTTCCTTCGGCGCTGGGGACAAGAAGGGCGAGCCGATGCGCTAGGCATGCGCACCGAAAGCGCCCCGGAAGCGCCCCTGAGCGCCTCATAACGCCCCTGAGCGCAAACCAGTCCGATTCACCGGCGGCGTGGGTCACACCAGTATTCTGACTGAGAAAAGTGTAAGATCGGCCCGCGCACCAATTCCTGCCACCATCGTGTGCGCAGGCTCCGTCCACTGTCTCGTGGCCGCAGTCCTTCCTCGGTGTCCGCATCCTGAAGGTCTTCGCCATCACGGTCATTCGAACGACCGCTGATGCTTACATGCCGTTACACGAAAGTCACGCTTCGATCGACTCCATCGTCATCGGCCTCGCACAGGGAACGTTCTTAGCTCGTACGCGAACGCAATGCCAAGGCCACTTGATGAGCGCGTCCTCTTTATTCGGACGTTGACTCGGCAGGAGGCAGGCTCGTCATGCCCTGGATCGAGTCCTCGCGGACCCGCCAGTGCTTCGATCATCTAACGCAGGGGAACAGAATGAAATTCAAGATCGCCTTACTGAGCAGCGCGCTCTTAGCTGCATGCGCCACGCCGCCCCCACCTCCTCCCCCGCCGCCACCACGCGCGTATGTCGAAGTCGCCGCACCCGTCTATGAGCCGCCCCCACCGCAACCGGTGGTGAGTGTCTATGTTGATCCTCCTCTGGTCGAGCCCGCCCCGATCGCCATCGGCTGGGCGCCGCCTCCTCTGCTCGTCGAAGCACCGCCGCCGCCCCCGTTTCCGGCCGCGGTGTGGACCGGTGGCTTCTGGGAATGGCAAGGCACCTGGGTCTGGGCCCACGGTCGCTGGGCCGGACCTCCACAGCCTGGCTATGGATGGGTACAGCCCTACTATGAAAACCGTGGTGGATCGGTGATCTTCATCACCGCCCACTGGGCGGCTCCGGGCGTTGTCTTCACGCCCCCTGCGATTGGTCTGTCGATCAGCGCCGCCGTGGTGCTACCGGGCATCGTTGCCGGCCCGCCACCCATCGGTCCTTCAGGCGTATTCATTCCGGCGCCACCGGGATCGCGTCTGGGCATCATCGTTCCCGCACCGATCGGCACGGCGCCAGCGGTGGTGACCAGTGCGCCACCGGTCGTCGCAGCCGGCATGCGCGTACAGAACACGACCATCAATAACGTGACCAACACGACCAATAACACCACGATCAATAACGTCACGGTGGTCGCCCCGGCCTCGGCCACGGCCACGGGTCAGGCGGTCAATGCCACGGTCCCTGCGCAAGCCCATCTGGCCGCTGCGCTGCCGCCTGTTGTGAAGGCGGTTGCTCCAGAACCTGCCTCGGCCAAGGCCATCCCGGCGTTCGTTCCGGGCCATCCATTGGCGAGCCTGCCGCCCGCCCAGACGGTCCACGCAGTGGTCCCTGCGACGCTTGCGCGTCAGGGTGCGACCCCAGCTGCCAATGGCGCTCGTCCGGCTGCACCACCGCCCGCCGCCCGCGAGGCCGTCCGCCTGCAGTCGGAGAATCCTGCAGCCAAGGAGGGTCTGGCCAAGCCTGCCGCACCAGCCAACGAGAAGGCTGCCAGCCGACCCGAGGAGAATCGTGCGCAACCGGCAAGCGAGAAGGCCGAAAGTGCTCAGAGGCCTGCCGCTCCGGAGAAGCTTGCCGAGCCTAAGGCTGCCGAAAAGGCGCCACCAAAGAGCACACCGAAGCCTGCTGTCAAGCCCGAAGGTCAGCCGCTCGCCAAGGCTGCGCCGAAGCCCGGCGAGAACGCCGAGCGTCGTCCGGGCGAGAAAGCCCCGGGCGCAGCCAGGCCACCGGCCCCTGTCAGCAAGAGCGTCCCGAAGCCTAAGGAGAACGAAGGCGCGAAGGAGCCCAAGAAGGCCCACGAGTAGACGCATCATTTCGGAAGACGGCGAGCGAGGTGCTCGCCGTTTTTTTTGGTGCGCCCGGCAGGGCGCACGTACTTGGTGGTGAAACGAGTTGCCGAAACTCTTCAAGGCGGCTCATGTTGATTTCCTGATCGAATACCTTGTCGAGTGAGCGGATCACGCGCCGCTTCTCGAAAAACCACAGTTGCCAGGGAGCCAGAAGCGCCCTCAGCTTGTCGAATTCCTCGCTCAACCGAGCGACTTCGACGCGGAGTACGCGATCTACGACGCTGACCTCGCGGTCGTAGACGTCGATAATGCGCCCGTCGCACAGGACTACCAAAGCGGCGTTGATCTCTGGGTGAGTCGCGTACTGCAGCGCCTGGTTGAGATCGTTATGGCTGAACGCCATGCGCTTCCTCTGGACCTTCTTCGCTTCGATCAGCCAGAAATTCTGGCTCCAGAGGGTCATGCTGTAGTCGATGAATAGATCCTTATCGAGAACCTTGAGGTGCTTTTTTCGGGCGAGCGAGAAATACGTTTCCTTCTGATAGCCCAGGGCGCGAATGATCGGATCGATCACTTCGGCGCGAACATCGGCTTCCGAGTATGCAGAGACGTCCAACGTCTGGATTCTCGCGACGACGCTGCCTACTGGCACCTTGGCGCATCCATCAAGGATGCCGGCGCAAAGGCGTTCATGATCAGCCAGGTTGAAGATCTTCGATATTTCTCGGCTTTCGATACCGAATAAGTGATGCAGGATTACACGCCAGGGATCAAGGTCACCGCGTCCCACGGCAGCTCCTAGGCGGTCCACGGGTCGACGACGGGTACCTTCAAGTCCGCAAAGTGCCGCACGTTGCGCGTAGCCAACGTAGCGCGTCGTGCCAGCGCGATGCCGGCCATCTGCGTATCGCGCATGTCCACCGGGCGGCCGGCCCGCTGCCGCTCAGCGGCCAGCGCTGCCGCCTCCACTGCGGCGGCCCCGTCGAAGTCCAGGACCCGGTTTTCCAGATCCTGTTCGAGGAGCTGGGCAAAGGCGGCTTGGAGAGTCTGCTGGCGTCGTCCTGCCGGCAGCAATGCCAGCCCGAGATGCGTCTCAAAAAGAGTGATACTTGTTATCCAGACAGATTCGGCCGGCTGACGATCCACCCAGGCGACAACGGCGCGTTCCGGCTCCTTTTGCATCAACGTGGACAGCACGTTGGTGTCAAGGATGATCATTTGTCGAATGCGCTGATCGTGGTGACTGACCGCGCAGTTCCGGGAGCTCCGTCGTCAGACCAGTCCTTGCGAAGCGCCCAGCGATACGCGAACCCAGCTTGACGACGGGCTGGTTCTGCTCCTTGACGGCGTTGCGAAGGATGTGGCGGATCTCCTCCTCCATGCTGCGCTTGTGTTGCACAGCCCTGCGCTTAAGGCGCGCCTTTACGTCGTCTTCCAAGTCTCGAACGATGATCTGAGCCATGCCGGTTCCCAATGCGAAATGGTGATATCATGATAGCGCTATAAGGACCCGCGGCACAAGAGACCAATCGACCTATCGGGAGCACGCTGAAAAAAATGTCAAAGACGAACGCTCTCGGGCAGTTCAAGTTCAGCGCCGAACATGTCAGCCGTTCTGGGCGTCAGCGCGCGCCGCTCGACCGGCAGAACGGTTCCACGGAAAACCGCATTGACTTCGATCTTCACCTGATTGTCCGCGTCCTCGATCAGCAGTTTGGTATCGCCGAGATCCTTGCTCGCCACCTTGCGCGTACGCATGCCGCGTTTCGCGAGCCGCCCGGCGATCGCGTCGATCTCGCCGGCGATGGCGGCCAGTGCCTGCTCGCGCGGAATCTGCCATGGTGTGTAGACCACATCGATGTCGACCGACAGGCGCGGCATGTCGCGCACGAAGAGATTGATGGCGGTGCCGCCCTTCATAGCGAATATGTCGTTGGCGAACACTTCAGTGGCGGCGGCCAGCAGCAAGCGCACGGCATCGGCATAGGTCTTATCCATGCGGTTTCAGGCTCAGCAAGGTGCCGTCTTTCAGGCGGGTCATCCAGCGCTTGTCGCTGCCGACCGGCAACGTGTACTGCTGCTGGAGGGCCGCGACATCCACCACCTTCGTCTCGCGCGCCCAGGTCAGGAAGAGGCGCACTGTCTTGACGCTGGTGCAACAGACAAGCAGGCGGCCCAGCATTTCCTTGCGCGGGTTGCTCAGGCCCTCGAACAGGTTGCGCGCTTCTTCCAGGCCCTGATGGGTGCCCACGTCATACAGCAACTCGAGCAGCGCGCGCTCGGGCACCGACACGCGCAAGCCCTCGGTCGCGCCGGGTGGCGTGGTCAGGCTCTTTGCGGCTAGCGTCTCATCCGGCCAATCGAACAACTGGGCCGACACGTAACGCGCGGGAAAGCTTGTCGTAAACCATTTCGGCAGCGCGAAGCGCACGTCGCCCCAGAGCACCCACTTCTCGCGCGCGGCCAGATTGTGGCGCACGCCCTGCATGGCGAGCGCGCTCTTGCCTGCCACGTGCAGGCCGGCGACGCGGGTTTGAAGGAACTTGATGGTACCGTGCGCGCTCAGTTCGTCGGCAGGAAAGGCGTACACGCCCTGCCCGAGCCGGACCAACCAACCTGTCCCGGCGTAGTGGGCCGCCAGCTTCGCGGAGACGCCCAAGCGCGCGAGCGCGCCCACGTCAAATGGCGCGCCACGTGGAAGGCTGGTCTGGAGCTGCTTGATTAGAGAATGTCTGGAAGTTCCCATATAGGGTGAATACCACAGCATTTCCTAATCAAACGCAGGCGATTTGATTAGATAAACCATGAATATTCGTATTTTATTGTAATTATTAAACTATATCTAATCACCGGCGAATACTGCCAGGCCATCGTTCCTGTTCAGGGAAAACCCAGGCACCGCTGCGGTTCCGCATTGAGAAAATCACGCGGCGCGCAGCGACACGACTTTGTTTGCGGTCAGCGCCTCCAAATAATCCGACCATTTCAGCACCTGTCTTAGCAGGGTCTGCGGCACAGTGCATCCAATCCATCGCGCCCGCCCGGTGTGATGCCTGGATACTCATGCCGGATCAGGAAGTCCAACGCGACGAGCCCCGCATCGAGCGTGAACTCGCCCGTCCAGAGTGCATCGGCCACGCGATTCAAGGACAAGAGCCTGACCTCGGCGACCTCCCCATCCTGGTTTTGCGGGGTGAAGTCAGCCGGAAGGACAAGGTCGTGCGCGTAGAGGATCTCGCGCTGTAGACCCTCTTCGGTGAGCCGGCACACGCCAATTGCGCTCGCAAACTGCGCTGCGATCATGCGGGCCGGCTCCAAGCCCGCCTCCTCCCACGCTTCTTTCAGGAGCGTCTCGTGGACCGACAAGCCGGCGGCCACCCCGCCCCCCACCAGATTGTCGAGCAGGCCCGGATCGACGCTCTTGTCCGCGCTGCGTCGGGCAATCCACATCCCCTTGCCCGAGACCCCGTTCAGATGCGCGGCCTGCGTCAGCACTCCAAAAAAACGCGTGGCCGCGCGTTCGATCTCGAAGAGCTTGGGTCCCTCTTCGTAGGCCCAGACCGCCTGCAACTCGTCACGCCAGCCGCGCACGAAACCGCGCTCGAAAAGCTTGCGCGTGACCTCGGCGAAGGCCGCACTGCGGCGCCGCACAGGGCCCGGGCAGATCACTTCGATGGCCTCGGCCGTGATGCGCAAGACCTCGGGGAATTCCTGGAGCGCGACGACCAGCGCCCGATCCACACTGCCGATCGTGAAGTCCTCGCACCGCAGCGGCATGCGCTCGAAGGCGCTTGCACTTTCTTCATCCCCGGGCCATAGGCCCAGCGGATTGGCCGCTCTGACGAGGTCGATGGGCCCCATGAATGCTCTGCGCGGGAAGGTCTAGACGGCGACGACCCCGCCGTCGACCGCGAGGATCTGGCCTGTGATGTGCTGTCCCGCATCGCTTGAAAAAAGCAGTGCCGCGCCCTTCAAGTCTTCCGGGCCGCCGATGCGCTGCAGTGGAGCGTGGGCTGCAAGCTTGTCCTCACCAAACTGGGCGAGCACGCCCTTGGTCATCTTCGATGGGAAAAATCCGGGCGCCAAGGCATTGACCGTGATGTTGTAGCGGCCCCATTCGCCGGCCAGGGCCCGCGTGAAGTTCACGACCGCGCCCTTGCTCGTGTTGTAGGCGAGCGTTTGCATGGTGCCAGGAGAATTGCCCTTCAAGCCCGCGATCGAGGCGACGCTCACGATCCGACCGTACCGGCGTGGAATCATGCTGCGTTTTGCCACGGCCTGCGACAGGAGGAAGATGCCGCGCACGTTCAGGTTCATGACCTTGTCCCAGGCCTCGAGCGGGTGATCCTCGGCAGGCGCACCCCAGGTCGCGCCGGCGTTATTGATCAGGATGTCGATATGGCCCAGGCGCTTGAGCGTCTCCTCGACGAGGGGGGCGATATGCTCGGGATTGCCCAGGTCGGCCGCGATGGCGCTGGAGTCGATCCCCTGCGCTTTCAGATGGGCGACCGCCTCATCGAGTTCGCCCTGCTTGCGCGAGGTCAAGACGATCTTCGCGCCCTGCTCACCAAGCGCCTCGGCGATCTGCAGTCCGAGTCCGCGCGAGCCACCGGTCACGAGCGCGGTCTTGCCGGTCAGATCAAAGAGTTTCTGAATACTCATGCCAAGTCCTCCGATTGTGGTGCTAGAACCATGCGTCCTGCATGGTCAATGTGGTCTGATCGAGTGCTTCCAAAAGGTCGAGCATGGGACCGACCTTGGGCAGCTCATAGCGATAGAAAAACCGGCAGGCGGCGATCTTGCCCTCGTAGAATGCACGGCCCTCACCAGGAGTGGCCAATCGGTCGGCAGCCACCAGGCTCTGCTCGAGCCAGATCCAGGCCACAACGATTTGGCCGAAGGCCTCTAGGTAGGTGCTCGCGTTGGCCAATGTCGTGCGGATGTCGCCCGAGGTATGGAGCTTCTTCGTGGTCGAGGCGATCCGCTCCTGCTGGCGGGCCAGTTGCTGGGCACAGTGCATGACGCTCTCGTCAGAGCGTTGCATCGCCCGGTTGATGGTCTCGCCGATCTTCTCACTGAGCAGCAGGAAGGCGGCACCCTCTTGCATGATGACCTTGCGGCCCAGGAGATCGAGCGCCTGGATGC
>CAJCID010000216.1 GCA_903970305.1 Rhodospirillales bacterium | reverse complement strand
GAGCGAACGTTCTACTGTGTCTCCGGGACGCTGAAGGTAACGAAGCTCCTGGCCAGCGGCCGGGAGATTCTGATTACGATCCTGCAAACGGGTTCGCTCTGGAGCGATCGCGCCGTGCTCAATGGCTATTGGCGCGAGGTTTTCGTCGAAGCGATGGAGCCGAGCGACGTGTACGCGGTCGAGAACGCGGCCTTCGAGCAGTACCTGCGCGCGCGCCCCGAGCGGCTGACCAGCTTCATGCAGCGGATCTCCGAGCAGGTCAGCGACGCTTTGACCTTGCTGGACGATTTCCGCGGTCGCGACGTCGCCTCACGGCTGGCCCGGGTCCTGGTCAAGTTCTCGCAGCAGTACGGCGTTCAGACCGACAGCGGCGTTCGCATCGACTTGCCGGTAACCCATCAGGACTTGGCGAACATGATCGGCACGGCGCGCGAGACCGTCTCGCGCAACATGGCGCGTTTCCGGCAAAAGGGTTACGTCCGCGACGCCAGCACCGGCCAGTGCCTCGAGCTGATCGACCTCGGCTCGCTCGAATCTCTGATCGTCTAGACTCCTCGCAGCGGCGGCCGCGGCGCGACGGTGGGATATGCGCGGGACACGAAGCCTGGCGGAACAGACGTCGAAAGATAATGGCGCCCGGCGTCTAACGCTCGGGCGCCGGGTTATCTCGCAGCCTTCCCGCGATGGAGTCTTCTTTGGTCGTACTTGCTATCCTCATCATCATGCTTGCCGGCAGCATCGTGTCGCTGGTGGTCGTGCCGCCGTTCCTTTCGAAGATCGAGCCGTCGGGCCGGGTCAACTTCTTCGGCATCCCCTTTCTGGGTGGGAAAGCTCCGCCGCCCGATCGCCCCGGGCGCCGGCCCATGTCCGTCGCGATCCGTCGCGACCCCCCGCCCCGCCCCGACCGCCGCTAACCGTCCCCTTCGACAGGCTCAGGGTGACGGTCTCAGGGTGAACCTGTCGAAGGGAGGCTACGAGGTGGGCCTTTGCCACTCCATCACGTGGCACCAGGGAACGCGGCGGTAGCGCTCGATCTTAGCCGGATCGCCGCCGGTGGGCTCGGGTTCGGCGAAGTGGCGCAGCTCGAGTCCGTTGTCTAGGAACGCCGTCATGTAGGCGCTGAGCGGCCGATGCCAGTTGCGCACCCGGATGCCGCGCCAGGTTACCCAGATCGCGCGCTCTTCGAGATAACGGTCGATGCTGAAGCGGAGCCGCCCGAACGGTTCGTGCCGCCAGCCGTCGGGCATCCCGGCGGTGTTGAAGCTGGTCAGGTTCGCGATCAGCAGCCGTCCGCCGGGGCGTAGCGCCCGGGTGATCGCAACGGCCGCGCGCGCGAGATCGGGGATGTCGATCAGGCTCAGGTAGCAGACCACGAGGTCGAATCCGCCGGGGGTGACGTCCAGCGTCTCGGCGTGGCCGATCCGGTAGTCGCCCGCGGGGTCGCGTTCGCGGGCGCGCTCGATCAGGGCTTGGGTCGGATCGATGCCGACCGTGCGCAAACCGTGGGCCTGCATCAGGCGGCAGAAGCGGCCTTCGCCGCAGCCGACGTCGAGCGCGATTGCCGCTGCGCCATTCGACGGGCTCAGGGTGACATCGGCACCCTTCGACAAGCTCAGGGCCCCGGCCACGCGCTCCAGCATCGGCGCATCGAGCACGAAGCGGCGGGCAAAGTCGCCCTCGTCGCCCATTGCGCGCACCCACGCTTCGGCGGATTGGCTCCAATCGTTACCCTGACCCTTCGACGAGCTCAGGGTGACCTCGTCGGTAACATCACTCTTGTCACGTTGAGCCCGTCGAAGGGGCGGCTTTCATGCACGAGTTCGTTTCCGAGACCGGCTGAGGCGTCGCGACGCTGTAGACGATGTCGAACGCGGTGTCGCTATCGCGCGTGAAGGTGACGGTGGCGATCGGATCGTCGCCGCTGTTGTACTGGTCCGTGACCACGAGCGTGTTGCCGGTCCAACCCGGCGAGGTTGAGACGCCGTACCCGCCGGCCCCGATTCCGATGAAGGCCCAGACGTTCTTCTTGGCGTCCCAGGTGATGTAGCTGACGCCGCGATCGGTCGTTTGCGTCAGCCAGTAGCCGCGCGGATCGGCCGTGATTGTTAGCTTGGTCAGCGTTCCCATACGGGTGGGTGCCGTGCTCTGCGTCGTCGTGCAATTCCAGCTGCCCACGAAGAAGAGCATCGGCGAGAGGTCCGGCTTCGGCGGTCCCGCCGGGGTTTGGGCGAGCGCCGCACCCGAAACCGAAACGGCGAGCACGATCGCGGCGCCGGAGACGGAGGTAGCGCGCGCGCCTGCGCGGACGATCGAAGTAAGCTTCATCGCGATCTCCCGTGAAGTGGCGTTATGAACCTTCCAACCGGGCTCCCGCGGGTCCCTGGCTAGAGTCGGCTGGTCCCGAACCGGCCTTCCGGTGGCGGGTGATGGGTGTCACCGTCGCCGGGAGCGGCCCCGGCATAGGATTGGGCTGGAGGATCGCATGCCCGATTCCGGACCGCTGGCCGTTCGCGACCGTCGCACAGCCAGCATTTGGACCTTTATTCACCCCGTCTTCGCGCTCGGACAACTGTTGGCTTTCGTGGTCAGCGTCGGTTTGCTGATCGGGTACTTCGGCCATGCCGTTTCATTCCACGTCGTGCACGTCTCCGTGCTCGTGAAGATCGGGCTGATGGTCGGGGCCGT
>CAJCID010000215.1 GCA_903970305.1 Rhodospirillales bacterium | reverse complement strand
TGTACAAGCCGACGTAGACGGTGCCATCGGATCGCTCCACGTGCTCTACCTCGACGGTGAGATCGGCGGCGCGGGCGCGCTCCAGGGGCGCAGCAGAGATGACGCCTAAGAGGACGGCAAATAGGGTGGTGACGCAGGACTTCATCGGGTTTCTCCGGGAATCGACTCGGACCCAATCTAGCGTGCTTGCCCTACCTTGGAAGTCTTCTGCGACGAGTGCCCGATTCAGAGCGCGAAGAGTCCCATTTTGCAGGCGAAGGCAAGGAACGCCTGGAATCACTTCAAGAGGCCGACGTCGCCCGAGGGTCGCTCCGTCGCCGGCGACTTGTCGGACCAGCCCCCGCCGAGCGCCTTGACCAGATACACGGCGGTGACCATCTGCTGTCCGCGGATCTGGGCCGCCAGACGCTGGTTCGTCAGCAGGGACTGTTGAGCGGTGATCACATCCAGGTAGGTCGCAACGCCCCCGGAATAGCGATCATTGGCCAGATCCAGGACCCTTTGGGCAGAGCGCACGGCGGCTCCCGCTTCCGAGGAAGCGCGCTCGAGCGTGCCAAGCCCGACCAAGCCATCTTCGACCTCCTGGAAAGCCGTCAGCACGGTTTGGCGATAGTTGGCCACCGACGCGGTGTAGCCCGCCCGCGCGAAGTCCAGATTGCCCTGGTTGCGGCCCGCATCGAAGATCGACTGGCTGGCCGAAAGTCCGAACGACCAGAGCGCCGATGGAGCGGTAAACAAGTTCGCGACCGCGTTACTCTCGCGTCCGTAATTGGCGAACAGAGGAACACTTGGAAAGAATGCGGCCTTGGCCACACCGATCTGAGCATTCGCCGCTGCGACGGCGCGCTCAGCGGAGGCGACGTCGGGTCGCCTCTCGAGTACGTCCGAAGGCAGGTCCAATGGAATGCCCGGGACAGACAACTCGAGCACGGCAGATTGGATCGCGAAAGCCGGAGCCGGGGCGCCCGTGAGGGTGGCGAGCGCGTGCTCATATTGCCCGCGCTGATTGCGCAGAAGATCGATCTGGGTCGTTGTGCTATCCAAAAGAGCCTGCTGCTGCGCCAGATCCAGACCCGAGGCATCGCCCAGATCGTGACGTGACGACACAAATTGCAGCGCGTCGCTCTGCAGATGAATGCCTTGGTCGATCACGTGGATTTCAATGTCGAGTTCGCGCAAGCTAAAGTAATCCGCGGCGACTTCCGAGGTCAGGACCAGGCGCGCATTTTCGAGGTCCGCTGCGGCCTGCTGCGCTGACGCACGCGCCGATTCCACTTGACGCCTAACCCCCCCGAAGAGATCGGCCTCGTAGCGCACCTGGAAGGCCGGCACGAAGTCGTTTTGCACCGTCGAGATGTTGGGAACGGTCGAGAGCAAGGGGCGGTCGGCCGAGATCTTCGCGCGGCTCGCATTCATCCCGAGGGCGAGCGAAGGGTAGAGAGCCGACGCATCGACCCTGACGACAGCTCGGGCCTGTTCCAGCCGGGCCGCGGCGGCTTCCAGGGTCTGGCTGTGGGACAAGGCAGATTGTTCGAGTTCGTCAAGCTTGGCGTCCTGAAAAATCGTCCACCACGCGCCCTTGGCGCTCGCATCATTGGGTGTGCCGGGCCGAAAGGGGGGCTCGGGTCTCCATTGCTGCGCCATGGGTACATCAGGCCTTTGGTAGTCGGGGCCGACCGTGCAGGCCCCCAGTGCGAGTAGCCCGAGCACGGCAGCAGTGCCCGTCCGTGTCACGAGTGTTCCTTCTGGGCGCTGCCCGGGGCGGCATCGCCTTCGCGCTTTGGAGCAAGAACGGAAACCAGATCTCCATCGTTCAACGAATCCGGGGGATTGACGATCATCGCGTCGTTCGGCTTGAGTCCGCCGAGTATCTCGATGGTCTTGCCATACTCGCGACCCAGCTGGACCGCCTTGAGGCGTGCATGCCCGGAGGCGTCGACCACAGCGATGCGCGTTCCTTCCGGGCGAAACAAGAGCGCCGTGGAGGGGGCAATCAGGGAGGGCGACCCCGGGGCCTTCAGGCGCACTTCGACGTAGGCGCCGGGTAAGAGCTTGCCGTCGGGATTCGGCAGCGTGACTTCCGTCTGCAACGTGCGCGTGCTGGTATCGATCGCGCCCGCGGTACGCGCCACTTTTCCCAAGAACGTCTGTTCGGGCAATTCGGCGAGATGGACCTCGACTGTCTCGCCGACCCGGATCAGCTGGGCATAGCTTTGCGGAACGTAGATGTAGATGCGTAGCGGATCAGCCTGGGCGACGCGAAACAGTTCCCGGGTTGCCCCGCCATTGCCGGCATCGATCAGATCACCCACATCAATGTTGCGGCGGGTGACGATCCCGGTGAACGGCGCGACGATCCGTTTGAACCCCTCCAGTTTTTGCAGACGCCCAACATTGGCATCCGAGGCCGCCAAGTTTGCGACCGCTTGGTCGTAGGTGCTGCGACGTTCGTCGAGCTCTTGTTGCGAGACCGCGTCCTTCTTGCGGAGTCCCTCCCAGCGTTCATAGGAGGTCTTGGCCAGCGCCAGGCTTGCCGCCTGCTGCTCGCGGGTCGCAATGGCCTGGGAGAGTTGCTGATCGACCTCGGGCGTGTCGAGCTCTGCCAACACATCGCCCTTTTGCACATGTGCGCCGATGTCCTTGTTCCAACGCAGCACATAACCGGTACTGCGCGCGTACAGGGGAGATTCGATGACGCCCTGCAGGGTTCCCGGCAGCGCCAGCGTGTCCGGACTCGATTGCGGCAACGCCGGTGTGGTGCTGACGTAGATCTTGGAAAGCTCGGCAGTCGATCTCTCGAGAGCCTTTGCGTTCGAGGCGCGGGTCAGCACGGTCCTTGCCCCACCCACGAAAAGCAAGAGCAGGACAATGAGCACGACCCACAGGGAGCGCCGCAAGGTCGATCTGCGATGCGGGTGTCCGTGATCGTCGAGGTGCAAGCCCTGGATTCCGAGTTGGCTATGGCGTTGGTCAGACATCTATGCGGTTCCCTTCGGTTGGTCACTCGGACCCGGTCCACCCGCGGGCGCCGCGCGGCGCGCGGCCCGATCCTCGATGAGCCGGTGGACGCTGGCAAAGACCAGCGGCACAAAAAAGAGCGTCGAGACCGTTGCAAAAAGCAGGCCGCCAATCGTGGCGCGCCCCAGGGGCGCATTCTGCTCACCGCCTTCGCCAAGCCCTAAGGCCATTGGAATCATGCCGATGATCATCGCCATGGCCGTCATCAGCACCGGTCTGATCCGGGTGGCCCCAGCCTCGAGGGCCGCCGACAGGGGAGGCGAGCCGTCGGCCAATCTCTGGCGGGCAAACGAGACGAGCAAGATGCTGTTGGCCGTGGCCACACCCATGGTCATGATCGCTCCCGTGAGGGCAGGCACGCTCAGCGTCGTTGCCGTGATAAACAGCATCCAAGCAATCCCCGCCAGTGCCGCAGGCAGCGCAGTGATGATGATGAAGGGATCCAGCCAGGATTGGAAGTTGACCACAATCAGGAGGTAGACGAGGATGATCGCCATCACCAGTCCTGCGGCCAAGCCGACGAAGGAGCTCTGCATCGTTGTGACCTGGCCTCGGATCGCGATCGTGGCACCCCGCGGCAGATTCTGCCGCACCTGAGCGACAAGTTTCTCGATATCGCCGGCGACACTGCCGAGGTCGCGGCCATTCACACCCACGTAAAGATCGACGACTGGCTGGATGTTGTAGTGCGAGACGATCGCCTGCTCGATCGCCGGATGAGGCTTGACCAGGTTGCCCAGGAGCTGGGTCGGTGCAGTGCCCCCCGCGGACACGGGTGTTCGCATCAGCGCGTCCAGAGAATCGACGCTGTACTGGGGCGTCTGCACGGCAATGTTGTAGACCACGCCGTTCTTCGGGTCGAGCCAGAAGGCCGGGGCCGTCTGAAAGCTTCCCGAGAGGGAGACGAGTACATTTTGTGCAACGTTGGTCGCGCTCAGTCCGACCTGCTGGATCCGGCTACGGTCGATCTCCAGCCCAAGCGTCGGTTCGTCAAGGCGCTGCTCGATATGCGCATCGACGGCGCCAGGCACGCCGCGCACGGCCGTGAGCAGATGACTCATGACCGCATAGTTTTGCTGAATCGCCGGCCCCGCGATCTGGACGTCGATGGCTGCGGGCAGACCGAAGTTCAGGATCTGCGTGACGATATCGGCTGGCTGGAAGAAGAACTCCACTCCGGGGAAGCGCCGCGGCAGTTCCCTACGCAAGCGGTCCACATAGCGCTGCGTGGGCGCGTGATCTTCCCGTAGGGCGACTTGAATCTCGCCATCCAAGGTACCGATCGTGCCGGCATTGCTGTAGGACAGATTGATACCGCTGTAAGGCAACCCGAGGTTGTCGAGGATGGTACCCAGATCCTCCGGTGGAACCAGTTCCCGGATGACCTTCTCGACCTGATCGGCCTCGCGCGCGGTCTCCTCGATGCGCGTGCCGGTGGGCATGCGCATGTGCATGCGAATCAGGCCCGCATCGACACTCGGAAAGAAATCCCGCCCAAGCGCGAAGAACAGGCCGCAGGAGAGGACGCAAAAGCCCAGAAAGAGCCCGCCGAAGAGCTTGCGCTGGGTGAGGAGGGTGCTCAGGATCAGAATGTAGTTCGCGCGCAGGCGCTCGAACTGCCGATCGAAGCCCCGGTAGACGCGCTGCAAGAGGCTGGGCTTGGACTCTTGTGCGGTCTCGGTTCCGGCCATGAACAGCATCACCAGCGTGGGCACAAGGGTCCGGGAGAGCACGTAAGAGGCGAGCATCGCAAAAACCACGGCCTCTGCCAGGGGCACGAACAGATACTTGGCGACCCCGGTCAGGAAGAACATCGGCACGAAGACGATGCAGATACACAGGGTCGACACCAAGGCAGGCACCGCGATCTCTCCTGCCCCCTCTCGAATGGCCTCGAGAAGTCCTGTGCCCATGTGCAGGTGGCGCTCGATGTTCTCGATCGTCACTGTCGCGTCATCGACCAGGATCCCCACCGCGAGCGCGAGCCCCCCAAGAGTCATGATGTTGATCGTCTCCCCGAGCGCGTGCAGGGCGAGCAAAGAGGAGAGGATCGACAGAGGGATCGAGATCGCGATGATGCAGGTACTGCGCCAGTTGCCCAGGAACA
>CAJCID010000214.1 GCA_903970305.1 Rhodospirillales bacterium | reverse complement strand
CGTCCGCGCAGCGCCGAGGCCTTGAGCGTGGCCACGATCGCCTCGGGCGTGATCTTTTCGTCGAGAATCTTGCGTAGCGCACTGTAGCCGCCGCGACGGACGTAGTCGGCAAGCCGCCAGTTCGCTCCATCCAAGCCCGCCAGGATCTGCGGCGTGATGTGCCGGTCGTGCAGCGAGGTTTGCGTCATTCTTTCAGTTCCGCAAGGAGCGCATCGAGCTTCTCGTCGCTCATGAAACTGCACATGCGCTTGTTGTTGACAAGGAGTACCGGCGCATCGCCGCAGGCGCCCATGCATTCGCCTTCGACGAGCGTGAATTGCCTGTCCGGCGTGGTCTCGGACCAGCCCACACCCAACTTCTCTTGCAGATGGCGCGCCGCGCGCTCACCTCCTGAAAGGGCGCAGGGCAGGTTCGTGCAGATGGTGATCTTGTATTTGCCCACCGGCTTGATGTCGAACATGCTGTAGAACGTCGCAACCTCCTGGACGGCGATCGGCGGCAGCCCCAGATAGTGCGCCACCTCGTCGATGGCATCGAGCGGGATCCAGCCGTACTCGTCCTGCGCCACCGCAAGTGCCGCCATCAGGGCGGACTGCTTGCCCTCCGGTGGATATTTCGCCACCTCACGGTCGATCTTCCTCAACGATTCTTCACTTAGTGCCATGGTCGCAATCGCCCCAACCTACAGTAAACGGGATGCTCACCGGTCGATCTCACCGAACACGATGTCCTGCGTGCCGATGATCGTCACCACATCCGCGAGCATGTGCCCCCTGGACATCTCATCTAAGGCGTGCAGATGCGGAAAGCCAGGTGCCCGGATCTTGAGCCGATAGGGCTTGTTCGCGCCATCGGAGATGAGGTAGATGCCAAACTCGCCCTTGGGATGCTCGATGGCGGCGTACGCTTCGCCCGGCGGCACGTGCATGCCCTCGGTGAAAAGCTTGAAATGGTGGATCAGCTCTTCCATGTTGGTCTTCATGTTCACCCGCGATGGCGGGGCGACCTTGTGGTTCTCGACCATGACCGGACCCGGGTGGTTACGCAGCCACTCGACGCATTGCTTGATGATGCGGGTCGATTGGCGCATCTCCTCGACGCGCACCAGGTAGCGGTCATAGGAGTCGCCGTTGACGCCCACGGGAATATCGAACTCGAGCAGATCGTATACTTCGTAGGGCTGCTTTTTGCGCAGATCCCATTCGATGCCGGAACCACGCAGCATCGCTCCCGAGAATCCGAGCGCCAAGGCGCGCTCGGGGGAGACCACGCCGACGCCCACGAGCCGTTGCTTCCAGATCCGGTTGTCGGTCAGCAAGGTCTCGTACTCATCGACGTAGTGCGGAAAGCGGTTGCTGAATTCCTCGATGAAATCCAGGAGTGATCCTTGGCGGTTCTCATTTAAGACCTTGATGGCCTTCTCGTTCTTGTACTTGGAGACGCGATATTGGGGCATTGAATCGGGCAGATCGCGATAGACTCCGCCCGGGCGGTAGTAGGCGGCATGCATGCGTGCCCCCGAGACGGCCTCATAGCAGTCCATCAGATCCTCACGCTCGCGAAATGCGTACAGGAACACGGCCATCGCGCCGATGTCCAGTGCGTGCGCCCCGAGCCAGAGCAGATGGTTCAAGAGCCGCGTGATCTCGTCAAAGAGCACTCTGATGTACTGTGCGCGCAGCGGCACCTCGATGCCAAGGAGCTTCTCGATCGCCATCACATAGGCGTGCTCGTTGCACATCATCGAGACATAATCGAGCCGGTCCATGTAGGGCACCGACTGGATGTAGGTCTTCTGCTCGGCGAGCTTTTCAGTCGCACGGTGCAACAGCCCGATATGCGGGTCCGCGCGCTGGACGACCTCACCATCTAACTCGAGCACGAGGCGCAAGACGCCGTGTGCGGCCGGATGCTGGGGCCCGAAATTGAGGGTGTAGTTCTTGATTTCGGCCATTTCAGTGCAGACCTCCATAGCCTTCTTCGCGGATGATGCGCGGCACGATCTCCCGGGGTTCGATCGTGACCGGCTGATAAATCACGCGCTTTTGTTCCGGGTCATAGCGCATCTCGACATGACCGGAGACGGGAAAGTCCTTGCGAAACGGGTGACCGATGAAACCGTAGTCGGTCAGGATCCGGCGCAGATCAGGGTGGTTCTCGAAGATGATTCCGAACAGATCGAAGGCCTCCCGCTCATACCAGTTGGCCGAGGGCCAGATCTCGACGAACGAGGGCACGATCGGAAAGGCATCGTCTTCGGCCAGGATGGTCAGGCGCACGCGCCAGTTCTGGCTGATCGAGAGCAGATGCGAGACGACGGCAAAGCGCGGGCCCACCCTGCCCTCCTGGCCCCAGGCCGAATAGTCCAGACCGCAGAGATCCATCAGCTGTTCGAACTGCAGATCGGGATGGGTCTTCAGGGTCGCTGCGAGATGAAGCGCGTTCTTGGCCAATCCCACGATCGTGATCTCTCCGCGTGCGACGGCAAGGCTCTCGAAATGTTCGCCCAGCGCGGCGCGCAGGCTCGCCTCGAGCAAATCCAATTTGGTGGCCATGGTGGGGGGTTCGCCGTGGAGGAGGGCCGCCGCTTAGGCGCGGGCGATGGTGCTCGTGCGCTTGATCTTGTTCATCAGCTGGATGACGCCATACACCAGTGCCTCAGCCGTCGGTGGACAGCCAGGTACGTAGACATCGACCGGAACGATCCGGTCGCAGCCTCGAACCACCGAATAGGAGTAATGGTAGTAGCCCCCGCCGTTGGCGCAGGACCCCATCGAGATCACCCAGCGTGGCTCGGTCATCTGGTCGTAGACCTTGCGCAGCGCCGGAGCCATCTTGTTGCAAAGGGTCCCCGCTACGATCATCACATCGGATTGCCGCGGACTCGGTCGGAACACGACGCCGAATCGGTCCAGATCATAGCGCGAGGCGCCGGCGTGCATCATCTCAACCGCGCAGCACGCGAGGCCAAAGGTCATCGGCCAGAGCGATCCGGTTCGAGTCCAGTTCAGAAGCTGGTCGACCCCGGTCGTCAGAAAACCCTCCTGCAGCCGTCCTTCGATACTCATGTTTCGTCCGCCTTGTGATCAAGCACGCACCGAGATCATTCCCAGTCGAGTGCGCCTTTTTTCCAGATGTACCAGAAGCCCACGGCAAATTCGAGGACGAACACGACCATCGTCACGTAGCCATAGAGTCCAAGGTCGCGCAGGGCGACCGCCCAGGGGAAGAAAAACGCCGTCTCGAGGTCGAACAGGATGAAGAGGATCGCGACGAGGTAGTAGCGTACATCGAAGCGCATGCGGGCATCCTCGAACGCTTCGAACCCACACTCGTAGGGGGACAGTTTCTGGCTGTCCGGATGGTTCGGCGCAACGAGGCTACCGAGGCTGACGGCGGCGATGCCCACGGTGGCACCGACGAGGATGAACAAGAGGATGGGAAAGTAATTTTCGAGATTCAAGGCAGCATGTCCTGATTGTGCGGCCGCTTCGATCCGAGGGGGCCGCCCGGCCACCCAGAAGAGCCACTTCACTCTTCTCTGAGTCGCCCCGGCCTCTTCGGTTCACGCGCTTCGTATTCCTTGGTGCCGACGGCGAGACTCGAACTCGCACAGCTTTCGCCACTACCCCCTCAAGATAGCGTGTCTACCAATTTCACCACGTCGGCACTGAACAGCAGGCTCGATCGAGCCCCATTGCAACTTATTTCGGAATCTCGCTTCCTGCCGGCGCTGGCGCTGGCTTCGACTCGGGCTGGGGCGTGCCCGGCAGATCCTTGGAATCGGGCAGCACCTGCGCGGGCAGGTTGTCTGTTCCGGTCGGTACCAGGGGATGCCCGCGGTTGCTCGCGAACCAGCTGAGCGCCAGGGTCGATGCGAAAAACACCGCGGCGAGCACGGCGGTCGAGCGCGACAGGAAGTTGGCCGACCCGGTCGCGCCGAACAGGCTGCCCGACGCGCCCGCGCCAAAACCCGTGCCCATATCGGCTCCCTTGCCATGTTGCAGCAGCACGAGACCGATGATTCCAAGCGCCGACAAGAACATCAGCGCGTAGATCACGTATCGCAAAATTTCCATTCGAATCCCAGTAAGCCGCCCTATCGGGCGATTTCCGCAACAATCGCAAGAAAATCCTTGGCGACCAAGGATGCCCCGCCGATCAGTCCACCGTCGATGTCGGGCATCCCAAACAATTCACGCGCATTACCCGGCTTGACGCTGCCGCCGTAGAGGATCGGCAGCCGCGCCGCGACGGACTCACTGCGCTGCCCCACACGCCCGCGCAGGAGCGCATGGACCTCCTGTGCCTGGGCGGGAGAGGCCGTTTGTCCGGTTCCGATCGCCCAGACCGGCTCGTAGGCCAGCACCAACCGCTCCAAAGCCGCCCCATCGAGCTCTGTCAGGACGGCGCCCAGTTGGCCGAGCACAACCGCCTCGGTGTGACCGGCGGCGCGTTCGGCTTCAGTCTCGCCCACACACACCAGCACCCTGAGTCCTGCAGCCACCGCCCGTCGGGCCTTCAAGGCGACCAGTTCGTTGGACTCATGGTTCAAGCCACGTCGCTCCGAATGGCCGACCAAGGTCATCGCACAGTCAAAATCGTTCAACATCGATGCCGAAACCTGTCCGGTATAGGCACCGCTTGGCGCATCGCTGACATCCTGCGCAGCCCAAAAAAGAGGACTCCCTTTGAGCAGCTCGCTGATCTGGGCCAGATAGGGATAAGGCACACACACGCCCACCGATCCCGCCCGGATCCCTGCCAGGCTGCCAAGACCCGACAGCAGGTCTCTCACGAGCGCGGCATTCTCCGCCCGATTGCCGTTCATCTTCCAGTTCCCGACAACCAGTTTTTCGCGATGCAACATCGGCCTGAGCCTTCTTCCAAAACCGTCGAATTGTATCGGTTTTACGCCGAGACGGTCAAATGAAGCCCCGCGACGGTGCACGGGCGAAGCGGGCTGAATTGCTACACTGCAAGAACGATTTTTCCAATGTGCTGGCTGCTTTCCAAAAGGCGATGCGCCTCGGCCGCATCGCGTAACGCGAAGCTCTTATACACGACGGGCTTGATCGCACCCTCGGCCAGGAGCGGCCAGATCTTCGTCTCGAGATTTTTCGCGATCGCGGCCTTGAACTCCACCGAGCGCGGCCTTAACGTCGATCCCGACACCGTCAGGCGGCGCCTTAACACCTGGCCGAGGTCCAGTTCCGCCTTGGCACCACCCAAGAGCGCAATGAGCGCGATGCGGCCGTCGTCGGCCAGTGCGGAAATCTCGCGCGGCAGGTAGCTGCCACCGATCATGTCGAGGATCACGTCGACCCCCTTGTTCTCGGTCATTTCCCGCACGACCACAGCGAAATCCTCGGTCCGGTAATTGATGCCGCGCACAGCGCCCAGAGCTTCGCAGGCGCGCGCCTTCTCATCGGAGCCTGCGGTGGCAAAAACCCTATGCCCCAAGGCCCGCGCCATCTGGATGGCGGCCACACCGATGCCGCTTGTGCCCCCCTGGACGAGGAGGCTCTCGCCGGGTGCCAGGCGGGCACGATCGAAGACATTGGTCCAGACCGTGAAAAAGGTCTCCGGAAGCGAGGCCGCCTCGAGGTCTGACAGACCCTCTGGCACCGGCAGACATTGCCCGAGCGGTACCGCGCACAGCTCGGCATAGCCGCCCCCTGCAACGAGCGCACAGACGCGATCGCCGATCTGATAGGGGGATCCCGAGACGGAGCCCGCGATGATCGTGCCGGCCACCTCCAGTCCGGGGATGTCCGAGGCACCGGGCGGAATCGGATAGTTGCCCGTGCGCTGTAAGACGTCCGGCCGGTTGACGCCCGCGGCAGCGACCCGCACCAGCACCTCCCCGGGTCTTAAGACCGGGTCAGGGCGCACCGCTTCCTTGAGCACCTCGGGGCCGCCAGGCTTTTCAATCTCGATGACTTTCATGGCTTTACCTTATCGGGAGGAATGCCCCGCATTAGAGATGATTGGGCGCGAGCGAAGGGCTGTGCCCCCGCCCAGACGAGAACGGGCGCAGCCTCCTTGGCGGATCCGGCAGAACCAGCCCGGATCCGGTACCAAGCGGTGCGGTACTAGGCCTGCGGTTCTTCAGCCGGCGCGGTCGCCACGGGTTGAGGCGCCTCGCTCGTCGCCAAGGCCTTCATCGAGAGTCTTAGGCGCCCCTTGTCGTCGGCTTCCAGGACCTTGACCTTGACGGTCTGGCCTTCCTTCAGGTAGTCGGAGACCGCGTTGACGCGCTCCTGGGCGATCTGGCTGATGTGCAGGAGTCCGTCCTTTCCTGGTAGGACCTGCACGATCGCCCCGAAGTCCAGAAGCTTTAACACCGTGCCCTCATAGACCGAGCCGACCTCGACCTCGGCGGTCAGTTCCTCGATGCGGCGCTTGGCGATCTGGCCGGCAGCAGCGTCGACCGAAGCGATGGTCACGATACCGGTGTCGTTGATGTCGATCTGGGTGCCGGTCTCTTCGGTCAGAGCGCGAATGGTCGCGCCGCCCTTGCCGATCACATCGCGGATCTTCTCGGGATTGATCTTCAGGGTGATGAGGCGCGGTGCGAAATCGGACAATTCGGTCTTGAAGTGGGGCAGCGCATCCTGCATCTTGTCCAAGATGTGTAGACGCGCCTCGCGCGCCTGAGCCAAGGCGACTTGCATGATCTCCTTGGTGATGCCCTGAATCTTGATGTCCATCTGCAGCGCAGTGATGCCCGTCGTCGTACCCGCCACCTTGAAGTCCATGTCACCCAGGTGATCCTCATCGCCCAGGATGTCGGTCAAAACGGCGAACTTGTTGCCTTCCTTGATGAGTCCCATGGCGATCCCGGCCACGTGCGCCTTCATCGGCACACCGGCATCCATCAGGGCCAAGCATCCGCCGCAGACCGAGGCCATCGAGGACGAGCCGTTCGACTCGGTGATCTCGGAGACGACGCGGATCGAATAGCTGAACTCCTCCGGGGAGGGCAGACAAGCCGCAAGCGCGCGCTTGGCAAGGCGGCCATGGCCGATCTCGCGCCGCTTCGGAGTCCCGACGCGACCGGTCTCGCCGGTGGCAAATGGGGGCATGTTGTAGTGGAGCATGAAGCGGTCGCGGTACTCGCCCATGAGCGCGTCGATGATCTGCTCGTCGCGCGCGGTGCCCAGCGTTGCCACGACCATCGCCTGGGTTTCACCGCGGGTGAAGAGGGCCGAGCCGTGGGTGCGGGGTAGAAGGCCCGTGCGGATGGCGATCGGACGCACCGTGCGCGTGTCGCGACCATCGATGCGGGGTTCGCCGTCGAGAATCTGACTGCGCACAATCTGCGATTCCAGCTCGAACAGCATGTTGCCGACTTCGACTTCGTCGGGGGCTACGCCGCCGACCTTGCTGGCCTCTTCGGCGAGGTGCTCCAGGACCGAGCGGGTGACCTCGCGCAGTTGTTGGGTGCGCACCTGCTTCTCACGCACCTGGTAGGCGCTGCGCAGGCCGGCTTCGGCAAAATGGCGCACACGGCTCCAGAGCGCCTCGTTCTTGGGCGCTGGAGTCCAGTCCCACTCGGGCTTGCCGGCGTCGCGCACGAGTTCATGGATGGCCGCAATCGCCGCCTGCATCTGCTCGTGACCGAACACGACGGCGCCCAACATCACGTCTTCGGGGAGCTGCTTGGCCTCGGATTCGACCATCAGGACCGCTTGCTCGGTACCGGCAACAACCAGGTCGAGCTTCGAGGCGGCCAGCTGAACCTTGGTCGGGTTCAGCACGTACTGGCCCTCGACATAGGCCACGCGCGCAGCACCGATCGGCCCGGCAAAGGGGATTCCCGAGATCGCCAAGGCCGCCGAGGCACCGACGAGAGCGGGAATGTCCGGGTCGACCTCTGGGTTGACCGAGAGCACGTGGATGATCACCTGCACGTCGTTGTAGAAGCCCTCAGGAAACAAGGGGCGCAAGGGACGGTCGATCAGGCGCGAGGTCAGCGTCTCTTTCTCGCTGGGCTTCCCTTCGCGCTTGAAGAAGCCGCCCGGGATACGGCCGGCTGCATAGGTTTTTTCGATGTAGTCGACGGTGAGCGGAAAGAAATCCTGACCCTGCTTGGCGGACTTCGCTGCCACGACTGTCGCCAGCACCACGGTATCTTCAACGCTGACCAGCACCGCACCGCCAGCCTGGCGGGCGATCTCACCGGTTTCGAGGGTGAACTGGTGCTGTCCGTATTGGAATGTCTTCGAGATCTTGTTGAACACAGTAGTTTCCTTTCACGATATCCCGGTTTATTCCAGGTGGGCCGGTACACCTCAACTGCAAAATGTCGCGCGGGCCATGAGCCCGGCTGCGCCTGCAATCTCAGGCCAGAATCGAAAGCGCCGAGCCGGCCTGTATCGGCACGGCGCAAAAACGGAAAAACAAAAAGCCCGCGTCAGCAAGCTGGCGCAGGCTTTTTTTGCCTCAATGCGTTGGAACCGGGACCAAATGACGTTACTTGCGCAGTCCAAGCTTTTCGATCAGCGCGCGATAGCGATCCGCGTCCCTGCCCTTCAAGTAGTCGAGAAGCTTACGGCGCCGGCTGACCATGCGCAGCAGTCCGCGGCGCGAGTGGTGATCCTTGGTGTGTTCCTTAAAGTGCGGAGTCAATTCATTGATCCGCGCAGTCAGAAGCGCGACTTGCACTTCTGGGGAACCTGTATCGTTTTGCGCACGTGCATGCGCGGCGACGATCTCCGCCTTATTTAAGTTGGCGAATGCCATATCCAAACTCCTTAGACAAGCGGTTGCGACTGGATGGATCGCACCGTGATGGACGAAAGCGGCCGATGGTAGCAGAAATCCCCTTTTCAGGCCATACGGTTCGCCCGAGAAAAGCTTCGCCCGCGGTGGAACGCTCGCATTTCGTCGACCCCTATCATTCATCCGAAGTGCGTTTGCGACAATTCTTCCGATGAATTGTCGTCGCCTAAGACCATCAACTTTTTTCTGCGGCCAATCGGATCGGGCCGTTCTTCGCGAAGGCGTTGGCCGCGTAGGTTTTCTCCTTATGTAACCCACTGATAACCAACTGCCCCAATGGAGACCAGCGCCTCGACTTTCCGTCTCGCTTTGGATGCATTCTGCTTCCTGCAAGTCCCGATCTTGCCTCACCTTGAGCAACACCACCCCGGCGCCACCAGAGCCCCTACGACCACATAACACATTGAAAATAAAAGAGTTATCCCGTATTCTCGGCGACGGATATCTGGAATATGAAGTGGTTGTTCTCTTCACCGACGCTCAAGCATCTGGCCGTGACTGAGAACGGGCGTCCGTTCACCATGGCCGTCCCCGACCCACGGGCCTTCATGCTCTTCAAGTACTGGCTGGCGGCGAGCGTCGAGCGCAACCCCCGGAAAAAAGGCCGAGAGCTCCTCCAGCCCCAGGCGGTCGAGGAGCTCCTGCGCGAGCATCCGCCTCAATTCCCGCTCAACTGGGAATCCTTCCGAAGCTTCCCCAAACAAGCGGCTGCTACGGTCTTCGCGTCGACGCGAGTCTTGCGTTGAACCGGACAAAACGGGACAACACGGGACAAGCGGCCCTCATGGTACTTGCCGAGTCGTGACCTAAAGTAGTGAGTTACGGGAAGCAACGGCTTGGTCTTTGTCGAGCCTGTCCCGCGCGTTTTGCGTCAGACCGCCCGGCGCTGGCGCCCGGCCTCGTAGAGGACCACGGCAGCCGCCACGCTCGCGTTGAGACTTTCCACGACGCCTGCCATCGGGATCGAGACCAATAAGTCGCAGGTCTCGCGCGTCAAGCGGCGCATGCCCTCCCCCTCTGCGCCGATGACGAGCGCGAGCGGTCCCACGAGATCCGACTGATAGACGGTCGCGCCGCGTCCTCAGAGGTACCGACGATGCGCACGTCCCGCTCCTTCAATTCGCGCAGCGTGCGGGCCAGGTTGGTGACGGTGATATAAGGCACGCTTTCGGCGGCGCCGCTCGCCACCTTGGCGGCAGTCGCGTTCAGGCCACAGGCACGGTCCTTGGGAGCGATCACGGCGTGGGCGCCCGCCCCGTCGGCCACGCGCAGGCACGCCCCGAGGTTATGGGGATCGGTGATGCCGTCCAGGATCAACAAGAGTGGCGGTTCGGCCAGCTGATCGAGGAGGTCATCGACACTGTGCGTCAAAGCAAGCGGCGCCGCCGTGGCGGCCACGCCCTGGTGGCGTGGATGTCCGACGATCCCATCGAGCCGCGACCGCTCCACGGTGAGCGCGCGTAGACCCTGCGCCTCGATCGCCTTGATGAAGTCCTGCATGCGACCGTCGCGCCGACCGGCCTCGACGTAGATCTCGCCGAGGCTCCTCGGATCCTGGCGTAGCCGCGCAAGGAGCGCGTGAAAGCCGAACAGGACCCGATCGCGTGCCATGGCCTAGCGTTTGCGCCGCGTCGCCTTGCCGGCAGGCTTGGCCGAGGTCTTGCGGGCCCGACCGGCCGATTTGACATGCTCGAGCGGGGCTGGCGTGCCCCCGGTCTCGCGCGGCTTGGCGGCGCGCTTGCCAGCGGTACGCACGACCGTCTTGCGTGCCCCGGCGGGATCCTCGGGCAACACGCCCCGCATCAATTCCTGGTAAGTCGCCCCGCGCACGAGCCGGAACTCGATCTTGCGTGCCTCGAGGTCCACGCGCGACACCTGGACCGTGAGGGGATCGGTCAACCGAAAACGCTGCCCGGTGCGCTCGCCGCGCAGCTCGTGCATCGCCTCGTTAAACTGGAAATAGTCGGTGCCCAGTTCGGAGACGTGCACGAGACCCTCGACGAACAGGTCGTTTAGGGTCACGAACACGCCAAATGGGGCGACCCCCGAGATCGTGCCGCGGAACTGCTCGCCGACTTTCTCGCGCATGAAATAGCACTTCAGCCAGGCCTCGACATCGCGGCTGGCCTCATCGGCACGCCGTTCGTTGGCCGAACATTGCAGACCGAACTGCTCCCAGATCATGTGGATGCGCTGGGTCTCCTCTTTGCTCGGCGTCCGCGCGCGAGCGATTTCGAAAGGCTCATCGTCGCTGCGGGGCAAGGCGGGGATGTACTTCTTCGCCGCGAGGATGGCCTTGATGACCCGGTGGGTCAACAGATCCGGATAGCGTCGGATGGGTGAGGTGAAATGAGCGTAGGCCGGGTAGGCGAGGCCAAAGTGGCCGCCGTTGTCCGGGCTGTAGATGGCCTGCTGCATCGAACGCAGCAGCATTGTCTGAAGCAGCGGCGCGTCAGGCCGGTTACGGATGCGCTCGGTCAGCGCAAGGTAGTCGCTCGCCTGCGGTGCATCCCCGCCCGCCAAGGTCAGGCCGAGCGTCTTCAGGAAAGTCCGCAGATTGGCGAGCTTCTCGGGCGTGGGGCCGTCATGCACCCGGTACAGTCCGGGGTGCTTCATCCGAGTCATGAAGTCGGCCGCGCACACGTTGGCCGCGAGCATGCATTCCTCGATGAGCTTGTGCGCATCGTTGCGCGTGCGTGGCACGATCTGCTCGATCTTACCCTGGGGGTCGCACACGATATAGGTTTCGGTCGTGTCGAAATCGATGGCCCCGCGGACATGGCGCGCCGCAAGGAGCGCCTTGAACAGCGCGTAGAGATTCACCAACTGCGGCACGATCGCGCTGCGCAATTGTGCAGTGGGCCCTTCTGGCGCGGCGAGGATGCTCGCCACCTCGTTATAGGTCAGGCGCGCGGCCGAGTGCATGACCGCGTTGAAGAACTGATAGGCCGTCACCTCTCCGGCGGCATTGACCACCATGTCGCACACGAGCACGAGCCGATCGACATGCGGGTTGAGCGAACACAGGCCGTTGGACAACTTCTCAGGCAACATCGGGATGACGCGCCGCGGGAAATAGACCGACGTGCTGCGCTCAAAAGCCTCCTCGTCCAGAGGCGTCCCCGGGGCGACATAGTGACTCACATCGGCGATCGCCACCAAGAGGCGCCAGCCGCTGCGCCGGCCCTCGAGCGGCTCGCAGTAGACCGCATCGTCAAAGTCGCGCGCGTCCTCGCCATCGATGGTCACAAGGGGCAGATCGCGCAGATCCACGCGCTGGGCAAGATCCTTCTTCAGGACCGCTTCGGGCAGGCGTTCGGCCTGGGCCAGGACCGCAGAGGGAAACAGGTGCGGCACGTCGAACTTGCGCACCGCGATTTCGATTTCCATGCCTGGATCATCGATCTCACCCAACACTTCGGCGATACGCCCGATCGGCTGGGTGTAGCGCGAGGGCTGCTCGACGATCTCGACGGTCACCACCTGTCCGGGCTGGGCTTTGCGGGTCTCGCCGGGCGTGATCAGGATGTCGTGCTTGATGCGTTGGTCCTCGGGGACCACGACGAACACGCCGCGCTCATTGAGCAGGCGCCCGACGAGCTTGTTGGTGCGGCGCTCGGTGACCTCAACGATGACTCCCTCAGGTTTGCCGCGGTAGTCCGAACCGGTCGGCTTGACGAGCACCCGGTCCCCATGGAGGACCTTGAGCATCTCCTTGGGGGCCAGCCAAAGGTCGGGCCTGACCCCATCGTCGCGGATCAGGAAGCCATAACCGTCGCGGTGCCCGACGACGCGTCCGGCAATGAAGTCAAGCTTGGTCGACAAGAGCAGGACGCCCTTGCGATTGGGCATGAGCTGGCCATCGCGCTCCATGGCCGCCAAGCGTCGCTCATAACCTTCCATGCCGTTGCCATCGACCTTGAGCCGCTGGGCGAGCTGGGTAGGCGTGAGCGGCCGATCGGCACTGCGCAATTCGCGCAGCATGTCCTCCCGACTGGGAATGGCAAACTCGAAGCGTGGAGGAGCGCCCGGGCTCTCCTGGCCGGCGCGCGCGGTCTTCGAGGACTCGCGGCGTGGGGGCTTCGTTTCCCCTTCGGGACGTGGTGGTGGTGTGTTCTTCTCGGTTGACAAATTGGGCAATCTCTTTACAATCCTGCGTTCGCTTTAGCCGCATCGTGCCCAGATGGCGGAATTGGTAGACGCACTAGGTTCAGGTCCTAGCGGTGGCAACACTGTGGAGGTTCGAGTCCTCTTCTGGGCACCATGAGCGTTTTGCGCTCAACTCTAAAGGTCGCGGATTGCGGGGTTCAGGGTAGGATATCTGGGCAACTTTGCCCGGGTTCGGAGTCAAGCCTCATCTCCTTCTCACGGCTCGTTCCGGTCATTGCACATCGCCGCTGCGCGAGGTCTTATCCTCCAGGCTCAGGGCACGACGCACGTTGCGCACGTATTCTACCTGAGGCGCCAGAACCCCGAACAAAGTCCGGCATTCCCGAAGGCACCTCGGCGATCCATCGCCAATTGGCCCAAACCGCACCCCATCAAGGGCGGGTCGTGCCGCGCTTCATCCAGGCGGCCAACTGCTCTGGCCTTAGGGTATCGTAGTCCTCGAAGGGTTGATGAATCCACGGATTGGTCGGCAGGTGCTCGACATAAAAATCCGGCTTGATGCGCGAGGAAGCCTTCCACCAGAGTACTGCGGTGCGCACTTCGGTGATCTCTGGAAACTGCTCGGAGAGGTGCCGCGCGACCTCGTCGAGCGTCACGCCCGAGTCGACCAGATCGTCGACCAGGAGGAGCTTGCCTGCGATGGCGCCCCGCGTCGAGGTGATGTGCTCGGCAATATCGAGACGACCCTGGAGCGTTCCGCCTGCTGCCCGGTAAGAACTGGTCGCAAGGATTGCAAGCGGCAAGTCGAAGATACGCGAGACCACGTCGCCCACGCGCAGTCCGCCGCGCGCCAGACACAGCACCTGGTCGAACCTCCAGCCGGATTCGTAGAGCAACATGCAAAGCCGCTCGACCGTGCGGTGATATTCGTCCCAGCTCACCCAGAGGTCCGCATCGGTTGAAGGCAGACGGGTCATCGCGTCTGGATCCTTATTCAAACGGATGGCGCAGCACGATCGTCTCGTCGCGCTCAGGTCCCGTCGAAATCATGTCGATCTGTACCTGGCAGACGCTCGCCAGACGTTCGAGATAGCGTCTTGCGTTGGGCGGCAAACCATCCAAAGTCCGGATGCCGAACGTGCTCTCCTGCCAGCCCGGCAGTTCTTCGTAGACCGGCTCGCATCCCTCGATTTCCGAGGCTCCGAATGGCAGGATGTCGATGACCTTGCCATCGACGCGGTAGCCCACGCCCAGCTTGATCGCTTCAACCCCGTCGAGCACGTCGAGCTTGGTGATGCAAAGTCCCGAGACGCCATTGATCTGGATCGAGCGCTTCAAAGCCGCCGCATCGAACCAGCCGCAGCGCCGCGCGCGCCCCGTGACCGAGCCGAATTCGTTGCCCCGCTCGGCCAGGTGCCGGCCGACCGCGTCGAAAAGCTCGGTCGGAAAGGGCCCGGAGCCCACCCGCGTCGTGTAGGCCTTGGTGATGCCGAGCACGTAGTGCAGGCTCTGCGGGCCGACACCGGCGCCCGCCGCCGCCGCCCCGGCCACGCAATTGCTCGAGGTCACGTAGGGATAGGTGCCATGGTCGACATCGAGTAGTGCACCCTGCGCGCCCTCGAAGAGCAGGTTCTGACCGGCGCGCTGCGCATCGTAGAGCAGGCGCGGCACGTCCGCCACCATGGGCTTGATCCGTGGAGCCAGCGCCATCGCCTCCTCTAAGACCTGCTCGAAGACAACAGGTGCTGCGCCAAGGTACTGGGTCAGCACGAAGTTGTGATAGTCGAGCACCTCGGTCAAGCGCTCGGCGAAGCGTTCCGGAGCAAAGAGGTCCTGCAGCCGGATCGCCCGTCGTGCGACCTTGTCTTCGTAGGCCGGGCCGATGCCCCGCCCGGTCGTACCGATCTTGCTCGCCCCCTGTTTTTTTTCGCGCGCCTGGTCGATCGCAATATGGTAAGGCAGGATGAGCGGGCAGGCCTCGCTGATGCGCAGGCGCGCCGCGACGCTGAGTCCCGCAGCCTCGAGTTCGGCGATCTCGCTCAGAAGTGCCGCGGGCGAGATCACGACCCCGTTGCCGATATAGCAGGTGACATCGGGTCGCATGATGCCCGAAGGGATCAGGCGCAAGACGGTCTTCCTGCCGCCGATGATGAGGGTATGTCCAGCGTTATGTCCCCCCTGGAAGCGCACCACCGCCTGGGCGTGGTCGGTCAGCCAGTCCACCACCTTGCCCTTGCCTTCGTCGCCCCATTGGGTGCCGATGACGACGACGTTTCTAGCCATGATGAACGCTCGCGAAAGGAGATTGGGGAAAGAAAAGGCGCGGATTCATGCGGGAGCGTCCCCGGAAAGGGGCTCGATCACCCAGGCCGCGCCGCGGCGCAACAGGACACGGTCGCAATGGAATTCTTCCAGTTCATGCTCGTGCCCGGGGAGCGCTTGGATCACGATCTCGCCTTGCGCACGCAGCTGTGCGAGGAGGCTACGCAGCGCCTGGTCCTTCGACCAGGGCGCACGGATGGCCGAGGGCACTGCGGTCTGGCCAAGCAGCGGCGCCAAATCCCTCAGGTACAGGCTGAATCCGGCTGCCGGCCGGGCGCGCCCGAAAGCCTCGCCCACTTGATCGTAGCGCCCGCCGCGCGCAATGGCGCTCGGCAGGCCCGGGCAATAGGCCGAGAACATCGCCCCGGTATGGTAGTAGTAGCCGCGGATGTCGGCCAGATCGATGGTCACCTCGGCGATGTTCAGATCGGCCACAAGCTGCTCGAGTTCATCGAGCGCGCGGGCGATCCGGGGCAGCTTTGGCAGGCTCGCGCGCGCCCGGCTGATCACCTCGACTCCACCGTAGAGCTCGCACAATTCGATCAGCGCCCGGCTCGTTGTGCCCGCCAAGCCCGACAACAGGGCCAGACCCTCGCGGTCTTTGGCCTGCAGGCAGGCATAGACCTCCTCGGCCACGACAAAACCGGCCGGATCGCCTGCAAGAATGGCCCTTAGCACCTCCGCATGACCGAGATCGAGCCGCACCTCGCGCAGGCCGACCCGGGCGAGCGCAGCAAGGAGCAGTTCCTGGACCTCGAGATCGGCTTCGGGACCGGCATGGCCGTAGATCTCGGCGCCCACCTGCAGGGGCTCACGAGTCGACGACAACGCCTGGGGCCGCGTGTGCACGACGCTGCCGGCATAACACAGGCGCGTCACGCCCTTGCGATTGAGCAGATGTGCATCGATACGCGCGACCTGGGGCGTGATGTCGGCGCGCAGTCCCATGGTCCGCCCTGAGATCTGGTCGATCAGCTTGAACATCTGGAGATCCATGTCCCGTCCGGTTCCCGAGAGCAGCGACTCGGTGTACTCCAATAGGGGCGGCATCACGAGCTCGTAACCGTAGGTCCGAAAAAGATCCAAAAGGGTACGCCGCAACTCCTCGATACGGCGCGCCTCAGCCGGCAGGATGTCGGAGATCGACTCAGGTAGCAACCAGGCGGGCATGATGGGGACGGGGTCCGGGGGACAGGCGCGTAAGCTACGCGGCGAAAGCGCGGGAAGTAGCCAAAACGTTGATTTTAAATCAGAACAGGCTTACGACGAAGAGAAGAATCAACCCGACCACGATCGAGATCAATCCCAGAAACCGGATCTGGCCATCGGTGAACTCGAGTATCCGGCGAAACGTGTCCTTCCAGCGCCCGGGTGCTGCGAACGGCATGAGCCCCTCAAAAATCAGCAGCAAGGCGAATGCTGCCACGACCGCGGCCACCATCGCCGCGCCCTACTTCTTCTGGCTCGCGCCCAGTTCGGGATTCCTCATGTACTTGAAGAACTCCGACGACGGATCGACGATGATGACGTTGTTATGATCGGCAAAGGAGCGCCGATAGGCCTCCAGACTCTTGTAGAAATCATAGAACTGGGGGTCGCGTCCGAACGCCTCGGCATAGATCTGCGAGGCGCGCGCATCGCCCTCGCCCTGGATCGCCTGGGCCTTCTCGTAGGCGTCAGCGAGGATCACCTCGGTCTGGCGATCGGCCTCGGCCTTGATCTGCTCCTCCTCGGCTGCCCCGGTCGAGCGCAGCGCATTGGCCACGCGGTTCCGCTCGGCCTGCATGCGCCGATAGACGCTCTCGGTGATCGTAGCCAGGAGATCGACGCGCTTTAAGCGTACATCGACGACCTTGATCCCGACCTCGCTGGCATCGTGGACCACCTTGCTGCGCACGGCATCGATGACGTCCTCGCGCTGGCTCGAGACGACTTCCTGGACGGTGCGCTTGGTGAACTCCTCGTTCAGTCCCGCGCGGATGATCTGGGTCAGCCGATCCTGCGCGAGACCGCTCTCGCCATGAAAGCTCACGTAGTAGCGCACCGGATCGATCACCTGCCATTTGACGAACAGATCGACCAGGAGATTGCGCTTCTCGGAGGTGATGTACTTGTCAGGCTGGGCGCCTTCGATGGTCTGGATGCGCTTGTCGATGAAGACGACCTGGTCGATCGGGTAAGGCCACTTGACGTACAGGCCTGGCTCGGCGACGACCTCCTTGACCTTCTGAAACGTGAAGACGATCGCGAACTTACGCTGATCGACGACAAAGATCATCGAACTCAGAACGATCGCCACGACCAGCACGGCGACGAGCGCTGCGGCGATGCGCGTCATCATCAACGGGCCTCCCGTTCGCGACTGCGCGCCGGATCGCGCGAACGCGCGTCGTCACCCACCGCGGGAAATGCCGGCGTGGCTGGCGCACTCGCGGCTGCAGGAGTGCTCGCGCCCGGGAGGGGTGCTGCACCGGGGGCGGCGGGCTGCAGGGCGGCTTCACGCGATTGCTCGATGAGCTTGTCCAAGGGGAGGTAGAGCAGATTGCCGCTCGCATGCGTGTCCACCAGCACCTTGCCCGAATGAGCATAGATGTCCTCCATCGTCTCGAGGAACATCCGATCGCGGGTCACCTGGGGCGCCTTCGCATACTCGGTCAAGACCTGCTTGAAGCGCTCGGCGTCGCCCTGCGCCCGGGCCTCAACCTTGGCCTTGTAACCCTCGGCCTCGAGGATGAGACGGCTCGCGTCGCCGCGCGCCCGCGGAATGACGTCGTTGGCATAGGCCTGTCCTTCGTTTTTCGAGCGCTCGCGGTCCTGGTTCGCCTTGACCGCGTCATCGAACGCCGGCTGGACCGGCTCGGGCGGTTGCAGATTGCCCAGCGTCACGCCCGTCACCAAGATGCCGGTCTTGTAGCTATCGAGGATCTTCTGGACCGCCTCCTTCAGATCGCTGCGGATCTTCTCGCGCCCTTCATAGAGGACATAGTCCATCTTGCTGCGGCCCACGATCTCGCGCACGGCCGTCTCGGCCGCCTGCTCGACGCTGTCCTCGGGATTGGCATTGTTAAAGGAGTACTCGACCGCATCCTGGACGCGATACTGGACCGCGAAGGGCACGTCGATGATGTTCTCGTCTTGGGTCAGCATCGACGAATCGCGCAGGTTCGTCTCGCGATTCAAGCTGTTGCGCCCGATCTCGATCGAATGGACCGTCGAGAGCTGGACCTTCTCGACGGACTCGATCGGGTACGGATAGTGGTACCAAAGGCCCGGGCCGCTCGTGTCCTTGTACTTGCCGAAATTCAAGACAATGCCGGCCGATCCCTCGGGCACCTGGTAGAAGCCGCTCAAGAGCCAGATGACGAACAGCGCCGCAGCCACACCACCGGCGGCGATGGCGAGGCCGCGCATGCCCCCGCCCCCCCGGAGCGGTCCTCCGCCTCGTCCGCGGCGGCCCCAGAGGGCCTGCAACCGCCGGTTGAAGTCCTGCCAGAGCTCTTCGAGGTCAGGGGGCCCGTCGCTCTTCGGTCTGCGTCCGTCACCCTCGGACAGGGTCCACGGGCTCGGGCGTGTCGGATGGGGCGCGCTTGGTCGCGCGCGGCTAAAACTCGGCATAGATATGACTGGGTTCAGGCACCCAGTTCGACGAGGCTGGAATCGGGTCCTTTGGACTTTTGTAAGGGAGGCTCTTGGGCAAAATGGACCGCCGCCTCGAGAAGCGCGCCGCGCAGCAACTCCATCCCCGTGCCGCATTGAGCGCTAAGCGCAACGCGCCGGATGGTATCACACTCGTCGCGCTCCACGGCAGGCCCCAAGCCCGCGGCGTCGATCTTGTTCCATACGAGAATCTGCGGAATGCTTCCTGCGCCGATCTCGGCTAGGACGGCATTGACCTGTTCGATCTGCTCAAGACGCGCAGGGCTTGCCGCATCGACGACGTGCAAGAGCAGATCAGCCTGGGCCGTCTCCTCGAGCGTGGCCTTGAACGCCTCAACCAACTGGTGCGGCAATTCGCGGATGAAGCCGACCGTGTCGGACAGAACGAGTTGGCCCGCGCCTTCGAGATAGAGCCGTCGCGAGGTGGTATCGAGCGTGGCAAAGAGCTGGTCGGCCGCATAGGCCTGGGCGTGCGTGAGCGCATTGAAGAGCGTCGACTTCCCGGCATTGGTGTAACCCACGATGGAGACCGCAAAGGCTCCCTGGCGCGTACGCTGGCGCCTTTGGGTCGTGCGCTGACGCGTCAGTTTCTCGAGCTTGACGCGGAGCATCTTGACCCGCTCGCCGATCAACCGCCGGTCGGTCTCAAGCTGCGTCTCACCCGGCCCGCGCAGGCCAATACCGCCCTTCTGACGTTCCAAGTGGGTCCAGCCGCGCACCAGCCGCGTCGAAAGATGGCTCAATTGGGCGAGTTCGACCTGGATGCGGCCGGCGTGGCTTTGCGCGCGTTGGGCGAAGATGTCGAGGATGAGGCTGGTCCGATCGACGACGGCCACCTTCAGGAGCCGCTCGAGGTTACGCTGTTGGGCACCCGAGAGGACATGATCAAAGAGCACCAGGTCGAGGTCGTGCGAGGCGACCGCCGCGGCGATCTCCTCGGCCTTGCCTGATCCCACGAACAGACCCGGATCGGGCGCCTGGCGCCTGCCGGTGATCTGGAGGACTGCATCAACACCGGCAGAACGGGCCAGAAGGCCCAGTTCGGCAAGACTATTGGCCTGATCGGTGGTGCCGAAGTCCACACCGACCAGAGCTGCGCGCGTCCGTTCAGTCTCCAATGCGTTCCGCGCCCCTCGCCCTGCCTGCTTGAAAAATGTTCATTCGGTGGTTTCGATATTGAAGTTGACCGCGCGCGCCGGCACAACCGTCGAGATGGCGTGCTTGTAGACCATTTGCGTCACGGTGTTGCGCAACAGGACCACGTACTGGTCAAAGGATTCGATCTGTCCCTGCAATTTGATGCCGTTGACGAGGTAAATCGACACGGGGATGTGTTCTTTGCGCAGGACGTTCAAAAATGGGTCTTGTAGTAATTGCCCCTTGTTGCTCATGATAACTCCAGGAGGTTGTTGTTGCGGTTCGGCGCGTGGTGGACGACGCCTCGTTACCACGGAAGTGATATGGGGGTCCATCAATCGTTCTCAAGTATTTCGGGGAGGGCGGCGCCGGTCCAATCCTCGATGCGCCAAGTCAATGTAGCCCATTTCCTCTCCAATTGCCACTGAAGCCCTGCCTGATACGGGTCAATTCAAGGGCGCCGACCGGAACCGGCCGAAGCCGGGGTCCGTCTCAAACCGCGCTCGGACTCTAACTCCGATCGGCAAACGGGTTGCGCGTGGATCGGAACTCGATCCTTAATGGAGTGCCCTGCAGCGAAAAGGTTTCCCGGAAATAGGATTCGAGATATCTCCGGTAGGTATCGGGCACGCGATCCAAGCCGTTGCCGTGGATGACAACAATCGGCGGATTCATGCCTCCCTGGTGGGCATAGCGCATCTTGGGGCGCGATACGCCCCGGCGTGGCGGGGCTTGGCGCTCCACCGCCGCGATCAGGGCGCGCGTGAGCTTCGGAGTGGCGAGCTTGGCAAAGGCGGCCGCATAGGCGGCATCGACCGAGCGCATCAGGGCGGTGATGCCCTCGGCCTTCAAGGCCGAGATGAAATGCAGCCGCGCAAAAGCCAGAAATCCGAGCTTGCGCTCGATGTCGCGCTTGATCCGCTCGCGCCGATACGCGTCCAGATCATCCCACTTGTTGATACCGAGCACCACCGCGCGGCCCGATTCGAGAATGAACCCGCCGATATGCGCATCCTGGTCTGAGATGTCCTCGCGCGCATCAACCAGGAGGACGACGACATTGGCGTCTGCGATCGACTGCAGGGTCTTCACGACCGAGAATTTCTCGACGGCCTCAAAGATCTTGCCGCGGCGCCTAAGACCAGCGGTGTCGATCAGCGTGTAGCGCTTCTCCCCCCGCTCGAAGTCGACGTGGATGCTGTCCCGGGTCGTGCCCGGCATGTCGAAGGCGATGACGCGCTCCTCGCCAAGGAGCGTATTGACGAGGGTTGATTTGCCTACGTTCGGTCGGCCGACGATCGCAATGCGTACCCTTCTTAAGGCAGGATCAGTCTCCTCCTCTTCCTCTTCTGGCGCGCCGATCGTCTCGAGCGCCAGTTCGACCAGGTCGGTGACACCGTCGCCGTGAGCGGCGGAGACCGCAACCGGCGTGCCAAGCCCCAGTTCGAAGAAGTCGGCCGTCACCGCCGCTGCATGCATGCCCTCGACCTTGTTGACGGCCACGATGATCTTCTGGCCGCGCTTGCGCAGTTCGTCGGCGATGTGTTTGTCCTGCGGGGCGATGCCTTGGCGGCCGTCCACCAGGAAGATCACCAGGTCCGCCTCGGCGACGGCTTGGCGCGTCTGCTTGGCCATCTCAAAGACGATGCCTTCCTTGGCGATCGGCTCAAAGCCGCCGGTGTCGATGACGAGGAACGGTTTCTCTCCCAGGCGCCCCTGGCCGTAGTGCCGATCGCGCGTCAAGCCCGGCAGATCCGCCACGAGCGCATCGCGCGAGCGGGTCATCCGATTAAAGAGCGTCGACTTGCCGACGTTCGGTCGGCCAACCAGGGCGAGGACAGGCAGGGCGGCGCGCATGATTTTTCTCGGGGGACGCGCCGGATCTGGAGCCCACCGGGCTAGGGGTTGGCGAAGGCGTAGACTCCGCCCTTGGTGGTCTGGACGATGAGGAGTTCCTTGCCCCCGACGTTGGCGACCGTCGGAGCGACAAGGATGGGCGAACCATCCGTCGCAAGCCTGGCGGCGAGCGCGCCATCCTCGAGCGCGAGCCAGTGCACGAATCCCTGGTAGTCGCCCACGGCCAGGTGGCTGCTCTCCACGGCCGGGGTCGTCAGGCTGCGGTAGAGCATCTTGTCGTTCTTCCAGACCGCCACGCCTCCCAGGCGCGAGATCGCCTGCACGACAGACTTCTCATCGCACAGGTAAGCGTTGTGCAGATCGATGGCGATGCCGGTGGGTGTCGAGACATCGCGCGTCCAGATCGGCGCGCCCTTGCCCAGTTCAAAACAGCCCGCGCGGCCCTGGAAGGTCCCCACGCACACCTGGCGCCCGGCCAGAACGGGCGTGCCCATCACGTCGGCCACCCGTTCGAGTTCGGTCGTACCCTTGGGGATCGCCACGGCCGTCTCCCAGCGCAAGCCGCCGTTGGCCAGCGCGATGTCGATGAGGCGCCCCCCCGGCAGACCCGCATAGACATTACCCGAGTCGATGACGATACCCGCTGCGCTACGCAAGATGAGCGTCTGCGGCGGTCGCTGGTAGTTCCATTTCTTCTTGCCCGTCATCGCGTCAAAGCCCACGAAGCGGCCATCGGTCGTGCGCGCCACCACGTACCCCTCGGCGACCGCAGGAGGGGTGAGCACCTCACCACCGACTCCTGCCCTCCAGCGCTCCTTGCCCTCGGTGTCGAGGGCGATGATCTGGCCATCGGCCGATGCGACGGCAACCGTACTCGCATCGGCTCCGACGCCGGCGGACAACTTGATGCCGACATTCACGCGCCAGGCGGTCGCACCCGTCAACGTCGCGACCCGCAGGACGCTGCCATCGCCGCCCGCCAGATAGGTGTCGTTGTCCCGCACCGCCGGCGTGAAATAGGCGCGCTGCCCGTCGCCCGCGTTCAGACTCCAGATCTGCTTGACCTCGAGCGTCGTCGTGAACTGCCCCAAGGGCGTCGGAGGATGCGGATCAGGACTGCTGAAGATGTCAGCCATGAAACAGCCCGAGATCTGGGTCGCCAGAAGGAGTACGAGTAGGCGACGCATTATTTCTTCTCCGTTGGATGGGAACTGTCCGCCGCCGGAGCGAGGGGTGCCGGGGGCGTCACCTGCGCCGGGCTTGCCGCCGCCGTGGGCGGCGCGGCGACGACACTGCCGAGCGCGTCGAGCTTCAGTTGCAGCACGTTGGTATAGGCGGTGCGCACGTCACTGCTGAGCCCGCCAAGCTTGGACAGCGCCGCCTGGTATTGCGTCCGGGCCGCCTCGGACTGGTTCTGGGCCGCCAGAATGTCGCCGCGCCGGTCGGCTACAGCGACCTCGAAGTGGGGCGGCACGTCCCCCTCGAGGGCCTTTGACGCAGCCTCGGGCGATCCTTCATCCAAGAGCACGGATGCCCAGCGCAGCTTGGCAACCCAGCGGTATTCCGGATCCCCTGCGTGCTCGGCAGTCCACTTCAGCTGGGCCTCGGCAGCCTTCAGGTCACCGGCATCGATGTTCGCGCGCGCGGCGGCGAGCGCGGCCATCTCGGCGTAGGCCGTCGCCGAGTAGCGATCAAGCATCGTGCCGGTGATCTCGCGTACCAACGGCATCTGCTTGGCCGTGATGGCCTTCTCCAATTGGGCATAGAGCACCGCCGCCTTGGAGGCCTGGTCTGCCTGGTAGTAGTTCCAGGCCCGATAACCGAGCACCGCGAGCGCCGCAGCGACGATCACCCCGGTCACGAGCGTGCCGCGCCGGTTCCAGAAATCCTTCAGTTCGTCGAGTTTTTCCTGCTCTTCTAGATCGTAGGCCACTGTCTTCTATCCCTGACTTATTATTCTTCGAAATCGCTCTCGCCCACGAGCTGCCCGACGAGATAGTCGGCCAGTCCATCGAGTGCGACGCGCTGTTGGGGCCCGCTTGTGGCCTGCTCCCGGAGCGCCTTGACGCTGGCCTCCCCGGCCGCCACCTCCTCCTCGCCCAGGATGACCGCATAGGGCGCACCGCTGGCATCGGCTTTTTTCATCTGCGACTTAAGGCTCGCCGGCTGTCCGTCCACACTGCAGTGCAAGATGACGTCGAGCCCGGCGCTGCGCAGACCCTCGGCCACCCGCAGTGCGAGGCGCTGGGCCGACTCGCCCTGGTGCACCACGTAAACATCGCAGGCGGGTAGAGCGCTCTCCATTTGCTTGGCGCGCATCAAGGCGATGACGCGCTCAAGCCCGATCGCAAAGCCGCAGGCCGGTGCCCCCTTGCCGCCCATCGACTCGATCAGAGGATCATAGCGGCCACCGCCGCAGATCGTGCCCTGGGATCCCAGGCCCGGACTGATCCACTCAAAAACGGTGCGGTTGTAATAATCCAGCCCGCGCACGAGGCGCGGATTCACCGTGAAGGGGACGCCACAGTCGCGTAACAGGCGTTGCAGACCCTCGAAGTGCGCCTTGGAGTCGGCGCCCAGGTAGTCCAGAAGGCGTGGTGCGCCGTCGGCCAGATCCTGCATGGCCGGATTCTTGGTGTCGAGGATGCGCAATGGATTGGTATTGAGCCGGCGCCGGGCGTCTTCATCAAGGCGCTCCCGGTGCGCCTCGAAATAAGCCACGAGCGCCTGCCGGTGCGCGAGTCGTTCCTCGGGCTGGCCGATGCTGTTCAGCTCCAGGCGTGCCTGGTCCAGTTCGAGTTCCTCCCAGAGTCTTTGGCCCATCAGGATCACTTCGGCATCGATGTCGGGGCCCGCGAAACCCAGGGCCTCGACCCCGAACTGATGGAACTGGCGCTGGCGGCCCAGTTGCGGTTTCTCGTGGCGGAACATCGGCCCCATGTACCACAGGCGCTTGGGTCCGTCATAGAGCAGGTTGTGCTCGATGATGGCGCGCACCACCGAAGCCGTGCCTTCGGGCCGAAGCGATAGTTCCTCGCCGTTTAGGCCGTCCCGAAACGAATACATCTCGTGCTCGACGATGTCGGTCACCTCGCCGATGCCGCGCGTGAACAGGCGCGTGAACTCCAGGATGGGCGTGCGGATCTGGCGATAACCGTAGGCACGCGCCAGACCGTCCACGGCGGCCTCGACGCGCTCCCAGTGGGGCGCGTCGCCCGGCAGCATGTCGTTCATGCCCTTGACCCCCGCCAGGCGCTCTGGCGCCGCGGCGCCCTTGGGCTTGCTCATGTCCGAACTCAAAGGGCATCGGCAGTCGCCGCTGCCTCCCGTTGCGCCTGGCCGTAGCGGCGCTCGACATAGTTGGTCACGATCTCCTGGAACTCTTCGGCGATGCGCTCACCCTTCAAGGTCACCGAGCGCACGCCGTCGACGAACACCGGTGCGACCGGACTTTCGCCGGAACCCGGCAGGCTGATGCCGATGTCGGCATGCTTGGATTCACCCGGGCCGTTGACGATGCAACCCATGACTGCGACACGCATCGACTCGACTCCAGCGTAACGCACCTTCCAACTGGGCATCTGCTCGCGCAGCCAGCCCTGGATCTTGGCGGCCAGTTCCTGGAACACCGTGCTGGTCGTCCGTCCGCAACCCGGACAGGCGATCACCATCGGCGTGAAGGCGCGTAACCCCATCGTCTGCAGGATCTCCTGTGCGACGATGACCTCGCGTGCCCGCTCGCCGCCTGGCTCAGGCGTCAGCGAGATCCGGATGGTGTCGCCAATACCCTCCTGGAGGAGCACCGCCAGCGCCGCGGTCGAGGCGACGATCCCCTTGCTGCCCATGCCGGCTTCGGTCAGACCCAGATGCAATGGATAGTCGCAGCGCGCAGCGAGCTTGCGGTAGACCGCGATCAAATCCTGCACTCCGGAGACCTTGCACGACAGGATGATCCGATCGCCTGGCAGGCCCAACTCTTCGGCACGTAGCGCGTTTTCGATCGCGGATGTGACGAGCGCCTCGTGCATCACCGCCTGGGCATCCTCGGGATCGGGGCGACGCGCGTTCTCGTCCATGATCCGCGCGAGCAACTCCTGGTCGAGACTGCCCCAATTCACGCCGATCCGAACGGGCTTTTCGAAGCGGCAGGCGACCTCGATCATCTGGGCGAAATTGTCCTCGCGCTTTTCCCCCTTGCCGAGGTTGCCGGGATTGATCCGGTATTTCGCCAGCGCCTCGGCGCAGCCTGGAAACTGGGTCAGGAGTTTGTGGCCGTTGTAATGGAAATCGCCCACCAGTGGGACGTCGACCCCCATCCGTTCGAGTTGCTCACGGATGGCAGGAACCTCACGGGCGGCTTCCGGTGAATTCACGGTGATACGCACCACTTCAGAGCCCGCCGCGGCGAGTTCCTTGACCTGGATTGCCGTAGCGATCGCGTCGACCGTGTCGGTGTTCGTCATCGACTGGACCATGATCGGCGCACCGCCCCCGACCACCACCTCGCGCGAGCCCGAGCGGATCCTGACCGCGCGCGTGCGCTGACGTGGCAGGGATGCGCTTCTTGAGGCGGGGTCGCCAGACGCGCCAAAGGGGGGCGCGGCAGCGCCGGGAGTGGGGGTGGCTTCAGCCATGTCGCGGTCCTAGAGCGGTTTACTTAAGCGTGATATGGGCAACGCGATCGCGGGTATAGGGCGCAAGATCGACGGCGCTGCCCCGGTACTGGAGCGCGACTCCAGGGGCATTGCCGATCACGAGTTCGAGAGGCGGAGAGCCATCCAGAGCCTTGCCAGCCCCCGCATGATTGAGTTGCGACATGAGTATCTTGCCATCGGCCTGGCGCACCTCGACCCATGAGTCGTCGTTAAAGCGCATCACGATGTCCCCGGAGAGGGCCTGCGGTTGGGACCCATCGACGCCGGTGGTGCCGGTCGCGATCGCCGCCAAGGTCAGTGCCGGGGCCACCTGCGGGCTCGCAGCCGGCTTGGACGAACTGGCGGCGGCGCTGGGGCTCTGTCCGAGTTCGGTGGAGACCCGCGAGACCGGCGCCCCGGTCCTGGCCGGTGTGACCGGCTCCTGCACGGGCGCAATCGACTCCTGGCCGGGGTTGAGCGCTGCCGCCTCCGGCTTCGCCCGGGCAGCGAGCCAGGACGTCATGATTTCTTCGCTCTCGCGAAACGACTGGGTCCCTGACCAGGCGATGAGGCCCGCCAAGACCGCAAAAACCAGTGTGCCCACGCGCATCAGGCGCGCCATGGCCGAATCGTGCGAGCGCCGGCGCTGCGGGAAAGGCGTGCGGAGGGAGGGTAACAGACTGATGTCGTGGGCCACCGCCGGGGCCCCGGCCAGGCGCTCGATATCCTCGACTACAGCAGCGCTGTCGGCCTTCAGGATCTTGGCGTAGTTGCGCAGCAGTCCGCGCAGGTAAGGCCCCGAGGGGAGCTGGTCCCAACGCTCCGCCTCGATCGCGTCGATCTTGCGCGCGCCGATCTTCAACTGGCCCGCCACGTCTTCGGCCAGCAGATTCTGGGCCAGGCGCGCAGCCTTCAGACGAGCCCCGAGCGACACACTGGGGCGGCTCGTTCCCCCCTTCGGAGTCTGAACGACCTCTGGCACAGCGCCGCTTTCGTCGGGCGCCGCCGCGTCCTCGACTTCGAGGGGCAGAACGTGACGGGTTTCATCCTCTGCAAGACGGGCAACATGTCCCGGCGCCAGGTCTTCCGGCACGGACACGATGGGCTCTTTGCCGCCCGCGCCTGCGTCATTCATTGTAGGCATGGCGCGCTTGCAGTTCTGCCTCGCGCGACCCGGGGTAACTGCGCTGCAACTGCGTCGACAGACTCAACTCTTCCGGTCCGTTACCCAATTGGTGCTCGATGCGGATGCCAAGCCACAGGCTCTCCGGGTTGGCTGCAGGAGATTTGTTCACGAGGCTGGTGTAGAAGCGCGCGCGCTGGGTCTCGCCGCGGGCGTAGTAGATCTCGGCCAGGTTCAGCGCCGAGACGGGTCCTGAGGGGTCGAGCTGGAAGGAGCGTTGAAAATAGCCTTCCGCGGCAACCTTGTCGCCCGCCCGCGATGCACAGACCCCGGCGTTCTGAAGAGGTTTGGCAGGCTGGTTGTACAGCGGATTCTGGATCGCCTTTAGGAAATACTGCACCGAATCTCCCGGGTGGCCGTTCTGGCACAGAAACCAACCGTAATTGTTCAGGATATCCGAATTGTCAGGTGCAAGCACCAACGCCTTCTGGAAGCTCGCCTCGGCCAGCTGCCGCTCCCCAAGTTCCATGTACACCAGCGCCAGAACGCCGTGGGCCTCGGCAAACGTGGGATCGTAGGTGAGCGACTGCTTCAGTTCATCCAGTGCGACGGCAAACTTGCCGTCCTGATAGTAGCCGATTGCCAGTTCCATGCGCAGCCTGGCGCGTCGCCTCTGGTCACTGTCCGGGGACCGGTCTTTGATGTTGACCGACTGGCTCGACGTGGAATTAAAGCTGGTACCGGGATCGGGATTGAATCCTCCCTGGCTGGAATTGGCACTGACGATGACCGGCGGATCCGGAGGGGCCTTCGTCATCGTGCAGCCCGATGACAGCGCCAGCGCGAACAGCGCGCAGCGCAGCGCGCCCTGGTAGAGGATTCCCCGAAGGCCGGCCCTCATGCCGAGACCTCCAAGACGGGTATGACGCGCGCGTTGCGTTCGGCAAGGCCGGTCCGATCCTGGATTTCGCCGGCGAGTTGGCCGCAGGCCGCGTCGATGTCGTCGCCACGGGTCTTGCGTACGGTCGTGACGATCCCGGCGTTCTGCAACACCTCAGCGAAGGCCCGGATCGCGTCCCGAGGGGGCCGGGACAGTCCGGCATCGGGAAAGGGGTTAAACGGGATCAGGTTGAATTTGCAGGGCAGATCACGCGTGAGTGCGACGAGTTCGCGGGCCTGCCCGGGGCGGTCATTGACTCCCTCGAGCAGCACATATTCGAAGGTGATGAAGTCTCGCGGCGCGACCTTCAGATAGCGGTGGCAGGCGGCAAGCAGTTCGGCGAGCGGGTACTTCCGGTTGAGCGGCACGAGTTCGTCTCGCAGCGCATCATTGGGCGCATGGAGCGACACCGCGAGAGCGACCGGACAGTCGGCTGCCAGCCGGTCCATCATCGGCACGACACCGGACGTCGAAAGCGTGACGCGCCTGCGCGATAAGCCGTAGGCGTTGTCGTCGAGCATGAGGCGCAGCGCCTTCAGAGTCGCGTCATAGTTCAACAGCGGCTCGCCCATGCCCATCAAGACCACGTTGCTGATCGGCCGCTGACCGGTCTCGCGACCGGTCGCAAGCCCGCTCAGGGCCCGGTTGGCCAACCAGAGCTGGCCGATGATCTCAGCGACGGACAAATTGCGGCTAAAGCCCTGCTTGCCGGTCGAGCAGAAGCGGCAGTTCACCGCACAGCCGGCCTGGGTCGAGATGCACAGGGTGCCCCGGCTCTCCTCGGGGATGAAGACCGCCTCAACCGCGTTGCCCAGGCCCACATCGAGCAACCACTTGCGCGTGCCGTCTGCCGAGACATGGTCAGCGAGCACCGCAGGTGCTTCGATCGAAGCACTGGATAGAAGCGTGGCCCTGAGAGATTTGGCCAGATCGGTCATCTGTCCGAAATCCGCGACGCCAAAGCGATGGATCCAGCGCAGCAACTGCCGCGCCCGGAAGGGCTTCTCACCGCGCTCGCCGCACCACGCCTCTAAGTCCTGGGCGTCGAAATCGAGTAGATTGGTCGATGTCTTCAAATGAGTCACCAGCGCTAGGCTCAGGCCATGCCGAGACGACTAGCGCGAATATACGTTAAGCGCCGGAAAGAAATAGGCAACCTCGGCGCGCGCTGTTTCCGGTCCATCGGAGCCGTGCACGACGTTCGCGTCAATGCTCTCGGCGAAATCGGCGCGGATTGTGCCGGCCCCCGCCTTCTTCGGATCCGTCGCGCCCATCAGGTCGCGGTTGAGTTGGATGGCGTTCTCCCCTTCCAGAACCTGAATCATAACCGGTCCGGAGACCATGAAATCCACCAAGTCCTTGAAAAATGGGCGTTCCTTGTGGACCGCGTAGAAGCCCTCGGCCTCCGGACGCGACAGGCGGGCCATGCGCGCGGCGACGATCTTCAGGGAAGCCTCCTCGAAGCGGGTATAAATCTTTCCGATGACGTTCTTGGCCACGCCATCTGGCTTGATGATCGACAGGGTGCGCTCGATTGCCATAAAAACTCCAACCTAAATAAGGGATTAGTGAAGAAATCAACTTTAAATTGTAGCATGCACCCCCACCTAACCGGCACTTGCGGGGCTAAAGACGGGCGCCTTGGGATCATGCGGGCGATTTGGACCCCGATTCCGGGTCAAGGCCCGGCTTCAGAAGAGGCGCGCGTGCAACTTTCCGACAGTTCCGGTAGTCTGAAGGTTCAGGCGAGTCACTTCGCTTACTTGTTTGAGGAGGAACCATGAACGACGAACTGCAACGAACCAATCCCTATCTAAACGGTGGCGCGGGCGCAACGAGCCTGGACACGCGCAACCGGGTTCTGCGCAACACCTATTGGCTGCTCGCGCTGTCGATGATTCCGACCGTCGCCGGTGCGTGGCTGGGCATCGAGTTGAATTTTGCACAGGTCATGGCGCGCAGTCCCGGTATGGCGCTCTTGGTCTTCATGGGCGGGGCGATCGGCCTCATCTTCGCCATCCAGCGCTTTCGCAACAGCTCGATCGGCGTAGGCCTGCTGCTGGTCTTCACCTTCTTCATGGGCCTCATGCTCTCGAGGCTTCTGGCCTATGTGCTGGGCTTCTCCAATGGCGTGACCCTGATCACACTCGCCTTCGGCGGCACCGCGGCAATCTTCTTGACGATGGCCACCATCGCCACGGTCAGCAAGCGCGATTTCACCGGGCTTGGCAAATGGCTGATGGTTGGCGTAGTGGTGCTGATCGTGGCCTCGCTCGCCAACTTCTTCTTCCAGATCCCGGCTCTTTTCCTGACGATCTCGTCGCTTGCCATTGTGATCTTCTCGGCCTTCATGCTCTATGACGTGCAGCGCGTGGTCAATGGCGGCGAGACGAATTACATCAGTGCGACGCTCGCGATCTATCTCGATCTGTACAACGTCTTCCAGAACTTGCTCATGATTCTGGGGATTTTCGGCGGCAATCGAGACTGACCGCAACCGGTAGGTTGCGGCAGGGGTGCCCTAGAAAGGCCCTCTGCTGCAGCGCCCAGCACACCTTGCGCAAGTTGCCCGGGTCCCATCGCCTAGATCGGGGCGATGGGATTGTCCAACCAGAAGAGCAGCGTCGAGAAGAGCACGTCTGGGTGCACCGGTTTGGCGATGAAATCATTCATCCCGGCCTCCAGGCATCTGGCGCGGTCTTCAACTGCTGCGTTGGCGGTCATGGCCAATATCGGCGTCGCGGCAAGCCCAGGCAGGCTGCGGATCGCTCGAGTCGTATCCAGGCCATCCATTCCAGGCATGCGCATGTCCATCAGGATCGCCGCATACCGGTTCACAGCCGCCAGTTCGACTGCGCGCGGCCCACTCTCGGCGACCTCGGGCTCCAGTCCCACGTAGTGCAGCAGTTCGAAGGCCACTTCCTGAAGAGTCGGGTCGTCCTCGACGACGAGCACGCCCTTGCCTCGATGTTCGGAGCGCAGGAGATCAGCCGCCCTCTCGACCGGGCGGACAGGCGACTCCGTGGGGGACTCGAGAGGCTTGCGCAGGCGCACATCGAGCCAGAAATTGCTGCCCTCGCCTTCCTTGCTCTGGACACCGACCTGACCACCCATCAACTCGGCAATCTGGCGCGAAATCGACAGGCCCAATCCTGTCCCGCCATATTCTCGCGTCGAGGAGTTATCCCCCTGCTCGAAGGCCACGAACAGGCGGGCCATCTGTTCGGCGCTCATCCCGATGCCCGTATCCCGGACCTCGAAGTGCAGCGCGTAGTCGGTCTCGGTCTCCTCGAGCACCATCACCTTGAGCACGATCTTGCCTTGCGCGGTGAACTTGAGCGCGTTTCCCAGAAAGTTCACCAACACCTGAGAGAGCCGGTTCGCGTCACCGCGCAGCATGCGCGGGACACCCGCCACATCGATCAGGATGCGCAAACCCTTGGCGTTGGCCGCATCGCTGATGATGCCGACCGCCTTCCGCAGGATTGGCGGCAGCGCAAAGTTCTCCTCGGCAAGATGGAGTTTTCCGGCCTCGATCGTCGAGAGGTCGAGAATGTCGTTGATGATTCCTAAGAGGTGCCGTGCGGCACCGTCGAGCTTATCGAGGCGCTCGGTGTACTTGGAGGTCACGCCGTCGCGGCGCATCAGATGCACGATCCCGATGATTGCATTCATGGGCGCCCTGATCTCATGACTGACGTTGGCAAAGAACTGGCTCTTGATGCGGTCCAGTTCGGTCAATCGCACATTGTCCTCCGAGAGTTCGGACTGCCTGCGCTCGAAGTCTTCCATGGCCCCCTTCAAGGCGCGGTTCGCCCGCTTGACCTCGTGGGCGCGCTGCATCACTTCCGCTTCCATGCGCCGCATCGGACTCGTGACCCACACGTCCCCGGCGCGCGCGTTTTCGCGCTGGAGGACGTACTCGGTCACATCCTCGACGTGATGAATGATGTAGGCGACGCGACCGTCTGAGCTGAGCACGGGCGTGTTGACGGGACTCCAATACTTCACCTGAAATCCGCCACTGCCGTCGCGCAGCGGAATATCGTAGTGCTGCAGGCCCATTGTGTCGGGACATCCCTCTCCGAGGACGCGCTTTAGCGACGTGCGCAGGTCACCCACGCTGCTCGAGGTCTCGTCATCAGGATTGTCCGGAAAGATCTCAAAGAGGCCCCGCCCGATGATCTCGGCGCGCAGGGTGCCCGTGACCTCCAGGTAGCGGCCATTGACGGCGACGATCGTGAAGTTCTCATCGGCCCCGAGGACCAGGTAAGGATGAGGCGTCGCGTCGAAAATCGGTCCAAACGGCAAAACCTCTTGCGGCATGCGGCGATCTCCTGGATCAACTCGGCAACCGGTGAGCATCGATCTCACGTCGGCTGCGCACGTGGTAGGTCGATCTGCCTCCCCGTTCAGCAATCGCGATGCAGGGAATTCGACGCTGCACCCCGCCTCTGCATCCTTCTACGCGATCCGTCCCAGACAAGGCCTTTGCGTGTCCTCGCGAAGGATGCGCTGCCCATCGTGATCTCTCGACAGAAAAGGGGCCGCGCTGTCTATGACACGAATCAAGATACCACGATCCGTTGGCTCTCATGGAGTGCCACTCCAAAGTAGCCCGGGGCATCAGCCGATCGCATTGACAGGCCTCAATCTGAGGGACGGATTGCCAGGCATTCATACCCAGGTCGTGAGCTCCCGAAGACGCGCTGTGAGGGAATCGATGTGGGCTAGAATGCTTCGCCGCAACACGCCGATGCGCGCCTGCCCGAGAAGACCGAGCTTAAGTGACGAGAGTAGCCCCCATGAAAGGCTCCACGCATCCCCCCCTCGACGAGGCGCACCGGATTGATCGACTGCGCTCGCTTGCGGTCCTCGACCCCGGACCTGAGGCGCTCTTCGATTCGCGCGGCGAGGTCGCCCAACGCGTCTGCCGCGCACCGCTTTCGGAGTGCTGACCACCGCGCTTGGCCGTCGCCAGAGACCTCTGGCGGGGTGTGCAAAGAGGGCACCCACTCCCTCTATTCTGCCCTGCGACGCAGGGACGGGACATCGATCAAGGTACGCATCTCTTCTGTGGTCGACTACGGCAGGGTGCCCCCGTTCATCGCGTGGGTGCCTACGAGGAACTCGCATCGTGGGGACTTCAGCTAAAGGGCTATCGTCCCGACTTCAGGCCGGTTCGCGAGCTAGGCCGGTCCTCTAGGCCGGGTCTGCGACCCGAACCAGGCTCAACCATCCGGGCTACTTCTCGGGCGGCGATTGGAATCCAGACAGCCCAAGCTGGTCCGGCCTTTGCGGAACCCGCCGAAAGAGTGCGGTGTTGTAGCCCATCGCATCCAGACGGCCAAGCAGCTCCTGGTAAGTTGCATCGCTAATCTCTGGCGTGCGGGCAAAAATCCAGCCCAGGCTCTTGTCCGGATAGCCAAGAATCGTATAGCGGTAGTCCGGATCGACATAGAGCGTGAGCTGACTCACCGAAATGGGCCAGAAAAGGCGCACCCGCCAATGGGCGTTGCCCGTTCCGGGCACGACGGTATCTTCGAACGAGCGCCGCGTCTCGGGCACGTCGAAGCCACCCTTGCGTCCGACGTAGAGATCATCGATCTTGCCGTCCGGTCGCAAAGCCCACTCGGAATAGCTCGCCACATAGCCGCGTTCGCCGAAGTAGGGGATGTTGGCGATGTTATACCAGCGGCCCATGTAGCGGGGCAGGTCGAGATTGGCGAGCGGCAACGGGTCGGCTGCGTGAGGATTCGGATTCGGGGGCGCCGTGGCGCAGGCGCATAAGAGAACCGTCAACGTCCAAAGCGCCTTCCTGAGCATACGATTCATGTACATCCCTAAGTGTCTGTGGAGCCCATGGGATGCGCGTCGCACCCGGTGGGCCATCGTCGAAGTCGGCAAAGACCGATCGGCAGCTGCGATCATCCCACACTTCGCCCACACTCTCTCTGCCCCAGCCTACAAGGCCCGGATCCCGGTCACACGAAAGAATGCCTTGAATGCAACCATCAACGCCTGGCGCGAGAAGGATCTGCGTACCGTCCTAGCCGCGCACAAACAGAAGTGCGCGATGCTCGGATTGAACGCGCCGACAGCACTGCAGCTCGAACTGATCCGTCAGGCGCCAGTTAGGCAAGGAGGCGAAGCCTTGACGGAAATCGACCTCGACATTCGACGAGTAAATGGAAACCGCTCAAGCACTCTAAACGCCTCCTTGATCGCGTCCAGAGCTCGAAGCGCCGCTTCAATGTCCTTCTCCAAGAGAAAGTCGAAGAAGCGCAGAAGATCGAAATCCGCCTCGGGAGTGAGGCAGAACGGTCCTCCCACATTTTTCCTTGACATATATAGCTCATGGGTTATACATTAACTCATAGCCATCTAGTTATCGATTGTGAAGCCGGATCCCAATGTCATCCTTTTCAAGGCGCTAGCCGATCCGACTCGACGCGCCCTGTTCGAGCGTCTTTGCCGAGAGGGCGAGCAGACGGTCGGCGCGCTGACGGACCATGCTGGGATTTCGCAGCCCGCTGTTTCAAAGCACCTCGCAATCCTGAAGGAGGCTGGGCTGGTACGCGATCGCCATGAGGGCCGTCAAACCCACTACTGCGCGCAGCGCGGTGCCCTGGCGCCCTTGATCGACTGGACAAGCCAGATGACGGGCTTCTGGCAAAGCCGCTTTGATCAACTCGAGGACTTGCTGAAAAGGATGGATCAATGAGTGAACCGCCGACCCAGCAGTTATCGGTCGTCACCGAACGCGAATTGCCCCATCCGCCGGAAAAGGTGTGGCGTGCAATCACCCAGTCGCACTTGATCGAGGAGTGGCTCATGAAGAATGACTTTGATCCAGTCGTCGGCCACCGCTTCAAGCTGCGCGGTGACTGGGGTGGTGTGATGGACTGCGAGGTTCTCGCTGTGGAGCCCGATCGATTGCTCTCCTATTCCTGGAATCATCCCCACTCCGATGAAGCCTACAACGTTCAGAGCGTCGTGACCTTTTCGCTCACTCCAACGAGCCTGGGCACGCTCCTGCGCGTCGAGCAGGTCGGCTTTCATCCGAGCCAAAAGCAGGCCTACGGGGGCGCCAAGGCGGGATGGAGACAATTCCTGGACAAGCTCACGTCGGTCCTCGCACGACCCGATTGAAAAGCCATCTGGTGCCCAGATTGGAGAATTCCATGAACTGGAATGATTGGATGAGGCAGATCCATCGGTGGCTCTCAATCGGGTTTACAGCCACCGTCATCGCTAACTTCATTGCTCGGGCAAAGGGAGAGCCTCCTCCATGGGTGACTTATGCGCCGATGGCCCCACTGTTCCTGCTTCTTTGCACCGGCCTAGTCCTCTTCGCGCTGCCCGACGCCACCGGGCGCAGCAGGAAGATCGCGAGGAAAAGATGAATCCACTCGTAAGCAAGGTCCATGGCAAGGAAGAGCGCTGGAGCGATGAATATGCGGCTCTGCGCCAACTCTGTCTTGCGTCGGGCCTGAACGAAGAGCTGAAATGGGGCCAGGCCTGCTACGATCTGAACGGTGGCAACATCGTACTCATCCATGGCTTCAAGGATTATTGCGCCCTACTCTTCATGAAAGGCGCTTTGCTGAAGGACCCGGAAGGCATTCTCGTTCAGCAAACGAAGAATGTGCAGGCCGCGAGGCAGATCCGCTTTACCTCCCTCTTGGAGATCAACAAGCACAAAGCCGCGGTTAAGGCCTACATCAAGGAGGCCATCGCGCTTGAGAAATCCGGCGCGAAGGTGCAGATGAAAAGCGTGGCCCAGTTCGATGTGCCCAAGGAGTTCCAAGAGCGTCTGGATGATGACCCCCAACTCGCCGAAGCCTTTCATGCACTCACGCCCGGAAGGCAGAAAGCTTATGTGCTGCATTTTGGCGGGGCGAAGCTGTCGGCGACTCGCGCCGCGCGTGTGGCCAAACACGCACCGAGGATTTTGCAGGGTCTCGGTCTCGACGATTAGGCCCATCTTGTGCAAGGTCGTACACGCTCAGAAGACTTCCAATCGCCCCGCAGCGTGAACGATGCAGGGGCGTTTCTGCCGCGGGCTACGGCGAGACGATCAGAAGCGGGGGTTGACCCGAACAGCTGGCCAGTACCGCGCAGCGCTGCGGACCTTCCGCCATGCACACGGGCAGGGCCTTGCCTTCCGCATCCTGCTTCGAGGGGCCCGTGGCGGCGCGATACGCACCTCCGGCTTTGCGCTCGTAGGCCACTGCGAGACAAATGTCGTGGGCGGCGACGATGATTCGGCAATCGGCAGCGCGCGCTGCGCAGCCCTTCAGTGCGGCAGCCTTGGCATTCTCTGGCAAGGTGAAGCTGCCGGCGAACGCCCCGATGTTATGCGACGGAGAATAGGCAATCGCATTCCATAAGTCGGTGACGAGGGGTGGCAATGGCCGTTGCGGGCCGCCGTTGCACGCTCCCCAGCCGAGGTTGGCAGCGCAGTCTCGTCTCTCCTGTGCATCCTTCTGCCATTGCGGCATCGCCTCCTGAGCATGCGCGGCGCTACCGCAGAGCATCAAGCAAGCCACCATGAGAATGGCGCACAAGGTGCACTCTGGCCCCGAAATGCTTGGCACGTCGACTGTGAGTCGCATCGTCATCCTCGTTTCAGGAGGTTCGGTGTCGAGTTCCGAATTCTCTTATACCCCCTTGCGCCGCACTGGATTCGCCTTGAAATCAGCTGGGCTCGATCGCCACGTGAGACCAGAGCGTGAGCCGCTTCGGAAGCCCGGAGTGCCTGGCCGATTAGAGCACGCGATAGAACTGGAGACTGTTCTGCCCCGGGTCACGAAGATGAAATTCTCGAGTACCCCAGGGAGTGTCGGCGGGCGCTCTCCATGGACTGCCTTCTTCGCTCGATTCGCCAATGCCGCCACTGGCAACAAACTCCCTGTAGATCTCATCGACGTCGCTGACTGTAAAGCGACATGCCGGCCGATCGACCGGATGCGACCATTGGTCCACACTCGCCCACTGCAGGTGCAACTCGATTCCGTCGCGACGCACGGTCGCGTATCGAGGCTTCAGCGCGTCGTCTTGAAAGGACAGGTGGAATCCAAGCCGACTGTAGAAGTTCACAGACGCCATCACGTCGTTCGCGGCCAGGACCGGATGAACGGCGTGGATCCTAGCGGTCACGGGTGAGCCTGTCATGACTAGGGTGGTTCGGGAGGTCTTGCATGAATGCACGTCTCCAGAATGCGACCGCCGGGTTGAGTTGAAATCCTTGCACACCGAACATCGGCGGTCAAGCTCCCCCGGTGACGAGCGGGGCCTCGCTAGCCCGATTCGAAAACCGCGATCGACTCGACATGGGAGGTCTGCGGAAACATGTTGATGACTCCCGCCCCCAGGAGACGATAGCCTCCCTGATGCACCAAGATCGCCGCGTCACGCGCGAATGTCGAAGGGTTGCAGGAGACGTAAACAATGCGCGATGGGGCATTTGTACCCTGATCGACGAGGGCCTTGCATACCGCGAGCGCGCCCTCGCGCGGTGGATCGATCAGCATCTTGTCAAACCGACCCAGAGCGTCGAGTTCGGCGCGCCCGATCTCGAACAGATTCTGAGTGAGAAACGAGGTGCGATCGGCCACACCATTTTCCGCGGCATTGCGGCGCGCCCTCGTGGTCAAGCCCACACTGCCTTCGACGCCGACGACTTCGCGCGCGCGTCTGGCCAAAGGAACGGTGAAATTGCCCAGGCCGCTGAAGAGATCACAGACCCGATCGCCGGGTTCAGGTGCCAAGAGCGCGATCGCACGGCTGACCAGGACCCGATTGATCGCATGGTTGACCTGCGTGAAGTCAGCCGGCAAAAACGGGATCACGACACCGAATTCGGGTAACCGGTAGATGAGATGGGGCGCTGCCCGACCGAAGGGCCGGGCCGATTCCGGCCCTTTGGGTTGCAACCAGAAGTCGACCGCATGCGTCTCCGCGAACGTCTCGAGCAGGGCCAGATCGGCAGCATTGGGCGCCTCCAAGATGCGCAAGACGAGTGCGGTCCTGCCATCGCCGATCGATAACTCGATCTGGGGCAGTCGCTCGCGGATCGACAGGCTCCCAATCAAGACCCGCAAAGGGACAAGGAGCGCCGAGACATGCGCCGGCAGGATTTCACAGGTCTGCATGTCGGCAACCCAACTGCTCTTACGCTCATGGAATCCGATCAGGATCGTCTCGCGCCTGGCGATGTAGCGGACTGTCAGGCGCGCCCGAAACCGGTAGCGCCAGCTCGGTCCGTGGATGGCGCGATAGATCACCTCTGGCCTGACCTTGCCGATGCGCAGGAGATTGTCCTCCAATACGCGCTGCTTGACCGCGACCTGGGTGGGACTGTCGAGATGCTGCATCGAGCAGCCACCGCAACGCCCGAAGTAAGGGCAACGTGGCTCGACGCGTGCCGGACTCGGGTGCAGGATCTTGCGGACCTCCGCGAACTCGTAGGAGCTCTTGCTGCGCAGGGAGCGGTAGCGCACCCGCTCGCCCGGCAGCGCACGCTCGACGAAGATGACCTTGCCGGCCACATGGCCGATGCCGCGCGCCTCGTGATCGAGGGATTCGATCAGGATCTCGGGGTCAGACATGGCGATCTCGGCGCGATTCGAAAGACGCGCAGTGTAGCAGCAGCGCGCCCGAGAGACCCGGGCTAGGTGGTGCGCTCCTCGGACCACGCAGCGAGAAACTCCTGCCAGTGTGGCTCGCTGCGCGCGCCGAGCATCTCGCGCGCGAGGGTCATCTCCTCCTCGTAGGCCGCAACGCTCAGTACGCCGCGCAGGAGCTGGAACCGACAGTAGACGAGCCAGGTGTTCATCACATCGGTCTCGCAATAGTTCCGAATCTCGGCCAGCTGGCCCGCCGCATAAGCGTGCCACACCTGGCTCCCATCCATGCCCAGTTTGCCGGGGAAACCGCACAGCTTGGCGAGTTCGTCAAGCGGTGCGCTGGCCCGCCCCTGATACATCGCGAGCACATCCATCAGGTCCAGATGGCGCGAGTGGTAGCGGCTGATGTAATTGTTGTATTTGAATTCGCGGTCATCCTCGCCCAGATCCCAATAACGCAACGCGACGACACGATGCACGAGGCTGCGGTAGTGCAAGACCGGCAGATCAAAGCCCCCGCCGTTCCACGAGACGATCTGGGGCGTGTATTTCTCAATGGTCCGATAGAAGTCGCCGATCAGCTTGGCCTCGCCGTCGTCTTCGCTGCCCAACGAGCGGACCCTAAGGCCGTCACGGTCGCGAAACACGCAGGAGATCGCGACCACCTGCTGCAGATGAAGCGGCATAAACTCGCGACCCGTCTTCTCCAGGCGCTGGGCGAAGGCGCGCTCCGCGACGACGGCATCGCTGAGTTCGGCCGGCCAGTCGTTCAGGCGGCGCAAGCCCGCGACGTCCGGGACGGTCTCGATATCAAACACCAGCACCGGCATCATCGCTGCCTTCTCCTAGAGCAGGGCGTCCTTGCCCACTCCGCGCGTGGCCAGGGTGCGCTTGAGCTTGACCAATGCCTCCTGCTGGATCTGGCGCACCCGCTCACGCGTCAGACCGAGTTCGTCTGCCAGATCCTCGAGCGTCGCGGTATCGTGATTGTTCAGGCCAAAGCGCCTTTCCACAACGAAACGCTGTTTCTCCGAGAGTCTCTCGAGCCAGCCCCCTACGAGGATCTCGACCTCGTGGTGTTGCGCGGTGGACTCAGGCGTCGCCGAACCGGTATCGGCGAGCGTGTCGCCGAGGGAGAGGCTCGGGTCGAAGTCGAGCGGCGCGTCGAGCGAGGCCGTGTGTTCCGACAGGGCCAGCACGTCCGTCACGTCATCGCGCGTACGGCCGAGAAGATGCGCGATCTGCTCGTTGGTGACATCACCGCTGCGCACGCCGCTGGCGCGCGCGGCCTCCTCGAGGTGGCGCTTGGCGCGCAGGACCTGGTTCAGATCGCGCACGACATGCACGGGCAGGCGGACCGTGCGCGATTGGCTGATGATGGCGCGCTCGACAGCCTGGCGGATCCACCAGGTCGCATAGGTCGAAAAGCGAAAGCCGCGCTGCGGATCAAATTTCTCGAGGGCATGGATGAGTCCCAGGTTGCCCTCTTCGATCAGATCCAGGAGCGCGACGCCCCGGTTCAGGTAATTTTTTGCGATGCTGACCACGAGCCGAAGATTATGCTCGATCATCTTCTGGCGCGCCGGAAAGTCCCCGGCGGCCGCGAGTGTGGCCGTCGCCAGCTCCTCGGCGGGCGTCAACAGCGGCTTGGCGCCAATACCATGCAGGTAGTGCTGGATGCTGTCGGTCGCAAGCTCCGTGACCTCAGGCGCCTCTGCCGGCTCGCCCCCCTCCTCCGCACTCTCTGCACCATCCGCACCATCTGCACCACCCGCTCCATCGAGTGCGAGCGCCATCTCTTGATCGCCGTCCAGGGTCGGATCGACTGCGCCATCGGCAGCCCCGTTGAGCCCGTCGCTCTCGGCATCGGTGAGTGCCTCATCGACGCCCGTCGCGGCAGTCTTCCTGCGCCGCGAGACGGTGCTCTCGTCGTCATCATCGTGGGTCGAGCCCTTCGATACCGAGCCGGGTTCCTGCTGCGGCTGGACGGGGTGCGCGCGGCGACGGGGAGGCATCAGCGACCCGGCAGGTACTTCAGAGGATCGACCGGCGCGCCCTGGCGCCGGATTTCGAAATGCAATTCAACTTTCTCCGAATCGGAATTGCCCATCTCCGCAATCTGCTCACCCCTTTTGACGGGTTGGTTGTTCGCAACCAGGATTTTGCTGTTGTGGGCATACACCGAGATCAACCCTTCGGTGTGTTTCACCACGACCAGGTTGCCCAGGCCACGCAGGCCCTGGCCCACATAAATCACCGTGCCGCTCCCCGAGGCCAACACAGGATCGCCCATCTTGCCCGCTATATCGATGCCCTTGTTCTTCGGGTCGTTGAATTCGGAGAGCAAGGGGCCTTTGGCCGGCCAGATCCAGCCGATGGCCGCCTCATCCAGGTTCGCGGGCGCGGCCTTCTCCGCAGGGGCGTTGGAAGTGAGACCGGCTGGCAGCGCAGACGGTGGCGGCGCTGCCGTGTTGGTAGAGCCCTCAGTCGACTCGGCCCGGACCAACTCAGCCACGGCAGTCTCGCTATAGGGTACCTTCAGGCCCAAGGGCTGGGTTTTCAGAGGGGCATCGTTGGTCGCAGCGGGCAGGCTGGAGGGGGCGGGCTTGCCCGATGGGGCCGCGTCGGGTGCGCCCAGCGGTTTCTGTTCTACCGCACCGTTCCCAACGGGCGTGGCTTCGGCCACCGCCGGCCCCGTTACCGGTTCGGGAGGGCCCATGCGGAGGACCTGATCGACATGGATGTGGTAGGTGTCGTCGATCCCGTTCCAGGCCGCGACCTGCTTGTAGTCCTGGCCAAATTGTTTCGAGATGCTATAGAGCGTGTCACCGGGCTTGACGGTGTAGGTGGGCACGGTCTCCGGCTGCGGCACCTGTGTCACCGGCGCCGGTGGCGGCAGACCGCGCGGCACCGGAGTCGAGGAGCGATCAGAGACGGGAGCTTGATTGCCGCCACCGGCACATCCGGCGATGCAGGCGGCCGATACGAGCGCCAAGGCGATGGCTCTCACGGGTCGGGCAGGGATTCCGGGCATGATTTGACGCGTGACAGGGGCATTTCAGAAGCATCGAGCAGGTCGCGCAAGTGTAACGCACAAAAGCGCGCGGCACGGATGGTCCATCCCGACTTTCCAGTGTCAGGCGTGCGCTGCGACTCTCCCTCGAAGGGCTCAGGTCGTGCCTGGAAGCAGCGGCACAAAGCGCACATCCTCAAGCCGCTCGCGCGCGAAAGAACGCGGGCCGGTGCGGCTGATGCGGCATAGGCTCTGGCGGTCCTGACCGAGGGGAGCGATTGCGACACCACCAACGCGTAACTGCAGTAGTAGCGTCTCTGGAAGGTCCGCTGCGGCGGCTGCAATCAGCATGCCGTCAAAGGGAGCAGCCTCGGGCAAGCCATTCAGTCCATCGCCATAGACAAGCCGCAGGTTCGGCAGCCGCAAAGGGCGCAGGTTCTGGCGGGCTCGATCGTGCAGGACGCGGATCCGCTCGACCGAGTAGACTTCGCCTGCGATCGCCGCCAGAATCGCCGCCTGATATCCGCAGCCGGTGCCGATCTCAAGAACCTTGCCGCCCTGCGCACAGGCGCACAGGGTCTCGGTCATGCGCGCCACGATGAATGGCTGCGAGATGGTCTGTTCCAGCCCGATCGGTAGGGCCGAATCCTCATAGGCGCGACTCGCGAGAGCCTCGTCGACGAACGCATGCCGCGGGACTTGGGCCATGGCCGCCAGCACGCGCTCCTCGCGGATGCCTGATGCGCGCAGGCGCTCGACCATGCGTAGGCGTAGGCGCGCCGAGGTCAGCCCCAGGCCCTCGGACAATGGCGTCATGGCCTTCTGGCCCTCTTGCGTCCCCTCCAGTCGGCCCGACCTCGCGCGCACGCCCCGCCGCGCACCCGGCGCCGCATCGCTCGGGACGAGTTCGGCCATCCAGTTCTTTCTCGGGGTGCGCGTCATACCCCGAGCCATCCCTTCACCAGGGGCATCTGGGTCGTATGGGTCAGATCGATCTGCAAGGGCGTGACCGCAACGTAGCCTTCGGCCACCGCATGAAAGTCAGTGCCGGGACCCGCATCGCGGGCGCTGCCAGCCGCTCCGATCCAGTAGACCTTCTCGCCGCGCGCATTCACGCTGGGAAACACCGGCTCGGACTGATGGCGCTTACCGAGCCGGGTGCAGACGACGCCACCGAGTTCTTCGTAGGGTCGCGCGGGGATGTTCACGTTCAACAGGAACAGCTCCGCCAAGGGTTGACGCACCTGCCGCTCGACGATCTCGGCGGCGATCCGGGCGGCCGATTCCAGGTGCCTCGTATCCTTCTCGACCAGCGAAAACGCGATCGAGGGCACGCCAAAGAGATATCCCTCCATGGCCGCGGCGACGGTTCCCGAGTAGATCGTGTCGTCACCCATGTTCTGGCCGTGATTGATCCCCGAGACGACCAGGTCAAAACGCTCTTCGAAAAGCCCGGTCAGGGCGATGTGGACGCAATCCGTGGGTGTGCCGTTGACCGAGTAGAAGCCATTGGGCATGCGCGTGACGGCGAGAGGCCGATCGAGCGTGAGCGAGTTCGACGCGCCGCTGCGATTCTGCTCGGGTGCCACCACGATGACCTCGCCAAACGGGGTCAGCGCCTCGGCCAATGCGGCGACTCCCGCGGCCAGATAGCCATCGTCGTTACTGACCAGAATTCTCACCAGAGCCTCTTCTGGCCCGCGTGGGAAAGCCATGAACCCCATTGCGGTGGGTGGAATCGCTCGTGCGGGGGAACCTCGCGATGCGTGGGCGCCGAGCGGGGCAGGATGGCATTCATCGGAAGGGGGGCCAGCGGGCATGCCGGCGGGCCGGGCGGAAGAAAACGGGCATGCTGCAAGGATACGTCCTCTTGACGCTTTGCGGCGCGAAGCGCGGCCCGACCGAGCAAATTTTGCGCTTCCGAACTAGGCGACAGCGATGAGCTGGTGGAGTGCAGCAGGATCGTTGGCGAGCTTCTCGCTCGGCCCCTCGTAGACGATGCGGCCGCGATCGAGCACCACGGCCCGCTCGGTCAGACCAAGGGCCAGTTTCGCGTGCTGCTCGACGACGATGATGGCTAGTTTCGTCTCCTTGACCAGCGTCCGGATCGCGCGCGCAAGCTCCAGCACAATCAAGGGAGCCAGTCCTTCCATCGGCTCGTCCAAGAGCAGGAGCCGCGGATTGGTGACGAGCGCACGGGCGATGGCCAGCATCTGCTGCTCACCTCCGGAGAGCTGATTGCCGAAATTGCCGCTACGCTCCAAAAGCCTCGGAAACATCTGGTAGACGCGCTCGGCAGTCCATTCCCCCCTTCGCGCCACCGCCAGAAGGTGCTCGGCCACGGTCAAGGACGGAAACACCATCCGCTCCTGAGGCACCCAGCCGAGCCCGAGTGCGGCCCTCCCGTGGGTGGGCAGATGCGAGATGTCCCGACCCGCAAAGGCGATGGAGCCACCATGCAGACGCGTGAGCCCCATCAAGGTGGTGAGCAAGGTGGTCTTGCCCACGCCGTTTCGTCCCAGTAGCGCGAGACTGTCGCCCTCGGCGAGGCTGATGGAAATATCCTCCAAGACCACCGACTCGCCGTACCCGGCGAAAACCCCCCTTGCGCAGAGCAGCTCAGCCATCGTCGGACTCCCCGAGGTAGACCTCGCGGACCTTGGGATCGGCGGCGATCTCGGCCGGGGTGCCTTCGGTCAGAATGCGCCCGCCCACGAGTACCGTGATGCGCTCAGCGAACTGGAAGACGAGTTCCATGTCGTGCTCGATGAGCAGGATGGTGACGTCGGTGGGCAAGCGTGCGAGAACCTCAAAGAGTTCGCGGCTCTCCAGACGCGGGATGCCCGCCGCCGGCTCGTCGAGCAGCAGGATCTTCGGTCGCGTCGCGAGCGCGAGCGCAATCTCGACGAGCCGCTGCTTGCCGTACGGCAAAGATGCAGTGGGCCGGTCTTGATCCTCGCTCAGACCGAGCGTCTCCAGCAGCGCCCTGGCTCGCGCGATCTCATCCGCATGATCGGCGACAGGGCGCCAGAAGTGGCGCGCTGCGCCGCTTTGTTCGCACACTGCGAGCACCGTCGACTCGAGCACGCTGAGATCGGCGAACAAGGTGTTGATCTGGAAGGTCCGGGTCAGCCCGCGCTTGACGCGCGCGTGCTGGGCGAGATTCGTCACACGTTCCCCGCCCAGATAGACCTCGCCCGAAGTGGGTGCCAAGGCGCCAGAGAGCAGATTGATGAAGGTGGTCTTACCGGCCCCGTTCGGGCCGATCAGGGCGTGACGCGCGCCGACGGCGAGTCGCAGGGCGATGTCGGTGTTCGCAGCGAACCCACCCCAGACTTTGCCCAATCCCTCGGTGCGCAGCGCCTCGTTCATCGTGACTTCCATCCAAAGCGCAGTCGAAGTCGTTCGGCCACTCCGAGGATTCCCCCGCGGCCCGCGAGCACGACCACGATCAGGAGTAGTCCAATCCAAAACTGCCAGTAGACCGGATTCAATCCCGCAAGAAAGTCCTGGGCCACCATATAGACGACTGCGCCCACGAGCGCTCCATAGAGTCGGCCCGTGCCGCCTAACACCAAGATGATGAGGAGCTCGGCCGAACGCGAGAAGCCTAACGTATCGAGGCCCACGAACTGGGTCGTCTGGGTCAAGAGCGCGCCGGCGACGCCGGCGATCCCCGCGCTCACGGTGAAGATCGCCACCTGGCGCGCACGCACCGACGCGCCCAGGGCGGGCATGCGCCGCGCATTCTCGCGGATCCCCTGCAAGGACAGTCCGAAGGGCGAGCGCATCATCCGACGCAGCACCACGAACAGAAGGAAGGTCACCACCAGGCAGTAGCCAAAAGCGACCCGGCCTTCGATGTCAAATCTGAAGAGTCCCAGAAGCTTCCACATCTCGACCCCCGCAAGCCCGTCGACTCCCCCCGTGATGCGCGCCGCCTTGTTGGCCGCCTCGTAGAGCATCGCACCGATCCCCAGAGTCACCATGAGGCGCGACAGATCGCCTCCTCGCACCACCAGAAAGCTGATCGGAAATCCGAGGGCCGCAGCCACCACCCCCGCGATGCCAAGGCCAGAGATCGGTTCCCCCCAGCCGTGCGTGGCCAGCAGTCCCGCGGTATAGGCCCCGACGCCAAAGTAGGCCGCGTGACCCAGGGAGACGATGCCCGCATAGCCCAGGATGAGATCGAGCGAGACCGCGAGCAAGCCGACGATCAGGATCTGGCTGCCCAGCACCAGGTATTGAGAAAAGAGCCATGGGCTCGCGAGGACGGCAAGCCAGAAGACGATCTCAGCCTTGCCCCAGCCGTCTCCCCAGCCGTCTCGCAGGAGACCGGGCGAGCCATATGGTCTTGCCGGAGCTGCGCTCATGTGCCCCTTTTGCGGTACAGCCCGTTGGGCCAGGCGATGAGCGAGACGACCATCAATCCGTAGATCACAAACGCGCCGATCTCGGGTAGATAGTACTTGCCGGCGACATCGAAGACACCCAGGGCGAGGGCTGCGAAGAGGGGTCCGCGTATCGTCCCCGCTCCGCCGACGGCGACCACGAGCAGGAAGTACACCATGTACTTGATCGGAAAGGTCGGATCCAGGCCAAGCACGTCGATACCGAGGCTCCCCCCAAGGCCCGCCAGCCCCGAGCCGAGCGCGAAGGTGAGCATGAAGATCCGCTCGACGTTGATGCCCAGTCCTGCGGCGGCGATCTGGTTGTCGACCGCAGCCCGGATCTGCGCGCCAAAGCGCGTCAAGCTCAGTAGGGCTCCGAGGGCGGCGGTGATGAGGAGGACGAGCGCGATCAGAAAGAGCCGGTACGCGCCAAGGTCGAGCCCCGCGATCCTGATCTGTCCCAGGAGAAATTCGGGCAGGCGCACCGGCTGCTGACCCGAGCCGAACAGGTAAGTCGCCACCGCACTCGCAACGAAGGTCAGTCCGATACTGAAGAGCACCTGATCAAGATGCGAGGCGCCATAGAGCCTGCGGTAGAGGGTGCGCTCAAGCGCCACGCCAAGGAGCGCCGTGGCAAGAAATGCAAGGGGCAGGCACACGAGGAACGGCACGCCCAGACGCGCCATCAGGGTCGTCGCCACGTAGCCACCGAACATGGCGAACGCCCCATGGGCGAGATTCACGAAGTTCATGAGCCCGAGCGTCACCGACAACCCGAGACTGATGAGGAACAGGAGACTGCCGTAGGCAATCCCATCGAACAGCACCCCGATCAGGTGACCCAAGGGCTTGCCTCGCAACACCTGGCCCCTGAGCCTGCACCCGCGCGCCTCACTTGCCCGGATCCTTCACGGCGGGAAACTGGTCGAACTCGATATTGTAAAGATGCCCGTCTTTGCGCTCGACTCGACGGATATAGACCGTCTGGATGATGTCACGCGTGTCCGGATCGATCTCGATGGGGCCGCGCGGGCTCTCGTGCTTCCAGCCCTTCAGCGCTGCGAGGATCTTCTCGCCATCGGTATCGCCTGCGGTCTTCTTCAAGGCCTCGTAGATCGCGGCCATCCCATCATAGCCTGCGACAGCCATGAAGTTGGGCCGCTTGTCTCCCGCCACGCTGGCATAGGCCTTCAGGAACGCCTTGTTCTGCGCCGAATCGTGGGCCGCCGAGTAGTGGAAGGCCGTGATGACACCCAATGTGGGATCGCCCATCGCATCGATGACCCCGTCATCGGTCAGATCGCCCGTCGCGATGACTTTGATGCCAGCCTGTGCCAGTCCGCGCTCGGTGAAGCCCTTCATGAAGGCCACCCCCTGTTCACCTGCGGGCAGGAACAGGAAGACCGCTTCGGGCTTGGCGTCCTTGATGCGCTGGATGAAGGGCGCGAAATCCGGATTGCTCAGGGGCACGCGCGCACTATCGACGATCTGCCCGCCTGCCGCTTCAAATCCCTTCTTGAAATATTCCTCGGCATCCTTGCCGGGGGCGTAGTCGGCCACCAGCGTGTAGACCTTCTTGATGTTGTTCTTGGCGGCCCATTGCGCCATGGGCAGCGACATCTGCGCGATCGTCTGCGAGACGCGCACGACGTAAGGCGAGGTCGTGGTGATGACCGAGGCCGCCGCATTCATGATGACCATCGGCTTGGCCGCCTCCTTGGAGATTGGCGTGGCGGCCATCGCATTGGGTGTGAGCCCGAAACCCGCGAGAAAATCCACCTTGTCGCGCGTGACGAGTTC
>CAJCID010000213.1 GCA_903970305.1 Rhodospirillales bacterium | reverse complement strand
CGCAAGAAGCGCCCGCTCGACATAGGCGCGAGCCATTGGAATCACCTCCACGGGCAACGGAAACCCGCCGAGCCGGGCGACGAGCTTGGAAGAATCGGCGATGCAGATGAAGCGCTCGGCCACCGCCGCCACGATCTTCTCGCGCGTGAGCGCCCCACCGCCTCCTTTGACCAGGGCCAGATCGGCAGTCAACTCATCGGCACCGTCGACATAGAGGGTCAACGAGTCGACGGCGTTCAGGTCCAGAACCCGGATCCCCTGGCTCTCGAGGCGCAAGGCGCTGCGCTCTGAACTCGCCACGGCCCCGCCAAAGCGGTCGCGCACGCTGCCTAAGAGGTCGATGAAGCACTCGGCCGTCGAGCCGGTTCCCACGCCGATCGGTCGATCGGGCTTGGCCGAGTCCAACACAAGATCCAGGGCGCGCTTTGCGACCTGCTGCTTTTGAAGTTCTAGCGTGCTCGCCATCTCGCAATCCTTCCAGTCAGAAGGCCCCGTGTGGCGGGCCAAGGCCCGTGCTAGGCCTTTCTTGGAGCGGGTATATCGGTACAGACGCCTTCGAACACCTCGGCGGCAAGGCCCACGCTTTCCCCGAGGGTCGGATGGGGATGAATGGTGCTGCCGATGTCTGCCGCATCCGCGCCCATCTCCACGGCCAGCGCCAGTTCCGAGATCAGGTCGCCCGCGTGGGTGCCCACGATGGCCCCGCCCAAGAGACGGTGCGTCGTGGGGTCGAAGAGCAGCTTGGTGAAGCCCTCGTCCCGGCCATTGGCGATCGCGCGGCCCGACGCCGCCCACGGGAAGACCGCACGGCCCAGTTGCATTCCTTGCGCGCGCGCTTCGTCCTCGGTGACACCCACCCAGGCGATCTCGGGATCGGTATAGGCCACAGAGGGGATCACGCGCGCATCGAAGTAGGCCTTCTCGCCGGCCGCGGCCGCGGCGGCGACGTGGCCCTGGTGCGTGGCCTTGTGGGCGAGCATGGGCTGGCCGACGATGTCGCCGATCGCAAAAATATGTTCAACATTGGTCCGCATCTGGGCATCAACCTCGATGAAGCCGCGCTCTCCGACCGCCACGCCGGCGTGCTCGGCGCCGATGCGCGCCCCATTGGGGCGTCGCCCCACGGCCTCAAGCACGAGGTCGTAGCGCTCGGGTTCGGTGGGCGCACCAGCGCCCTCAAAGCGCACCCACACTCCGTCGGGCTTGGCCTCGAGGGCGACCGTCTTGGTCTTCAGCAGGATCCGGTCAAAACGCTGTTCGTTCTTTTTCAGCCAGACACGCACCAGATCGCGGTCCGCGCCAGGCATGAGCCCATCGAGCATCTCCACGACATCAAGACGCGCCCCAAGCGTGGAGTAGACGGTCCCCATCTCCAGCCCGATGATCCCGCCGCCGATGATGAGCATTTTTTTCGGAATGAAGGGCAGCTTCAGAGCCCCGGTGGAATCGACGATCCGCGCGTCCGTGGGTGCAAAGGGCAGGCGCACGGCCTCTGAGCCCGCGGCGATGATCGCCTTCTCGAACTCGACTCGTACCGGCTTGGTCGCGGTCTCGACCAGAAGGTGGTGGGCATCGGTAAACCGGCCCGCGCCCTCGATGACCTGGACCTTGCGGCCACGCGCCATGCCGGCCAGGCCCGAGGTGAGCTTGCCCACCACCTTGCCCTTGTGGGCGCGCAGCTTCTCCAGATCAATCGAGGGCGCGCCGAAAGTCACGCCAAAATCGGCAAAATGGGCCGCCTCGTCCATCACCGCCGCCACGTGCAGCAAGGCCTTGGAGGGGATACAACCGACATTCAGGCAGACTCCCCCGAGTGTGGGATAGCGTTCGACCAGCACCGTCGATAGGCCAAGATCGGCTGCCCGAAAGGCCGCGGAGTAGCCTCCTGGCCCGGCACCGAGGACGAGTACCTGGCAGCTCACGTCAGCGTGAGCCACCGCGGGCGTCGCGGCAAGAGGCGTATTGCTGAGTGCGGCGGGGTCCGGTTCAGGCGTGGGCTCGCTCGCCTCGACCTCCAGGACGAGCAACGGAGAGCCTTCGGAGACCTTCTCTCCCAGCTTGACCTCTAGGGTCTTGACGACCCCGGCGCGGGGGCTTGGGATCTCCATGCTCGCCTTGTCGGACTCCACCGTGATGAGCGACTGCTCCGCTTCGATCACATCGCCCGGCTTGACCAGGACCTCGATCACCTCGACGTCCTTGAAATCTCCGATATCGGGAACCTTGATTTCAATAGCACTCATTGCAACTCCGTCTCAGATCCCGCAACGAGGGGGATCTCGTAGATCTGAAAGGGACCACTGGAACTCTTGTCGAACTCGACTCCCGCTTCGACACCGACCTTGGCGATCTGACTGGCTGAATCCAGTTCGGGATAGACGGCGTACATGGCGCCCAGCGCGAAGTTGCGGCCCGAACCGATCCCCCAGAAGCGGTCAAAGCAGAACACCTCCCGATAGGAGTAGACCCCGTAGATGCCGCTCGCATTGGCGATCAAGGCCATGATCTGGGACGACTCGTAGGGATCGTCCTCTTCCTCCTTGGTGTTCAGATAGAAGCTTTCCTTAAGGAGCGCATGGAGTCTGAGGAAAGTGCCGAAGACCTCGCTTTTCGAGGAGAGACGGCAGTCCCCACCGAGCGCTGCCAAGGCTCCTTCAAGCGCTGAGAAGTGCGCGGACGTGCCAGCCAGACCGATGTAGGAATCCCCCACCACCAGGATCTTGCGGTTGGGCTCGTAGGTCTGGGATAGCCGCGTGTCGCCAAAGGTGGTCAGCGAGTCCGAGGCGATCGCGACCGATCCGTTCTTCTTGACCGCGACGATCGTCGTCATCGTGCCCGTCCCCGTCCTCGCGGTCCTCGTTGTGGGGCATGCCTCACAGGAGCACGCGTCGCATGTCGCCCAGCAGTTCGGCAAGAATCGTCGTAAAGCGCGCAGCCTGTGCGCCGTCGATCACCCGATGATCATAGGACAAGGACAAGGGTAGCATCAGGCGGGGCGTGAACTCCTTGCCATTCCATTTCGGCTTGATCTCGGACTTGGACAACCCGAGGATCGCCACCTCGGGTGCGTTGATGATCGGCGTGAACGCCGTGCCGCCCACGCCGCCCAAGGAAGAGATCGTGAAACTCGCCCCTTGCATCTCAGTGGGCGCAAGTTTCCCCTCACGGGCCTTGGCGGCCAACTCGGCAGTCTCGGTGGCCAAAGCGCCAATGCCCTTCTGGTCGCAGTTGCGCAGCACCGGCACGACCAGTCCGTTGGGCGTATCGGCTGCGAATCCAAGATGGTAGTACTTCTTTAAGATCAGATTGGCCCCGTCGGCGTCGAGCGAACTGTTGAAGTTGGGGAATTGCTTGAGGGCTGCGATACAGGCCTTCATGACGAAGGCGAGCATCGTGACCTTCACTCCCGTCTTGGCGAGCGCCTCGTTGCTGCTCTTACGAAACACTTCGAGATCGGTGATGTCGGCCTCGTCGAACTGGGTGACGTGGGGGATCATCGCCCAGTTGCGCGCGAGATTCGGTCCGCTGATCTTCTTGATGCGCGATAGGGGCAAGAGCTCAGTCGCGCCGAATTTGGAGAAGTCCAGGGCCGGCCAGGGTAGGAGTTGCAGCGCCGTCAGTCCTTCGCGCACCGGGGTCGCGGTGCGTTGCGCGACGCTGCCTGACATGACCGACTTCACAAACGCCTCGACATCCTCGTGCAGAATCCGCCCCTTGGGTCCAGAACCCGTCACCCGGCCGAGTTCCACGCCAAGGGTGCGGGCGAGCTTGCGTACTGAGGGACTCGCATGGGGCAGAGGTCCACTGTCCGGTGGCTGGACCTCACTGGGCACCGGATGCTCGCGCACCTTCGCGCGCGGAGCCAAAGCCCCGGCGGCGGCCTCGGGATCCTTAGCCTCTTGCGCTTTCGGTGCAGCTGCCGGGGAAGCCCCCTCAACCGCCGGTGGCGCCGGGCTCGCTGGCCCGTCGAGAGCGACTGCCTTGGCGAGCACAGTCCCTTCAGAGACCTTGTCGCCCAAGGCCACCGAGAGCGCCGTGATGCGCGCGCGCGCCGAACTCGGGATCTCCATGCTCGCCTTGTCCGACTCCACAGTGATCAGCGACTGATCACGCTCGACGAGATCGCCTTCCTTGACGAAGATTTCGATGACCTCGACCTCTTTGAAGTCACCGATGTCAGGAACCTTCAGTTCCAGGACCTGGGCTTCGGT
>CAJCID010000212.1 GCA_903970305.1 Rhodospirillales bacterium | reverse complement strand
ACACCTTCACAGCCTATGGTCCGGGCTATGTGGAGATCAACGAGACCCGCCACATGAGGAGCATTCTCGTGATGCCCGAAGGACCGATCACGCCTTGGCCCGTCACGAGCTTTCTGGCGCTCGCGCTTGAGCACTTCGAGGCGCTCGCCCTCCTTCAGCCCGAACTGGTCGTCCTGGGCACCGGCAGCACCCTGCGGTTTGTGCATCCGCGCCTGATCGCGCCGCTCACCGAGCGCCGTATCGGCGTCGAATGCATGGATCTCCATGCCGCCTGCCGGACCTACAACATCCTCATGAGCGAGGGTCGGCGCGTGGCAGCAGCGCTTCTCATCGAGTCGGCCCCCGATAGCGCCTGATGCCCCGCCATCACCCTCTTTCGCGAATCGCCTCTGTCCTCGTCGTTTCACTCTTCGCCCTCGTCTGGTTCGCCTGCCTCGCCCCGCGTCACCTCGCCAAGACCGATGAGGGCCGCTATGCCGAGATTCCACGCGAGATGCTGGCCAGTGGCGACTGGATCACGCCGCGCCTGGACGGCCTTCTGTACTTCGAGAAGCCCGCACTGCAGTACTGGGCGACAGCGGCCGCCTTCGAGCTCTTTGGGCCGAGCGAATGGGCCACGCGGCTGTGGACCGGGCTGACCGGGTTTCTCGGGGTTCTCGTCATCGCCTACACGACCCGCCGCCTCTACGGCGGGGCCTCGGGTTTCTATGCGGCCGCGGTGCTGGCCAGTTCGCTCCTGTATCTGCTCATGGGCCACGTGGCCACCCTCGACATGGGGGTCACCTTCTTCATGAGCGCGGGCCTGTGCGCGGCGCTCCTTGCGCGCCAGAGCAACGCGATCACCGAGGCGCGCGGCTGGATGCTGCTCTCCTGGGCGCTCTTCGGCCTCGCGGTCCTCTCCAAGGGGTTAGAAGGGATCGTGCTGCCGGGACTCGTCCTCATCCTCTATCTCGTGACCACGCGCGATGCCACCTTCGCGAGCCGCCTTGAGCCCTGGCGCGGACCGCTCGTCTTTCTCGCGATCACGGCCCCCTGGTTCGTTCTGGTGGCGCTGCGCAATCCTGACTTCGCGCACTTCTTTTTTATCCACGAACACTTCGAGCGCTTTCTGACGACCTCGCATCATCGCGAAGGTCCATGGTGGTATTTCCTCCCGATCCTGGCTGTCGGGCTTGTGCCCTGGATCTTCGTTTTGCCCGGGGCCTTGGCCTGGGCCCAACGCGAGACCCATCTGCCCTCGCAAAGCTCCAACGGCCGCTTCATGCCCGGGCGGCTCCTCCTCATCTGGTCGGGTGCGATCTTCCTCTTCTTTAGCCTCTCCGGTTCCAAGCTGCCGTCCTACATCCTTCCGATCTTCCCGGCGCTTGCGATGCTGATCGGCGCCTATCTCGCCCAGGCTGAAGAGCGCCTTTTCACGTGGCTTGCGCTCGCCTCCTTGGGCGTGGCCTTAGCTCTATTGGGCCTGTCCTGGGCCGGACTTTCCTGGGTGACCCCGGTACCCGCCGAACAGGCTCAGGCCTACGCGGAGTTCGGCCACGGACTCGCCATTGCGGGCGCCCTTTGGCTGCTCGCAAGCAGCGCGGCACTCTGGCTCGTGCGCCGCGGCAGACTGCGCGCGAGCCTCGCCTTGATCGCCGCGGGGAGCATCGCTGCGGCGAGCACAGGACTCGTGGCCTACGGAGCACTCGACCGTTTTGCATCGGCCCACTACGTCGCGGAGGCGCTCGCTGGCGTGCTCACGGACGACACGCCCCTCTATAGTGTCGAGCAGTACGAGCAGACGCTGCCCTTCTACCTGGGACGCACGCTCATCCTCGTCAACGAGCGCGACGAACTCGACTTCGGACTCAAGGAAGAGCCCGCTCGGGGTATCGCAAGCCTCGAAGCCTTCGCAACCCGCTGGATGGCCGAACCCAAGGGGGTTGCCATCATGCCTCCCAGCACTTTCGATAAACTCCAGGCGATGAAACTTCCGATGCGTGTCATCCTGAAGGACCGCCGCTTCGTTGTGGTATCCAAACCATGACTTCCATCAGCTTTTTCCTGATTCTCGCGGGCGTGCTCTTGAACGCCTGCGCGCAACTTCTGCTCAAGGCCGGGGTCAATGCGATCGGGCGCTTCTCTTTTAGCATCGAGAACGTGCTGCCCGTCGGGTTCCAACTCGCGACCCAGCCACCGATCATCGCCGGGCTTGCCTGTTATGTGGTGAGCGTGGTGGTGTGGATCCTCGGGCTCTCGCGCGTGGACGTCTCGATCGCCTATCCGATGCTCTCCTTGGGCTACGTCGTCAATGCACTGGCTGCCTGGTGGCTCTTTGGCGAAGTCGTCACGCTGCAGCGCGCCATCGGCATCGGCGTGATCCTCTTGGGCGTCTATCTTGTCGCCCGCAGCACCACCACGTGAACTCCCATGACTGAACGACCGTTTCTTCCCTTCACCCGCCCAACGATCGACGAGGCCACCATCGAGGGCGTCGCCGAAGTCCTGCGCTCGGGATGGATCACCTCTGGCCCCAAGGTCAAAGAGTTCGAGGCCGCCTTGTCCGAGCACTTCGGCGGCCGCCCGACGCGCGCCTTCAATTCGGGCACCTGCACCATGGAGATCGCTCTGCGCATCGCGGGCATCGGCCCTGGCGACGAGGTGATCACGACACCACTGAGCTGGGTGGCGACAAGCAATGTGGTGCTCGAGGTCGGCGCGACGCCGGTGTTTGTCGAGATCGATCCGGCTACGCGCAACCTCGATCTCGAGCGCGTCGCTGCGGCCATCACGCCGGCAACACGCGCCATCATTCCGGTCGACCTCGCGGGTCTGCCCGTCGACCGCGACCGGCTCTATCGCCTTGCAGCCAGCCACAAGTTGCGCGTCATCGAAGATGCGGCCCAATCGTTTGGCAGCTCCTGGGCCGGCCGTCAGATCGGCACATTCGGAGACCTCGTCTCATTCAGTTTTCATCCGAACAAGAACATCACGACCATCGAGGGCGGCTGCCTCGTCATGAACAATGCCACCGAGGCCGCTCTGGCCGAGCAGTATCGGCTCCAGGGAGTGGTGCGCAGCGGTCCGGACGGCATGGACGTCGAGCGGGTCGGGGGCAAGTTCAACCTGACCGACGTGGCCGCGCGCGTGGGCCTTGGCCAATTGCCCCACTGGGCGGAATTCAAGGCGCGCCGCCATGCGCTTGCAAAGCGCTACTTCGAGCACTTCGAGAAGGCTGGCGCGACCGAACTCGGTCTCGAGTTGCCGCTGGCCGACTTCGCCAACACGAACTGGCACATGTTCCAGGTGGTGCTGCCCGAAGACAGGCTGAGCGTGACACGCGCCCAGATCATGGACCAGTTGAGCGCGCGGGCCATCGGGAGCGGAGTGCACTATCCGGCCATCCACCTCTTTAGCCTCTATCAGCGCCTCGGGTGGAAAGCGGGCGACTTTCCCGTAGCCGAACGGGTTGGCCGCAACACGCTCACCCTGCCCCTTTTTCCCATGATGCAAGACGATGACGTTGATTACGTCGTCGAGAATCTTGTCGAGCTCGTCAAGGCGCACCGGCGATGACGAGTCCCGATCTGTCGGTTGTCATCCCGGTCTACAACGAGGAGGATGGACTGTCGTCTCTCTTTGCGCGCCTGTATCCGGCACTGGATCTGCTGGCCGCCGAGTTGGGGATGTCCTACGAGATCATCTTCGTCAACGATGGCAGCCGCGACCATTCTGCCGCGGTCCTGGCCGAACAGTTCAAGCGCCGCCCCGAAGTCACGCGGGTGATCCTCTTTAATGCCAACTACGGACAGCATGCGGCGATCATGGCAGGGTTCAAGCACGTGCGCGGCGAGATGGTCGTCACGCTCGATGCCGACCTGCAGAATCCCCCCGAGGAGATCGCCAATCTCGTTCGCACCATGCGCCAAGGCTACGACTACGTCGGCACGATCCGCAAGAACCGGCAGGACACCTGGTTCCGCAGGACCGCCTCGCAGGCCATGAACGGGCTGCGTCAACGCATCACGCGCATCAAGATGACCGACCAGGGTTGCATGCTGCGCGCCTATAGCCGCAGCATCGTCGAGACCATCAACTCCTGCAACGAACTCAACACCTTCATACCGGCGCTCGCCTACACCTTCTCCAACAGGCCCACCGAGATCGAGGTGCTGCACGAGGAACGCCACGCCGGGGACTCGAAGTATTCCCTCTACCAGCTCGTGCGCCTGAACTTCGATCTCGTCACCGGGTTTTCGATCGTGCCGCTGCAGATGTTCTCGCTCCTGGGCTTTGGGTTGGCCCTCATCTCGGCGGTCTTTGTGGCCTACCTGGCCTTGCGGCGCTTGATCTTCGGCCCTGAGGCCGAGGGGCTCTTCACGCTCTTTGGCATCGCCTTCTTCCTGATCGGCGTATTGCTCTTTGGGATCGGTCTTTTGGGTGAATACGTCGGACGCATCTACCAACAGGTGCGCGAGCGGCCACGCTTTCTGATCCAGGCGATTCTCGAAGCGCAGAAGGACACCTGATGACTGAGCCAGCCGGCGCCGACCCGGGACGACCCGTACGCGCAGTCGTCTTTGCCTACCACAACGTGGGGGTGCGCTGCTTGAAGGTGCTCGCCGCCTCGGGCGTGGACGTCGCGCTCGTCGTCACCCACCCGGACCGGGCCGACGAGAACATCTGGTTTTCGAGCGTCGCCGAGACTGCGCTTGAACTCGGCATCGAAGTGATCGCACCCTTGGGCGCGCCCGACGCGGCGCTCGAGTACAAGCTCGCCGCGCTCGAGCCCGACTTCATCTTT
>CAJCID010000211.1 GCA_903970305.1 Rhodospirillales bacterium | reverse complement strand
CTGCGACCGGCTGGATCGGCGGCACCGGGGCGGGTGCCGGCGCCTTGGCCCGCTTGGAGGCCATCAATTTGTTGATGCCCGCGACTTCGTCTTCGACGGCCCGGCGCGCCTTATCGCGTACTTCAGCTTCCTCGCGGGCGCGTTTGTCCGCCTCCTGGGCCGCCTTGCGCGCTTCCATGGCCTCATCAGGTGTCGTCGCCTCGGCGGTCCGCTTGGCGAGTTCCCTCGCCTCGGCGCGCACGCGCTCCTCGGCCGCCACGCGTTCGCGCTCGAGCCGTTCCTGCTTCTCCCTGGCTTCTGCAGCCTGACGGGCGATGAGCTCCGCGTGCCGCTTGGCCTCGTTCTCCCGAATCCGGCGCTGCTCCTCATCGACCACGTTCACCGCCGCAGGGCTCGGTGCCTCGGGCACGACTTCGGCCACGGGCGCCTCGGCCACTGCGCTCAAAGGGAGCGCCTCGGGCGCGTCGTCGCGCTTGACGAAGACACGCTTCTTCCGCACCTCCACCTGGATGGTGCGCGCCTTGCCGCTCCCGTCGGCCTGCTTGATCTCCGAGGTCTGCTTGCGCGTGAGAGTGATCTTCTTCTTCTCGACCTCCTGGGCACCGTGAGCCCGGCGCAATGCGTCAAGCAGTTGCGCCTTGTCGGTCTCCGACAGAGCGTCGTCGGCGTTGCGCTTATCCACTCCCGCCGCCCGCAATTGCTCAAGCAGCACGGCCGCTGGCACTTTCAGTTCCGCAGCAAATTGGGCAACGTTGTTGCTTGCCATTGATTCCTCGTTTCTCTCTCGCAGTAACCACACATTTCAAGCAGGCCAGTCCCTCTCAGACAGGACCATTCGGCAGGCCGCGCCACTAGGCGAACCAGTGCTCCCGCGCCTTCATGATCAGCCCGCGGGCGCGCTCGTCTTCGATCCCGGTCAGCTCCACCAACTCATCGACCGCCAATTCGGCTAGCTCATCGCGCGTATGGACCGATCCGTCGGCCAGCTTGGCGGCCAATTCTGAATCCATCCCGTCCAAGGTCAGCAAATCTTCGGCGGCGTGCTCGACTTTCTCCTCCTTGGCGATGGCCTCGGTCAACAGCGCATTGCGGGCCCGGTTGCGAAGCTCGTTGACCGTCTCCTCGTCGAAGGCGTCGATCTCGAGCATTTCCGTGATCGGGACATAGGCGACCTCCTCAAGGCTCGCAAATCCTTCCTGCACCAGGATCTCAGCCACCTCCTCGTCGACATCGAGCTTGTCGATGAACAGCTGGCGTGTACGGGAGGTCTCCTGGTCGGACTTCTGCGCCGACTCCTCGGGGGTCATGATGTTGATCTGCCACCCGGTCAACTCCGATGCCAGACGAACATTCTGCCCGCTGCGCCCGATCGCGATGGCGAGGTTCTCCTCGTCGACGACCACATCCATGCTGTGCTTTTCCTCGTCGACGACGATCGAAGACACATTGGCAGGTGCTAACGCGCCAATCACAAATTGGGCCGGATCCTCCGACCACAAGACAATATCGACATTCTCGCCGCCCAGCTCGTTGCGCACAGCCTGCACGCGCGAACCGCGCATGCCCACGCAAGTACCGATCGGGTCGATGCGGCGATCGGTCGTGAAGACCGCGATCTTGGCGCGGATGCCCGGGTCGCGGGCGGCCGCCTTGATCTGCAAAAGACCCTGTTCGATCTCAGGGACTTCGAGCTCGAACAGTTTCATGATGAACTCGGGTGCCGTGCGCGAGAGCATCAGCTGAGGTCCGCGCATGTCGCGGTTGACCGCCAGAACGTAGGCCCGCACCCGGTCGCCCACGCGCAGGTTCTCCTTCGGGATCATCTGGTCGCGCCGTAGACGCGCCTCGACGCGACCTGCCTCGACGATGATGTCGCCCTTGTCCATGCGCTTGACGGTACCGGTGACGATGCTCTCGCCCCGCGCCAGGAAGTCATTCAAGATCTGTTCGCGTTCGGCATCGCGGATCTTCTGCAGCACGGCCTGCTTGGTGTCCTGCGCGAAACGCCTTCCAAATTCGACCGGTTCGAGCTGTTCCTCGATGTATTCGTTCAGTTCGATGTCGGGGATCTGCTCGCGCGCCTCGGACAAGAGTTCCTGGCGATCGGGAAATTCCAGGCCCGCGTCATCGGGCACGACCTGCCAGCGGCGAAAGGCCTCGGTGGCACCACTTGAGCGATCGACTGCGGCACGGATATCCACGTCGCCGGGATACAGTTTCTTCATGGCCTGGGCAAGCGCCTGCTCGAGGGCGCCGAAGACGACCTCTTTACTGACGTTCTTTTCCCGCGCCAACGCGTCCACCAGAAGAAGAATTTCCCGACTCATCGTTTGTTGCTCCTGAAATCTAACTGCGGCACGAGGCGCGCCTTATCCACCTCAGATAGGGTGAATTCGAGCAACTTCTCGACAGCGTTCTTATCCTCGAAAACCAGACCGAAACGGGTGTCCGGGCCAACCGTATTGCCAGCGGGCTGCAAGACGCCCTCGAACTGCTTCCGCCCGGCCATCGGTACACGCAGCTTCACCAGGATCTTCTGGCCGGCAAAGCGCGCGAAGTCCGCTGGCTTCTTCAAGGGGCGATCCAGCCCCGGCGAAGACACCTCGAGCCTTTCGTAGGCGACATTTTCTACGGTCAAGACGTGCGAGAGCTGGTGACTCGCCCGCTCACAATCCTCAATGGTAATTCCCGTCGGCGCATCAATGAAGACCCGTAATAGCCCCCCCGTGGACCATTCGTGGTCCACCAGTTCGTATCCAAGCCCGAGCAAGGCCGTCTCGATCACCGATTGCGCCGCTTGCACCCTAAAGCCACCCCTTGTATACGCGTTCCCGAATAGCATAAGCGTGCGGACGGACCTGCCCACAACCCCCTATAGCTTTGGGATTTGGGAAAAAAAAATGGGCGAACCGCCCATTTTCATTTCCACCGCCGTCTCGCGCTGACGCCGAAATCGCTGGAATTTAGCCTTTGAATTATAAAAGAAAACACCCCGTCTAGCAAGACGGCGCCCCGGCGTACCAGGAGGCGAGGGCTCTGTCGCGCTTGGCCTAACCGATGCGCCGCTTACGCGGACCGTTGGAGCGCCCCCGGTTCGCTCCCCCGGGGCCAAATCCACCCAGAGCCGTCATCAGGGGATCGATCTTGCCGCGCGGGGCGTCGCCGTTGCGTTTGCTGGCCTGTCCATTGCCCCCATTGGCCCCGCCGGCCAAGCTCTGTTGGGGCCTTGGCCCCTTGCGCTTTAGATTGCCATTGCCATTGCCGTTGCCGGGTTTTTGTCCCCCGTGCTGAGGTTTGCCGGGCGGGCGCAAGCCATTCTGTCGTCCAGGGGGGGCCGTGGGCCCCCGTGAAGCTCCCTTGGCGATACCCAGTTCACTGCACCACTGCTCCACCGTTCCCGAAGGCAGCTCGTGCCAGCGGCCCCGCGCCACCGCGCGGGGCAGGCAGATGCCGCCGTAGCGGACCCGGATCAGGCGGCTCACCGTGAGTCCGACCGCCTCGAACATCCGTCTGACCTCGCGATTACGTCCCTCGGATATCACGACGTGGTACCACTGGTTCATGCCATCGCCACCGCCGAATTCGCATTTGGAAAAGCGCGCAGGGCCGTCCTCCAGCTCGACTCCTTCGAGGAGCAGACGGCGCTTCTCATCGTCCAGTTCGCCCAG
>CAJCID010000210.1 GCA_903970305.1 Rhodospirillales bacterium | reverse complement strand
GGCGCTATCACCCCTGCGGTTCCCTTCTTCTGATGAAAAAGCCCCTATGAAGCACCACAGGATCGCAGTCTTCGGTGGCTCGGGCTTCGTGGGCAGCCACGTCGTCGCCCAGCTTGTCGCGCGCGGACGTCAGGTCACCGTTGTCACGCGCCGGCGCCAGCGCGCCCGCCACCTGATCCTCCTGCCGACTGTCGAGGTCATCGAGGCCGATCCGATGGATCCCATCCAGCGTGCCGCGCTCCTGTCGGGCCAGGACGCAGTCATCAATCTCGTGGGTGTGCTCCATTCGGACCGCGGCTCGCCCTACGGTCGGGCCTTCGCCAAAGCTCACGTCGAACTGCCCCGCGCCCTCGCCCAGGGCTGCCTGGAGTCGGGGGTGGGCCGGCTCCTGCACGTCAGCGCGCTTGGCGCATCCGAGACGGCGCCCTCCATGTACCTGCGCTCAAAAGCCGACGGGGAGCGCGCCGTGCTGGACTGCAAGGGTCTGCGGGCGACGGTGTTTCGTCCGTCGGTCGTCTTTGGCGAGGACGACCAGTTTCTGAACCTGTTCGCCAGCTTGCAGCGGTTCTTACCTGTGCTGCCGCTGGCTGGTGCCAACGCGCGCTTCCAGCCCGTGTATGTCTCGGATCTGGCCCATGCGATCGTTGCAGGACTCGATGCTCCCGAGAGCACGGGTAAGACCTACGAGATCGCCGGCCCGCGCATCTATACCCTGCGCGAACTGGTCCGGATCGCCGGATTGGCGAGCGGCCATCCTCGTCCCATCATCGCGCTACCCGAGTCTTTGGGCCGGCTGCAAGCGACCCTCATGGAGTGGATGCCCGGCCCACCGCTCATGTCACGCGATAATCTCGACTCGATGCGTGAGGACAATATCGCCAGCGGGCTTTTGCCCGGGATCGACGCCCCGGAGCTCGAGGGGCCGCAGGGATGGCGTCAGACACCGATCGAGCAAATGGCCATCGATCACCTGGGCAGCGCGCATGTCCGCACCCGGCTCGACATCTTCCGGTCGCGGGCGCACCGGTGAGACGGATGCGGGACTGCCCGGCCGGTGCCTGCCACGCCAACACTGAGGATTTTCATGCTGCGACTCGTAATCGGCAACAAGAACTACTCGTCCTGGTCGCTGCGCTCCTGGCTGCTTCTCGTCGAAGCCGGCATCGAGTTCGAGGAAATCAGGCTGCCCCTGTCGACACCGGAATTCGCAGCGCGCATTTCGACCTACTCCCCTTCGGGCCGCGTCCCGGTATTGTTGGATGGCCCGGTGACGGTTTGGGATACCCTCGCGATCACCGAATATGTCGCCGAGCGCTTTGATCGGACGCTCTGGCCCATGGATGCCGTCGACCGGGCGAGGGCGCGCTCAATGTGTGCCGAGATGCACTCGGGCTTTTCTGCACTGCGCGGCCAGTGGCCGATGAACGTGCGCGCGAGCCTGCCGGGCCTTGGGTGGAATCTGGCTGTCGAGCGTGACGTCGACCGGCTGGTGCGGATGTGGCGCGAGGCGCTGAGCAGCAGCGGTGGTCCGTTTCTGTTCGGGCGATTCGGGGCCGTTGATGCCTATTTTGCCCCGGTCGCCGCGCGATTTCGAACGTATGCTGCCGCGTTACCCGACGACATCGGGGCCTATCGCGACGCCATCCTCGACACCGCGGGGATGCGCGCCTGGACTGAAGCGGCCTGCCAAGAGAGCGAGTTCGTGGCCGAAGACGAGCCTTATCGCCGGCCCCCCGGAACCTGAGATCCTTGGCACGCACGCATGGAGATCTACAGCGTTGGCGGCGCCGTCCGTGACCGGCTTCTCGGTCTTCCCGTCTCAGACCGGGACTTCGTGGTGGTCGGTGCGAGCCCTGAGGAGATGCAGGCCCTCGGATATACGGCCGTAGGGCGCGATTTCCCTGTCTTCCTGCATCCGGCGACGCACGAGGAATACGCACTCGCCCGGACCGAGCGCAAGACGGGACCGGGCTACAAGGGGTTCGCCTTCCACGCTGATCCCTCGGTCTCGCTCGAGGAGGATCTGCAGCGCCGCGATCTGACCATCAATGCCATGGCCGAGGACGCCCACGGCCACATCATCGACCCTTTCGGAGGACTTCAGGATCTAAAGGCGCGCGTGCTGCGCCACGTCGGTCCCGCGTTCGTGGAGGATCCGGTGCGCATCCTGCGCGTGGCTCGCTTCGCTGCACGCTTTACCGACTTTTCGATCGCCAGGGAGACGCTCGAGCTGATGCGTCAGATGGTCCTCGCCGGAGAGGTCGATGCCCTGGTGTCCGAACGGGTCTGGCAGGAGTGTGCGCGAGGCCTGATGGAGGCGCGGCCGTCGCGGATGTTCCAGGTCTTGGCGGAGTGTGGCGCCTTGGCGCGGATCGCTCCCGAACTCTCCGAACTCGCCGCCCCGGCGTTCGTGGCGCTCGACCGAAGTGCCCAAAGAGGCCGCAGTCTCGCGGTGCGATGTGCGGTCTGGCTGACCGAGGCAGGCTTGGACCTGGCGGCCATCCACAGCCTGGCCGGGCGCTTGCGCATGCCGACCGATTGCAGCGAGTTGGCGCTTTTGACTGCGCGCGAGCGGCCGGTGCTGCCCAGCTTGGCGTGCCCGGGACCCGCCGTATTGTTGGAGTTCCTCGAGCGTGCCGA
>CAJCID010000209.1 GCA_903970305.1 Rhodospirillales bacterium | reverse complement strand
CCGCAACGAAGGTGGGTTTCAAGAACGCAAAGTGGGTGACGGCTCTCGAGGTGACGAACGAGTTTCAGCAGACCTATTACTCCAAGGAAGGGTTCAACTGGTTCTCGGGAATTTAGGCAGGGAAGTCCAGAGCTCGCACCGTATCGGACTCCGGTTCCGTTCAAGGACCGGACGCTTGCACGCAGCCAGAAGAAAGAGGGATCCAGATGGAAATGCAGAGCCCCATGGTAGACCGGAAGGACTCAGAGGGAACCCCGCTTCCCGAGCGTCTTGCGCGACTGGAGGGCGATTCGCCCGAGGCCCGCATGAGCCGCCGCTATCCCCAGAAAATCCGGGTCGCTCGGCTCCTTGGCGCAGAGATCGTTGCGGATGACCGCAAAGTTCTCGGCATCATCCGTCAGGTCGTCCGGGCGCCGGACGGTAAGATCCGGCTCATCGTCGCTTACAGCCGGTGGCTGGGCCTTTTCCCGCGGCTGGTGGCCGTGCCCATTGAGAGGGTCGGCAGTCTTGGCCAGCAGGTCGGTTCCATCGACATGGAGGAGAGCGAATATATTGCTGCGCCGACCTGGGTGGAAGGGGTCGATCATCCGATCTCGCCAGATGAGGAGATTCGCATCGCGTTGGCAAAGAGGTAGCCGATTGGTCAGACCAGAGGGAAAGGCGCAGCGCTCGAGATCAAAAACGGAGCGAGTTCCGTCCTTGCGATATGGCATCGGTAGGTAGTGCCGCGCTCTGTGTGGTCGTCGGGCTGTTGTATTGGACTCTCCTGGGTTATCCCATCGCGCAACGCCTCCTGGGCAGACCCCTTGCCCTCCCGGTCGCGCCGCTTCTCGGCTGGGCGCTGCACAGCGTGGCAGCCCTTCTGGTCTTCTTTGTCGTACCGTTATCAGCCGTCTCGATACTGACGGTGGCGGTTCTCTGCCTCCTGCTGGTGTTTGCCGCGCTCAAGGCCGAGACGGCCTTCTTCGGGCTAAGCGCCGGTCGGGACCATCTCCGAGGTGGCACACCCGATCGCCCAATGCGGCCGATCGGGCGCGGTAGCTCCGCCGCTACCGACTCGGCGCCCGCCGTTCCCGTTCTCGCGCTCTTCATGGCGGCCCTCTTGGCCGTGGCCGTGGCAGCAGCCATTGCGCCCAAGTATTCAGGCGCTGCGGTCGTGCTTTCCGACGAGATCTTCGACCACGCCAAGGTGGCGATCGTCGACGAGATCGCGCGTCTCGGGGTGCCCCCGGGCAACCCATTTTTCGCCCACGATGGGGGTTCGGGGAAACTCGCCTACTACTACCTCTGGCACTTCAGTGCCGCCGAGCTCAGCCGACTCCTGGGAGTGAGCGGCTGGAACGCGGATCTGGCGATGACATTCTTCTCGGCGTTGACATCGCTTTCTGTGATGATGGCGTTGGCGGTGCGTCTGAGCAGGCGCACGAGCGCGGGTTACTGGGTGGTTCTCCTCGCGCTCGGGTCTTCAGCGCGCCCTCTGATCCAAAAGCTCGTCGGAGTTGCCTCGCTCGCTTACTGGCTGCCCACTCCGGGGGGCTTCGGCGGCTGGCTGTTTCAGTCTTCCTGGGTACCTCAGCATCTGATCTCGTGCTCGTGCGTCTCCATGTCGGTCTACCTGATGGTCGAGCTCACGGCACGCGCAAACGTCCTGACCGTCGTCGTGCTTGCCTTTCTCATCGCCGCGGGATTTGAGGCCTCGACCTGGGTCGGAGGCGTGACATTCGCTGTCGCGACCCTGTGCGTAGTGCCGATCCTCCTCGTTCGACTGGAACGGCCGCGCCAGCCACCTGTTGCGATCGCCCTACTGGTAGCGGGGATCCTGTCGATCCTGATCGCATGGCCTTTCCTCACCGCACAAGCCGCAGCCGCCCTGGAGCGCCAGACGCAGTTTCCGATCGCGCTACGAGCGTTCACCGTCCTGGGAGAGGGTTTTCGGGAACCCTGGCAGAGCGCGCTGAATCTTCCCGCCTTCTGGTTTGCCTTGCTGCCCTTGGAGTTCTCGGCCAGTTTTGTGCTGGCCGTCGCATTTTTGCTCCGTGGGCGCAAGTGGATCGATCCCGACGAGATGGTCCATCGGTTATCGTTGGCCATGGTGAGCCTCGCTGCGATGGCGCTTCTCGTCGCGGGAAGCCTGGCCAGCACTCTCGCGCAAAACAACGACCTGAGCTGGCGGGCAGGATTGCTGGGCTCCACCACCCTGATCATTCTGGCGGCGATCGGGGCATCCCTTGTATGGGACAGGCGTCAGTGGCTGCCGATTGGGGTACTCGCCACCCTCCTCGCCACAGGCGCACCCGAGACCTACAGGGAACTTCAGTTGAACATCGTCGGAGAAGCCGAACCGGATGGTGCCGCCTTCGCGAGATCAGCCCAGATGTGGCAATCCGTAAGGCGCTATACGGAGCCAGCGGAGCGCGTGGCAAACAACCCACTCGCATTTCAGGATATGACGCCCTGGCCCGTAAACATTTCATGGGGCCTGCTCGCGGATCGCCGGTCCTGCTACCCGGGTTGGGAGCTGGCTCAGGTCTACACGTCCCTACCCCATGACCGGCTCTATCTCGTCGATCTCCTCTTCAAGCGCGTCTTCTCCGGTGCAGCGGATCCAGGCGACATTCAGCAGTTGTCGAGGGCCTACGGATGCGACACGGCCGTCGTGACGCCGGAGGATGGAGCCTGGAGCCACGATCCCTTCAGGGATAGCTCTTTCTATCATCTCGTGGAAGAAAATGCGGGCCACTGGCGAATCTATCGGCGCAGCGACCTGGCGCAGCCAAGGCCCCCGAACGAGGCGCCGAAGATACTAGAATAGCGATCCGAGAGCCGTCTGGCGCCACCGCCCCTCAGGACAGCACAGCACAGATGGGCTTGCGGCCGCGAATCAATATGGACCATCCACCCCAAGCAGCCGCCATGGGTCTTGCGACAGCTGTCGCGGCCCTGAATAATGGCGAGTTGTCCCAGGCGCATGCCTGGTCTTTACGCCTTTTGGAACTCACGCCGGATGACCCGGCCGTGCTCCAGTTGGCAGCGGCTGTCGCACTGGCCATGGATCGGGGGGAGGACGCGTTGCGTTCTGCCCGAGCCAGTCTCGCGCGGCGCCCCGATCACGTACCCACGCTGGTTCTGGCAGGCCGCGCGGCTCGGTTAGGGGGCGATCTGGCCGAAGCGGTCACGTGCCTGCGCCGTGCGGCAAGCCTCGAGCCGGGCCGCGCCGAGGCTGCCTTTCTCCTGTGCGTGACGCTTCTCGAACAGGGCGAGAAGGAGGCCAACGCGATGTTGCAGGACCTGCTCGAACGGTTCCCCAATGAGGCGAGCGGATGGCGCATGTTGGGCGATTCACTCTCTGCAATGGACAAGCCCGATGCAGCACTGAGCGCCTATGCGCGTGCCGCCCAAGGCAAAGCCGCACCTGCCGTTCACCTGCGCCGCGCTGCGATCCTGCAGTCGCAGGGTCGATACGAGGAGGCACTTGCCGACTACGCTGCCGCCGCCGCCCTGGCCCCAGAAGTGGCCGAAGTCACCTTCAGGCGGGCGCTGTGCCTCAAGCAGATGCAAGATACGGATCGAGCGCGTCTCGGATTTGAAGAAGCGACCCGGCACGAGTCCACCGCAGCCCTGGCCTACTTTGAACTCGGTCTCATCGAGCAAGACCGCGGACACTTAGCCGCCGCAGTCAAGCTCTACGAAGAAGCGCTGGCGAGACGGCCCGAACTCGCCGAGGGTGCCGTCAATCTTGGCATCTGCCTGCAAGGCATGGGCGATTTGGCTGGCGCGAAAGAAGCCTATGCGAGGGCACTTGGTCTGCGCGCCGACACCTTCGGGCGGATCGCACAAGCTCTCGCGTCGAGCCCGACGGGCGAGCTCTGGCTCGACCACCGGGCGCTGCGGCGCTCACTTCTGCGCTGACCGGCCACGCGCCCGGAAGCGGCGCCGGTAGACTCCGGGCTTGGATAGAAGCGAGACAGCTGTCGCGTCATAGCGCTGCTGCCGCTCCTCGGAGAGCGGCTCGCAGATCAGATCCAAAGCGCCGCGCAGGACAGGAAAGCATTGGGCGATCGGAGTGCCAGCCGGAAGGACCCCCGAAAAGCCCGGGTCGATCCAGACCGCAGGAAAGAGAATACCGACGTCGTTGAATCGGTCGGCGTCAACGAGCCCCGTCAGCAGTCGGAAGGGCAGATCGGCGCGGTTCACCGGATGGGTTGCGAAGAGCGAGTAACCCGGCTCGAGTTCGACTGTCCAAAAACTGTTGAACTTCACGATCGTCTGCTCGTCCTGCCGAAACGGGGTTCCCTCGACCTGTGCGGGAACGTGAAAACTCAGTGGCGAGCGCGGATGCGTCTGGACCGATAGCGGGGGCAGATCCCACGTCCAGGAGAACACGCCCGCATCCACTGTGACGTCGCAGGGCAAGGGCACAATGAAGCCGTAGGACATGGCGTCCACGAAAGGTGGACATTGCTTGACCGTACGGACGTCCTGACCATGGGTTTCGGAAAATGCAGTCGCGGGCATACTGCGCAGCCACTGCGGCAGACCCTGCCCTGCAGGAAGAGGCCGGGGGAGTCTGCCGTAGAGCGCCGGATCGCACCGCAAGATGACGCGCATGGCTAGCCGCCTGGTTCTAGGAGAGTCCGCGCCACCGCGTCGCGCCACCCGCGATAGCGCTGCTCGCGCTCGAGACGACCCATCTGCGGCGCAAACCGGCGCCCCAGGCGCCAGTTGCTCGGGAACTCCTCTGGCGCTTGGGACACGCCCGCGCGCCAACCCGCAAGGAGCGCCACTCCGAGCGCGGTAGTCTCCTGGACCTGTGCACGATCGACCGGGGCATCGAGCATGTCCGCCAGGAACTGCATGGTCCAGTCGCTTGCGGACATCCCGCCATCGACACGAATGATTGCCTGGCTGCGCGCAACGGAGTCGCCCCCGAAGTCTGCATACATCGCCAAGAGGAGATCCTTGGTCTGATAGGCGAGACACTCGAGCGCGGCGCGCGCGAGCTCCTTACGCGTGGTCCCGCGTGTGAAGCCCGTGATGAGCCCCCTGACTGTGCTGCGCCAATGGGGCGCACCCAGTCCAGCGAATGCGGGCACGAGATAGACCGATTGCTCCGGATCCGATTCCCCCGCCAGTTGACCTGCGTGCGCCGAGGATTCAATCACTCCCAGAGAATCACGCAACCATTGCACCGTAGCGCCAGCGGCAAAGATCGAACCTTCAAGCACGTACTGCGCGACGCCCGACCAGCGATAGCCCAGCGAAGTGAGCATGCGATGCGAAGAGTTCACCGGTGTGCTCCCTGTATTCAGAAGAATGAAGCCACCTGTCCCAAATGTGGCCTTCACCATCCCCGGAGCGAGGCAGGCTTGTCCGATCAGCGCGGACTGCTGATCCCCTGCGATGGCCCGCACCGGAATGCGTGCGCCCAGATGACCAGCCGCTAAGACGCCGAACTCCCCCGCCGTATCGCGGACCTCGGGAAGCATGGCCCGCGGAATCGCGAACAGGGCGAGCAGTTCCTCGTCCCACTCCAGCGAATGGATGTTAAGGAGTGAAGTTCGCGAGGCGTTGGTTACGTCCGTGGCGTGCACCTGGCCGTCGGTGAAGCGCCACAGAAGAAATGTGTCAACCGTCCCAAAGAGCAACTCACCGCGCTCGGCCAGGGCGCGCGCGCCTTCGACCTCATCGAGCAGCCAGCCGATCTTGGTCGCCGAAAAATAAGGATCCAAAAGCAGTCCGGTCTTGCTGCGCACCATCTCCTCAAATCCCTCTTCCACAAGGCGCGCGCAGTGCGCTGCGGTCCGGCGATCCTGCCAGACGATCGCGTTGTGAATCGGCCGGCCCGAGGCGCGGCTCCAGACCACGGTGGTCTCGCGCTGATTGGCGATACCGATCCCGGCAATCTGTGCGGGTCTTATGCCCGCAGCCTCGATGGCCTGACGTGCCGTCTGGAGCGAGGTTTCCCAGAGATCCTCGCCATCATGTTCGATCCAGCCCGGGTGCGGAAAGATCTGCCGGAACTCTTGCTGGGCTGCACCGTGCACCACGGCATGCGCATCGAAGACGATGCTGCGCGTCGAGGTCGTCCCCTGATCGATGGCGAGTATGTACGAGTCCATTGCCTTGCTCTATGGTTTCGTCCGAGCGGCCTAAAGTGACGCTCTGGAGTTGCGGCAGTCGGGGGCCTCTGCGGTCGGGGTGGGTAGAAGCAAGGGCATCACGTCCGGTACAGACCGAGGTTGAAGGCGACAGAAATCCGCGAGGCGCTGCCCCGATACGGACGCACCGCGTGCAGCAAGAAGGACGGAAAGAGAAACATCAGGCCCGGACGTGGGCGGATCATCTCGGCGCTGCCGGCCGACAATCCACCCTCTCCGCCAAACTTGAGTAGCGGCGCATGCATCATGGGTGCGGGCCCCCGTGGATCGAAAATCTCGAACTCCCCGCCCAGCGAGACGTCATCGGCGCAGCCGCCATCGTTGACGTAGTAGCTGCCCGACCAGAACGCCCCGGGGTGGTAGTGACAGGCGTTCGAATCGCCCGCCTCATTGATGTTGGCCCAGGCCTCGACGACCCATTGTGGCTGAACCGGCTCACCTTGCCGATTGGTGGTCATACGGGTCGCGACCTCGCGTGCAATCGAGAGCAATTCTTCCGCACAAGCACCGCCCCAATCGGCGAAATCGCGGGTCGAATGCCACCCTCCATTGTTCGAGGCCCCAAGGCTCGGGTGCTCGGCGCGGTGCTGCAGAATGACCCGCTCGAGCTCAGCGTTGCGCGCCTTTGCGTCGGGCAGCATGACCGCTGCAACCGGCGTGGGAAAGAGTCCCTGAACCTGAATTTCAATGCGCGCCATGGACTACTTTTGCCTCCGAGCTCTTGGACCGCTGCTGCGGCTTCTGCGCTTTCCTAGCGTGGCGGGACGGACGCGACCATTGCCAGCGGTCGGCGATTGCACTTTACTCCAGGGCGCTCAATCCGAGGGCGTTGCCATACTGCGGCTTTCCAGAAACGAGGCGAGTTCCACACTTTGCGCCGCCGTCAGGCGCAGGCCGAGCTTCGAGCGGCGCCACAGAATGTCATCCGCTTGCTCGGCCCACTCGTCCTGGATCAGATGATTCACCTCTGCCTCGGTCAATCCCGCGCCGAAGTGCCGCCCTAGTTCGGCCATGCTCGTCGCAGATTTTAGGATCATATACGTCGTGGTGCCATAACTGCGCACCAGGCGCCGGACCAACGGCGTCGCGAGCCAGGGGTAGCGGCCTGCCACCTCAAGACACAGCGCCTCATAGCCTTGCACAGGGAAATCGCCACCCGGTAGGGCCTCGCCGCTGGACCAGTTGCGCATCCGGTGCGCCGTGGCCGGCAGATACGGAGCGAGCTTGCCAAGCGCTTGTTCTGCAAGACGCCGGTAGGTCGTGATCTTGCCGCCGAAGATCGAAAGCAGCGGGGCACCGTCGCGCTCCTCCAGGTCGAGGACATAATCACGGGTCGCCGCCTGGGCCTCGGCAGCGCCATCGTCGTAGAGGGGTCGCACCCCCGAATACGTCCAGACGACTTGTGCGGGCAGTATCGGCTTGGCGAAATACTCACTGGCCGTCGCGCAGAGGTAGCTTACTTCATCGTCACTCACCTCGACAGTGCCGGGATCCCCCTTGAAGTCGCGATCGGTGGTGCCGATGAGCGTGAAGTCCCCCTCGTAGGGAATGACGAAGATGATCCTGTTGTCGGCATTCTGGAACATGTAGCAGCGCTCATGCTCGTAGAGCCTGGGTACCACGATGTGCGATCCCTGGACGAGCCGCACGCTCGCTGACTTGTTCTGCGGGAGAACTTCGGCCAGCACCTCGCCGACCCAGGGACCCGCGGCATTGATCAGGATCCGGGTACGGATCGTCTCGCGTCGCCCCGAACGCGTGTCTTCGGTGGTCAGACTCCAGTATTTCTCGCCGCGTTCGGCAGCAACGGCCTTGGTGCGCGTACGGATCACGGCGCCGCGGTTCGCCGCGTCGCGCGCGTTCAGGGCGACGAGCCTCGCGTCGTCCACCCAGCAGTCGGAGTATTCGAAGCCACGCGTGTACTCGCCCGGCTTGAGCGGTTGGCCCGCTTCGTCGGTGGTCAGGTCAATCGGTCGGGTCGGCGGCAGGAGCTTGCGCCCGCCCAGATGATCGTAGAGTGCAAGTCCCAGTCTGAGCATCCAGGCCGGCCGCAGCCCTTTGTGGTGGGGCAGCACAAAGCGCAGCGGTCGGACCAGATGGGGGGCGATTCTCCACAGGACTTCGCGCTCGATCAGGGCTTCGCGCACCAGTCGAAACTCGTAATACTCCAGGTAACGCAGACCGCCGTGGATGAGCTTGGTCGACGCCGAGGATGTGCCACTCGCGAGATCGGCCTGTTCGCAGAGATACACCGATAGGCCACGCCCTGCGGCATCTCGCGCAATCCCGCAACCGTTGATTCCTCCGCCGATGATCGCGAAGTCAAAAATCTCGTCCAACAGCCTCCCCCAGATCGGTGCATCGCCCTGCATTCGAAATTTTTACTTATGGGCACCAAACGAAGCTAATAATACACAAATCCGGTCGCAACGAAACCAGAAACGAAAATTTCGAACAGGTGTGCAGGGGGGTGCTGCCCTGGGAGGACACGCGTGCGCACCGCTGATCCGTCACAGCAGGTGTGAGGGGCCGATCAGACCGATGCCAAGCCCAGGTGGGGCTCGGTCTCGATGACGGTCACGCCCTGGGAGGCGCAGACATGCCGCAGCACAGCAGACGTGAGCCGGTCGGTGACAAAGGTGTGAATCTGCGAGATATGTCCGATACGAACCGGCGCCTTTCGATTCAGCTTCGTATGGTCACAGACCAGGATGACGCGCCTCGCGTTCTCGATGATCGTGCGCGAAACGTTGACTTCGATGGCGTCATAGTCGAGCAGGGATCCATCCTCGTCCAGCGCCGAAGCGCCGATGACGGCCGTGTCCACCTTGAATTGCCGGATCAGATCGACGGTCGCGCTGCCGATGACGGCACCGTCAGAGCGCCGCACGGGTCCTCCCGCCACGATGACGTCCATCGAGGAGCGCGGGTAGAGCGCCATGGCGACGTTCAGATTGTTGGTGATGACGAGCAGATCCTCGTGATTGGTCAGCGCCGCCGCGACTTCCTCGGTCGTCGTGCCGATGTTCAGGAAGAGGGAGGACTTGTTCGGGATCAAGGCTGCGGCGGCCATCCCGATCGATCTTTTCTGCGTCGCGGCGATGTGCCGGCGCGCCTCGTAGGAAAGATTCTCAACCGATGAGGACACGACTGCGCCGCCATGGGTACGGGTCAGAACGTTTCGCTCACACAGATCGTTGAGATCGCGGCGGATGGTCTGATGAGTGACTTCGAAGCGGTTCGCGAGATCCTCGACGCTGACCCGGCCGTTCGCGCGCGCGAGCGAGACGATGCTGTTTTGACGATCGTTTAGGTGCTGCATACAGGCTCGTCCTCTCAGGATGCTCGGTAGTTGGCTGATGAACACGCCCGCGCCAGCTTCTTCGAGTGCATCCCTCTCCGAAATCAATCCTCTTGTTACTCTGCCTCACCGATGCGCTGCACCGTTACGAGGCGCGCGGCGGGCCGCATTTCGTCCCCGCACCTTGCTCGACTCGAAAGTTCGCGCGCTTTCCTAAAATGTTTGTTTTGTTCGCTTGTGTCACCCAATTTTTTTCGTATATGATAACAAAAGAAGAAAACAAAACCGACCGGCGGGAGACACGCGTGTCATGGATCTCAACTAGAGGCGCGAGCATTGGGGTGGACGCATCGGGTGACGCGGCACAGCGCCATTTAGGAGTTTGCCACGGCCAATCCGCTGCCGGCTGCAAGGCAAGCGCCTTGACCTTTTCTGCACGGGCAATAGCGGGCAGACTCTCGCCTTACCGACTCGACATCCGCGAGACTGCATGACACTAAGCTTGCAGAACGTGAGCGTCAATTCGGGCGCTGCCACCGTCATTTATGACATCTCCGTCACACTCGAGCGGGGCTCCATGAACGTCCTGCTCGGACCGACCCTGGCGGGTAAGACGACGCTCATGCGGCTCATGGCAGGGCTTGACAGACCCTCGAGCGGGCACATTCTCATCGACGGCAAGGACACCGCGGGCATTGCGCTGCGCCATCGCTCGGTGGCGATGGTCTACCAGCAGTTCGTCAACTACCCGAATCTCTCCGTCTACGAGAACATCGCCTCTCCACTGCGCGTGGCCAAGCTGCCGGCCAGCGAGATCGAGCAGCGGGTCGAACGGGTGGCGAACGTGCTGGGTCTTAAGCCGCTGTTAAAGCGCTCGCCCAACGAAATCTCAGGCGGGCAGCAGCAACGCACGGCCATCGCGCGGGCCATCGTGAAGGGTGCCGAACTGGTGCTCCTCGATGAACCGCTCGCCAATCTTGACTACAAACTGCGCGAGGAGTTGCGCGAGGAATTGCCACGGATCCTTGGAGAATCGGGCGCAATCCTCGTTTATGCGACAACCGAGCCGCTTGAGGCGCTGCTCTTGGGCGGCAACACGCTCGCCCTGTCAGAAGGCCGCATGGTGCAATTCGGGCCGACCCCGTTCGTCTACCACCATCCCCGCCACATCGAGGCGGCGCGCGTGTTTTCCGACCCGCCTCTGAATGAACTCGCAATCTCAAAGAGCCAGGGCAACGCGCAGTTCGGCGATCTACACACCGTGCCTGCGACCGGTGTGCTGGCCCAGGTTCCCGATGGCCGGTACACGCTCGCATTCCGCCCGGACATCGTGAGCCTGTCGCAACCCTGGGATGCATCGCTGAGTTTCCCGGGCGAGGTCTCTGTGGCTGAGATCAGCGGCTCAGAAAGCTTCGTACACGTGGACACCGCGGTGGGAAGGATCATCTGCGTGGAGGCCGGGGTGAGTCCCCTGCAACCAGAACAGTCGGTAATGCTGCACGTCGATGCGACTCGGGCGATCGTTTTCGATCAGAGTGGTGCCCTCGTTGCTGAGAGCGCACAGGCGTAAGGAAACCCAGGCATGGCTCGTATCTCTCTCGAGGGTATCTCGCACGCCTACGGCGGCCGGACGATGGATCCCTCTGACCTCGCGCTCAAACCGCTTGATCATGTTTGGGAGAAGGGTCGCGCCTATTCCCTCCTTGGTCCGTCCGGTTGCGGCAAGACAACGCTTCTGAACATCATTTCGGGTCTGGTCACACCGACCACCGGCCGCATTCTATTCGACGACGTCGACGTCACCCACCTGCCGACCGAGCGCCGCAACATCGCCCAGGTGTTCCAGTTTCCGGTGATCTACGACACGATGACGGTCGCCGACAACCTGGCTTTTCCGCTGCGAAACCGGGGGCTCCCGGCCGCTGCCGTGACCAAGCGTGTGACGGAAATAGCGTCCCTCTTGGATCTCACACCCGAGCTCTCCAAGCGTGCGCGCAACCTTACGGCCGATGCGAAGCAGAAGATCTCACTGGGTCGCGGACTGGTCCGCTCCGACGTTGCGGCACTGCTCTTCGACGAGCCGCTGACGGTCATCGATCCTTCGCTGAAGTGGGAACTGCGCTCCAAGCTCAAGGCGGTCCACCACGCGCTGGACATGCTCATGATCTACGTGACCCATGATCAGATCGAAGCCCTCACCTTCGCCGATGAGGTCGTGGTCATGAAGGACGGGCGCGTGCTGCAGATCGCCTCGCCGGCGGAATTGTTTGAGTATCCCGCCCATACCTTCGTGGGCTACTTCATCGGTTCTCCGGGGATGAACATCATTGAGGCTGAGGTGGAGGGCCACATCGCCCGGGTGGCGGGTCAAACGGTCGAGTTGGGCGCGACCTATGCGCGCCCTCCTGCGGGAAGTACCGTACAGATCGGGTTTCGACCGGACTTCGCCGCGCTCGCACCAGGCGGGGGATATGCAGTGCGGGTGCGCCGTATCGAAGATCTGGGGAGGCGGCGCATCGCGCGCGTCGCTTTCGGCCCCCATGAGATCTTTGCCACGGTTCCCTACGGTGTTTCCATCGAG
>CAJCID010000208.1 GCA_903970305.1 Rhodospirillales bacterium | reverse complement strand
GGATTTTTGCGGAGCTCGCTGCGGCCAATACGCCCCAGATGACAGTCGATCTGAGGATCAGCCGGATCACCCTGCCCGCAGGTCGCAGGCTCGACTTCCAGATCGATGCCGAACGCAGGATCGCCCTCTTGGAGGGGTTGGATGAGATCGAGCTGACATTAAGAAGCCGCGCGGAGATCGAGGCCTACGAGGCGCGCGAGGCGAAAACGAGACCCTGGAATTGCGGCATTGCCCCAGAAAACCCCTAGCGAGGATCCCCCGATGCACCACCTTTTGATACTGCCCGGAGACGGGATTGGCCCGGAGATCATGCCCGAGGTCAGAAGGGTTGCCGAATGGTTCATGAAACGGGGCACGCCGATCAGCTTAGACGAGGAACTCTACGGCGTCGCCTCCTGGAAGGCCTACGGCACGCTGATGCGCGATGCGACCTGGGAGAAGATCCAAAAGGCCGACGCCATTCTCTTTGGTGCGACCGGCTCGCCGGAATATGACGAGATTCCCGCCGAGCACAAAAAGCACGACTACCTACTGAAGATGCGCCACGAACTCGACCTCTTCACGAATCTACGGCCGATCAAGCTCGTGCCCGGCATGGAGGATGCCTCGACACTGCGTCCGGAGATCCTGCGGGGGACGGACATGGTGATCGTGCGCGAACTCACCGGTGGTCTCTACTTTGGCGAGCCGCGTGGCATCGAAGTCGATGGCGCCGGTGTCGGTCGGGCCTTCAACACGCTCGTCTACACGACCGAAGAAGTGCGGCGGATTGCGCGGGCCGCCTTCGAATTGGCGCGCTCCCGCGGCAGACGGGTGTGCAATGTCGATAAGAGCAATGTGCTCGAGACGTTCCGGTTCTGGCGGGATACCGTCATCGAGCTGCACCAGAGCGAATTCCAGGACGTCGAGCTCTCGCACCTCTATGTGGACAACTGCGCGATGCAGCTCGTGCGCCGGCCGGCCCAGTTCGATGTGATCCTGACCGAAAACCTTTTCGGCGATATTCTCTCGGACTGCGCAGCGATGGTCGCAGGATCCCTTGGCATGCTGCCCTCCGCCTCGCTCGGGGCGCGCCTTGCCGACGGCAGGCGCCATGCGCTCTACGAACCCATCCATGGGAGTGCCCCGGACATCGCCGGTCAGTCGATCGCCAATCCGTGCGGCGCGATCCTGAGTTTTGCGATGTGCCTGCGCTACACGGTCGGCGCTCTGGAAGATGCCCTCTGGCTGGAAAGTGCGGTCGAGCGGGTCATCGCGCGGGGGCTGCGCACTGCCGACATCGCCCGACCCGGAAGTCCAACCGTCTCGACGGTTGCGATGGGTGACGCCATCCTGCAGGAGCTCGACGCCCACCGCTAGTCGCCAGAAAGTGCCAGGAAGCGACCCGCGGCAAGGGTCCTGCGACTTCACCTATTCCAAGCAAGAGGAGACCATCATGCAGGAGATGCGCTACAGATCGCCCATCAGATCATCCAGGGAGCGAGGCCGACGTCTTGCCCGCTGCGCACTCCAAGCCCTCTTGATCGCCCTTAGCTTCGTCCAGAACGCGAGTGCCGCGCACCCTCCCCTTGAGAAGCCGCGTGTCTCGATTGCTGTCGGAGGGCAGTCCGCCATGATCTATCTTCCGCTGACCGTGGCCGAGCGGCTCGGTTACTTCAAGGAGGAGGGTCTGGAGGTCGAGATCAGCGATTTCAACGGGGGCAGCAAGGCGCTCCAGGCGGTCGTGGGAGGTAGTGCCGATGTCGTCGCCGGGGTCTACGAACACACCGTACGCATGCAGACCTCGGGCCAACATCTGGAGTCCTTTGTCGTCATGGCGAGCTCCATGCAGTTGGCCCTTGCCGTCGCCAGTTCAGAGGCCGATCGCATCAAGACCCCGTTGGACCTGAAAGGCAAGAAAATCGGCGTGTCGGCGCCGGGATCGACCACCCATATGATGGTCAACCGGATCCTCGCCTCGGCTGGACTCAAACCCGAGGATGTCTCGATCGTCGGCGTCGGTCTCGCGGGCTCGGCGGTCTCGGCGATCAGTTCGGGCGAGATCGACGCGATCTGCACGGCCGAAGCCACCGCCTCCTTGATGGAGGAGAAGGGCCTCATCAAGGTGTTGGTCGATGCGCGTACGCGCTCCGGAACCGAAGCGGTTTTTGGCGGGCCGATCCCGACCTCGGTTCTCTACGCCAAGGCGAGCTTCGTGCACGACTATCCACAGACGACCCAGGCGCTCGCCAACGCGATCATCAAGGCCGGCAAGTGGCTCCACGAGGCTACGCCCGAGGCGGTGGCCCAGCTCGTTCCTCCGTCTTATATCGCGGGCGATCGTGCGGTCTATCTGTCCGCGCTGGCGAAGGTCAAAGACGGCTACTCGACCAACGGGATCTTGAATGCCGAGGGCGCGCGTGACATGGTTGCGGCACTGGCTGCCTTCGATCCCAAGATCTCGGCCGCGCAGATCAACCTCGATGACACCTACACGAACCAGTTCGCCGCCGATTTCGCAAAGCGCGCGCATTAAATCGCGCCTGCCGAACCCCGGAGCACTTCAGAGGGCCTCGGGATGCACGCGCGACCAGAGGAGGATGAGGAGAACGGCGGCCGCAATCCAGGCCAGCGTTGCCGCGGCCAAACAGGCCGGAAGAGAGAGTCGCGTCGAGAGCCCGTAGACAGCGCCCAGGTAGACCGCGTAGGGGGCGAGTGAGAATAGACCGAAAAGCGCGGTGGCCCGCAGCGCCAAGGGACCCTGGTCGGCGCCGACCAGGACGTGCGCGATGAGCGCAAACGTCGGAAAGAGCGGCACAAGCCCCGCGATCACGAAATAGCGCGAGCGCGACAACAGCGCGATGACAAGGACTGCCGCTGCGCCCAGCGCACACTTGAGAACGAGTGCGAGCACGCCTCTTAGCTCCCCTCCCGGGGGACCACTGCGGATTTGCGCATCAGGGTGCTCTTGCCGAAGAGGGACTCGATCAGTTCGAGCGCGACCTCGGCAGTGCGGTTGCGCACATCCAGGGCCGGATTCAGTTCCATCACGTCCAAGGAGGCGAGCCTGCCGGTGTCGGCGATCATCTCCATGCAGAGCTGCGCCTCCCGGTAGGTCGGGCCACCCGGCACGGTCGTACCCACACCGGGGGCGATCTCGGGATCGAGGAAATCCACGTCGAAGCTGACATGGACATGGGTGTCGGAATCGACGTCGACGAGCGCCGCATCCATCGTCGCGCGCATGCCCATCTCGTCGACATAGCGCATGTCGAAGACCTCGAGGCCGACCTCGTGGACAAGCTGTTTCTCGCCGGGATCGACGCTGCGAATCCCGATCTGCCGGACCTCGCGCGGACTCAAAGCGGGGATGTGCCCCCCGATCTCGACCAATTCACGTGGTCCCCGACCGCACAGGCACGCGACCGGCATGCCGTGGATGTTGCCGCTCGGCGTCAAAAGGTTGGTGTTGAAGTCCGCGTGGGCGTCGAGCCAGAGCACGCGCAGCTTCCTGCCGGTTTCGCGGCAGTGACGCGCCACCGCACTGATCGAGCCGATCGCCAGACAATGATCCCCGCCCATCAGGATCGGAAAGCGCCCGAGCCCAAGCTCCTTGTAGATCGCGTTGTGGACACTTTCATTCCACGCGACGACCGCCGCCAGGTGCCGGTATCCCTCGACCGGAGGGGCCCACGGGTTGGCCGGTCCTGCCAGGTTTCCCCGATCGAGGACCTCGATGCCGTGACTCTCCAAGAGCGGAACGATGTTGGCGACCCGAAGGGCTTCGGGACCCATGCCCGAACCGCGGGTTCCTGCACCCACGTCGGTGGGCGCGCCGATCAGGCTGACTTGGCGGTGCATTGAAACGAGACCTTTCTGAAGAGGAAGCCGCGCTCGCTGTGATCGCTGCGCGTGGAAGGTCCCTAGGTTACCGCGATTTTAGGGGAGCGGCGCCACGCGTTGCGCTTGGCCACTAAGACTCCAGTCTCGAAGGACGGGCCGGCTCGCGTCCGACGCTAAGCTGCGATCTCGGACCCTCCACGTCAATGAGGCGAGGGGAACTACACCGCAATTACGTTGTTTCCGTATTGTGCCAAGAGAGCGTTACTCGTGACCAACTTGAGAAGGCTCCACCTCGGCT